>JAPPFH010000010.1 GCA_028875185.1 Chloroflexota bacterium | reverse complement strand
ACTCCAATTTGTTGCGGATAGACGTCTGTGCTGAAAACATGTCCGCTCCTCAGCCCAAAATGAGGGAAGGGGAGTTTTTCAAGGAATTACGGGCTTTTGAAGTCCCTCCCTCATTTGCGCCGCGTAGACACTGGCGTTCGGGGAGGGATTTAGGGTGGGGGAAACGAGGGATATATTAACAACTCACCACTCCACCACCGGGGGCGTTTAGCAATTTGGCAATTCATACAGTATGATTTGGATAGCTACATGGTCTGGATTGGCGAGCGAATACGAGCGACAGCATGATAGAAGCAGGGGAAGAACAAGCGTTGGAACTGACGCGGGAGAATTTTATCAATCGCGAATTGAGTACGATTGATTTTCAGAAGCGCGTATTGGCGCTCGCGGAAGACGAATCGACGCCCCTGCTCGAGCGTGTCAAGTTCATCGCCATCGTCGGCAATAACCTCGATGAATTCTACATGGTGCGCGTCGGCGCTTATTTTCAGCGGCTGCATTTCAACAATCCGCGGACGCGGCCCGATGGCATCACACCGATGCAGTTGCTGCGCCGTATCCACGACGAAGTCTCGGAGTTAATTGCGCGGCAGCGCAAGGCGCGCACTCAGGTCTTTGAATTGCTGGCGCGCGAGGGCGTGCATTTCATCACCACCGATCAGCTCAGCGAGGGCGAGCGCGACGCCATCACCTATTATTTCCGCTCGGAGGTCTACCCGGTATTGACGCCGCTGGCTGTCGACCATGCGCGCCCCTTCCCCTTCATCTCGAACTTGAGCTTGAATCTTGGCGTGTATCTGGAGCGCGAAAATGGCGAGCTGGCCACTGGCATTGATTTCGCCCGCATCAAGGTACCGGTCGATATCTTGCCTCGGATCGTCCATCTCGAGAAGGTGATGACCAATTACACCGGCGAGGTGCATGATGGGTATCACTTCCTCTGGATTGAAGATATCATTGGCGATTACCTCTCCGATCTCTTCCCCGGCATGCAAATCATAGAAGCGTTTCCCTTCCGAATCCTGCGCAATGCCGATATTGATTACGAGCACGAACAAGAAGAAGACCTGCTGGATGTCAAAGCGATCATCGAGCAGGGCGTGAAGGAAAGGCGCTTTGGCTCGGTTGTGCGCTTGAGCGTGCCGGCTGGCATCAGCGAGCGCATGCTCAACCGGCTGGCGAGCTCGCTCGAGGTGCCGTCCACGCGGGAGGTCTTCCGCATCAGCGGCAAGCTGGGCTCAGCGGATTTATTCGAAATGCTGCGGATAGATCGACCGGACCTGAAAGACCCGCCTTATGTGCCGCGCCTGCCCAAGCCCTTCGCCCAATCGACTGGTTTCTTTGAGGTGATCCGCAAGCAGGATGTCATCGTGCACCACCCTTATGATTCATTTTCGCCGGTCGAGGATTTCTTCAAGCGGGCGGCGCGCGATCCCGATGTGCTGGCGATAAAGACCACCTTGTACCGCGTCGGCAAGAATTCGCCCGTGGTCAATGACTTGTTGGAGGCGCGCGATAACGAAAAGCAAGTTACCGTGCTGGTTGAGCTCAAGGCGCGCTTCGACGAAGAGAATAACCTGGAGTGGGTGACGGCGCTGGAGGAGAAGGGCGTGCATGTCATCTATGGCGTGGAAGAGCTGCCGGTCAAAACGCACGCCAAAATTTCTTTGGTCGTCCGCCGCGAGCGCGATGGCATGCGCCGTTACGTGCATCTTGGCACCGGCAATTACAACGCGGCGACCGCGCGCCTCTACGCCGATATCGGCCTCTTCACCTGCAACGAGCGGATCGGCGATGACGCGTCGCGCCTGTTCAACCGCCTCACTGGTTACGCGCCTGATACAACCTACAATCACCTGCTTGTGGCGCCGGAATATCTGCGGGATACCTTGATCGGGCTGATCGATAACGAAATTGCGGCGGCGCGGCGCGGCGAAGACGCCCGCATGATTTTCAAAATGAATCAGCTCGAAGAAGACCAGATCATCAAGAAGCTATATCAAGCATCGCAAGCGGGCGTCAAGATTGACTTGATCGTGCGTGGGCTGTGCTGCCTGCGTCCGGGCGTGCCGCGCTTGAGCGAGAATATCTCCGTCAAGAGCATCGTCGGGCGCTACCTCGAGCACAGCCGTATCTATTACTTCCGCAACGCGCCCGAACACCAGCAGCTGTTCATGGGCAGCGCCGACCTGATGCGGCGGAATCTGCTCAATCGAGTGGAAGTCGTTTTCCCGGTGCTGGACCCGAGGATTCAGTGGCGCGTGCTGCGCATCCTGCAGACGGATCTAGCTGATGTAAAGAATTCCTGGGCGCTCCGCGGCGACGCCGGCTATGAGCGACTATGGGATGGCGAAGATTCGGATGCCTTCGACTCCCACAAACAATTCATGACCGACAGCTTCGGCCTCTGCGAGACGCCGGATTGACCGAGGCGAACGTTCGCGGCATCCCGTCAGTTGAATTGGCGCGGCACCCGGAAGCCGCCCTTACGATTAGTGGACGCGTCGTAACTGCGGTCTATGTTTCCTCAGGAAAGCGGTACTCTACGACATAGGTCAACACTTCTTCCGCGCCTGGCTCTACCGTGATGGCGAATTCGATGCTGGCGTTGTCCACCTTCACGAATGGCGCCGAGCTCTCGATGATCTGCCAATCGCTCCAGCGGTAGAGCCGTTCAGGCACGATGATCTCCACCGCGTCGTCCTTGCGGTTGCGGAGGCGGATCTCGAATGATTCGCGGGCGACGCGCCGCGAAACAAAACTGAAGTCCGTCTGCGTCCGCAGACCCGTCAAGTCAAAGGCGGCGCCGATCCCAATCATAAGAGCTTCACCCTGCGGCGTGTGGCCGATTGCGCTCTCGCCGATTAACAGGCTCGCTCCATCAACATCCGGCTTGTAAATGCGAACGCGCCCCGCCGGCAGGTCGGCGCCAGTGCTGAATTCGAGAAAGGTTCGAACGTTCGCGCTGGCCGCCCCGCGGCCTTCATGGTAATCAATCGGCGAGTAATAACCGCGAAAGGCGGGCGAGCTATCGAAGACGAATGTGATTTTCGCTGCGATATCCGCGCCGCTGACGAATTCGATCTGTTTCGTTTCCCCGTCCTCAACCGTGACTGGGCGCGCGACGGCGTAGAGTTTGTATTCGCTGAACTCCCGCTCTTCCACGCCAGCGCTCTCGTCCGCGGCGGCGCTCATCGCCATCATGCGCTCCTGGACGAACGCTTCGGCGCCGGTTTCTATCCGGCTGACCTCGCCCGCGATTAACTTCAGCGAGGCGTCTCGGTACGCGCGCCCGCTATAATTGCTCAGGGTCACCAATCCGCGCAGGTCGAGCGCGGTATCGTCAGCGTTAAGCGAGACGCTGTAATCGGCGGTCCAGTTCAAGCCGCCTGCCAGATAAGCCAGTTCCACCTCATGCTCGCCCGCGCTTTCGCTCTGCAACAGCAGACGCAATTCCGCGCCCGGGCTTAAGTCAAGCGCTGGCGGCGGGAAGGCAATACCGCGGATATCGTAGAGGCTGATGTATACAATTTCGTTTGAACCCGTCAGCAAAATCGCCTTTTCGTCGCGCAATTGCAAGAGGTCTCCGCTGTATGTTTCGCCGCTGGCGACGGCGATGTCGACGGTTCTAGCGACATAGGGTTTCAACAGCGCGCCGGCATCGAGCTCGATATATCGGTAGCTCTGTTCAAAAACGGTGAATTCCGCCGGATCACTGCGGGACCTAAAGCGGATCGAGGCCGCATCGGTCGTCTCGGCGATATCGCGTAAGATGATGTTGTTGAGGCCTGCTTCGAGCGCAATCGAGCGTAGTTCGCTTATCAGGGCGGCGCCCTCGTTATATACCGTGAGGGAGATCCTGCCGCCCCGGTCTTGCGCCGAGATTAGCGGCAAACCCCCCAGCAGTAATATCGAAATCAGGAATAGAACGCGCATGCGCATGAATTTGCTCTTTCAGATCTCGATCGCTTGGGAGTGCGTATTGACGTTGATCGTGTATTCGCCCGGCTCGAAATCGCCATCCAAGGCGATCGTGCCGCGGTAGGGCTTGAGGATCATCGGACAGAATACATCAACCGGCACTTCTCGATAAACTTCGACATTAACGATATTGCCCCGACGGGACTGGCTTACGATGACCGGATACTCGCAGCCATCCGGGTGCTCGCCTTCTACATCCAGGCTGACTCTCGTTGGGTTCGACTCGGATTGGGTCAAATCGACGCGGAAGATATTGGTCAAGACTTTGTCGCTTTCGCTCACGTGTCGCTCCTCGAAATCACTGGTGATCCAAGTTCTCATACTTTGTAACGCATCGTCCGGCAAAAAAGTTGCGGATAATATCAGCGCGATCAATGTTAGACCGAGAAACAGTCCGGTTTTGAGCATCATTCTCTCTTATCCTCGCCAAAGTTTATCGCCAGAATCTCATTCGCCAGGCCTATGCCCGCGCGTTCAGCGAAAGCCCAATGGCTCATGGCGCCACTGCCCATCCGTCTTCCGCGAGCCGCCAGACCTGTGGCGCGCCTTTGTCGTCTTCCCAGTCCTCCGGATGCGGGACGAAGGCAATATGCCAGCGGCTCTTGCCTGCGGCAGCGGGCGTCCGCAAAGTATTCAACAGTCGCTCGTTGCCCTGCGCGAGCGCTGAAGCAATGAGCAGTTTGTCGGGCGCGGCCCCGCAGTTGAGGCGGTTGACCGCTTGTATCACCGACCGCCATTCGCGCGAAAAATCGATTTCGATTTGCCAAAGCGCCTCGGCGACATAAAGAAAATCTTCGGGCTTGCGTTCGGCGGTTCCGCCCGCGCCAATTCTGCAGACCGCGATGTCGTAAAGCAGGTGATTCGTCCCGAAATCGTTGGCATTGCCCCGCTTCGAAGATGCGAAGACGCGCTGATCTTCATTCTCATATTCGCTTTGCAATTGTTTGATTAGCGATTTGACATAGGCGCGTTCGCGCGCGCGAAAAAGCGCGCTGCTGGATGTGCCCATTGTCAAGACTTTGACCGCCTCGTTGAAACTGGCGTTGATGATGTCCCGCAGGTTCATTAGCCAATTATACTTGAGACTTGGGCGGGCAGCAGCGCTCTTCTATGGGTTATAATGCGCGCATGGAAGATTGGAACATTCGGCAAATTCGGCCGGCTATTTTTGGCAGCCAGCCGCCGCTGGAGCCGCCGGCCGGCTATGTCTGTTTTCTTCGCGATGTTTCTTATGGCGACCGCTACCAAATCCGGCTGCCGGGCGCTCCCTCGGACCTTTCCCGCCACCTAGCGCAGGCGTTTGAAGTCGAGGTAGCGCTAGTCTTTCAGGCGGACAACGCCAAGCGTATTGAACGCGAGCTGCTGGAATTCGTTGGCGGGGCGAGCGCAAGCGAGTGGTTTGATCTGGCAGATGACCAATTCCAGTTCTTGCGCCAATTGGGGTTGGCAAGGCAAGGGAGCCAGCAAGAACGGCGTCGAAGCGAGACGCTTTCCAGCTTGCTAGAGAAGAGTGAGCCAGACGCGTCTCGACCGCGTTCGACTTCACACCGCCATGTCAACCGGGCGGCCGCCGTTCCATCGAGTAGCCAGGCGCGTCCCGCCCGCCAGCGATCCACCGCGCATCGAACGACGAGCCGGGCGGCAGCGCCGCCGACGCTTGAAAGAAGCGACCGCGCCGCCCAGCCGCGCCGCCGCAATCGGAGCGCGAAGCTCTTGTTCATCGTATTCTTGCTGCTGATTATCGGAGGGCTCTATGGCGCGATAACTGAGCGCGATCCGGTAACGGACGTTCGGCATTTAGTAGAGACCGCCCGCGCGGCAATCGTCATCGCCGAGCCGACCGCGACAGAACCGCCGCCGTCCGCCACTGAGGTCCCGCGTCTGGCGGTGCGCGTCGCCCAGTCGAGCCATAATTCCGTCAGGTTTGAGTGGAGTAGTGCGGCGGGCGCGACTAACTACCAATATCGCTACAGTGTCAATGATGGCGCCTTCACGCGTTGGACAAGAATTTTTACCGACGTCAAGACTGTAGCCGATCTGTCGCCTGGCGACCGCGTGATATTTCAGTTTCGCGCGCGATTTGGAGACAGTTATACGCCAATAGCGCAAGCATCCGCGAGGACCCTGTCGAGGCCGACGGCAACATCTACGCCGACGAATCCGCCACCGAACGCGACCGTCACCGCGACGAATCCGCCGCCATCAGCCACCGCTACGATTGAGGTCCGAAACGAAGTGTTCTATGTCAAATCCAGCGCGGTCGCGCGCCGCTGCGCTAAGCATAGCTGTGACTTAGTACAAACTCTCGATGTTGGGACCAAGATCGCCGTCCGCCGTTACGTGACCGGTTCGCAGTTAAACGGCAGCAATCGCTGGATCCAATTAAACCACCAAGGTGAACTCAGCTATATCCACGAAAGCTTTTTGAGCCGAACCCGGCCCCGTATTCAGCCGACGCCGACGCCATCGCCCACCAAATCGCCGCCTACAGCGACATATACTCCGACAGAGCCTCCGCCAACAGCGACATATACCGCGACAGAACCACCGCCAACGGCGACTTTCACATCCACGGCGACTAGCAGCCCGGAACCGAGCGCGACATCAACCTGGACGCCCGCGCCAAGCGCGACAAGCAGCCTAAGGCTGGTGGTGGAGACGCGCAATGGACTTGGCGCCAACGTCCGCGCCTGCCCACGGACAAACTGCGCAATCCTCGATACCCTGCGCCCAGGCGAAGAAATACTTGGCTTGCAACGGGTTGAGGGCGAAGAAGTTTACGGCAGCACGGACTGGGTTCAGTTTGAGATTGATGGCGATGCGGCTTATATTCACAGCGAACTGATTGAAGCCATTCGTTGAGCCTTAGACATCCAGCGTCAAACTGATCGGGCAGTGATCGCTGCCCATTACATCGGCGTGGATCTCGGCGCCCGCCAGCTTGTCCAGCAGATCGGGTGATATGAAGAAGTAGTCGATCCGCCAGCCGACGTTCTTGGCGCGCGCGCCGCTGCGCAGCGACCACCAGGAGTAGGCGCCTTCCCGCTCTGGATTGAGATGACGGTAGCTGTCGATATAACCTTGCTCGACCACCTTGTCCATCCAGTCGCGCTCTTCGCGCAAAAAGCCCGAATATTTGGCGTTCGGTTTGGGATGGGTTAGATCAATCTCGTTATGCGCTGTGTTGATGTCGCCACAAAAGACCACCGATTTGCCCGCCGCCCGCAAGCCATTGGCGTAATCGAGGAACGCTTCTTTGTATTCCATCTTGTAGCGCAAGCGCTCCTCGCTGCCCTTGCCGTTGGGCAGGTAGGTGCTCATCAAGGTAAAGGCGCCATAATCGGCGATGATGGTGCGCCCTTCGCTGTCGAATTTCTCGATGCCCAGCCCAAGTTTGACCTCTTGAGGCTCGCTCTTGCTGAACAAACCGACGCCACTGTAACCCTTGCGCTCGGCTTTAACCCACCAGCTGTGGTAGCCTTCGGGCTGGCGCAACTCGGGATCAAGTTGATCGGGCCAGGCTTTGGTCTCTTGCACCGTCAGGACATCCGGCTGCTCGGCGTACAGCCAATTGAGAAAGCCCTTCTTTTGCGCGGCTCGAATGCCATTCACATTCCACGAGTAGAGTTTCACGCGAATCTCCACGATAATGTCTGCATCAACTTTAGCGGATTATAATGCGATTGAAGTATTGGGATAAGGTGCAATCGACCCGCTCACGCATTTTTGTCAGCGGCGGGTCCAAGCCTGACCCTGGTCTTATGAGCGTTGAAACAGGATGAAACACGATGATCAAGATCAATGAGGCTCGTCTGCTAGAAGATCTCAAGGAATTGGCGGCGATCGGCGCGACTGCGGATGGCGGCGTCTCGCGTCCGGCGCTGACCGCCGCCGATATTGAAGCTCGCCGATGGTTTCAGGCGAAGATAGCCGAAGCGGGACTGGCTTATTCGATGGACGGCGCCGGCAATCAATCGGCCATTCTATACAGCGAACCGCCCAGCGAGAAGCGGATTCTGGCTGGCTCGCATTTGGACAGCGTGCCCAACGGCGGGCGCTACGACGGGTCTCTAGGTGTGCTGGCCGCGTTTGAGGCATTGCGAACGCTGAAGGACAGCGACATTAGGCCGCCTGTTACGCTGGAAGCGGTCAACTTTACGGATGAAGAAAGCGCCATCATGGGCTTGATGGGCAGCAAGGCGGTCGTCGGGCAATTGACGCTGGCCGATTTTGAGCGCAGTCGTGTGGATATCGCCGAATTGACGCGCCGCTTTTCCGCGATTGGAATCACGCGGGAGTCTATGCTGGCGGCGACGCGCGCTGATGTGCTAGCTTGGGTCGAACTGCATATCGAGCAAGGCACGCGCTTGGAATCGTCCAGCATTGACATCGGTATTGTGAACGCAATCGTCGGGATACGTTCCATTCATGTGACCTTCCGCGGCGAGGCGGCGCATGCCGGCACGAAACCGATGGATCAGCGGCGCGACGCCCTATGGGGCGCGGCCAGATTCGTATTGCGCGCGCGCGAATATATTATGGACAATTACAGCCCGGGTGTATGCAACGTCGGCATCATCAGCGCGAAGCCGGGCGCCTTCAATATCGTGCCAGCCGAGGTTTATTGCGGGCTGGAATTCCGGCACGGCGCCGACGATGAAATGGATCGTATGCAGGTGGACTTGCTCGCGCTGCTAGACGAGTGCGCGGCTGAATATGGCTTGAGCGTTTCATACGAGGCTACCCCGCCAGTGATTCCCGCAACAATGAGCGAATCGGTTATGGTCGCAATTGAGCGCGCTGCTGATGCCTTGGGGCTGTCGCGTCAGCGCATGCTTAGCTTCGCCGGTCACGATACGCAAAACATCGCCAATATCGCGCCTGCGGCCATGTACTTTGTGCCGTCAGTGGCCGGCATCAGCCACAATCCCAATGAACTGACGAAAGCCGCCGACTGCGTCAATGGCGCCAACCTGATGCTGTCTGCGCTGCAGGAGTTAATGAAGGAATTCGCCTAAGCGCCTGTCGGAACCCAGATGTTTTTGACCTGGACCGATTCGCGGAGGAATTCAGCGCCGGCGCCTTGCGCGGGATCGTGCCAATCGCGCTTTATGCCATAGCTGACCCAGGTGCGCTTGATATTGTGACTTGAGCGCGCTTCCACTTGGCGACACCCCTCGGCGTCGCCGAAATACCAGAGGCTATCGACATCGTCATGCTCGACCAGCGTCTTTGTAAGATGATCGCGATCGCCGGTGACGATGTTGACCACGCCGGCCGGCAAATCCGACGTGTCGAAGACCTGATAGAGATCGGTCGCGCTTAGCGGGTAGGGCGGCGAAGGGATGCAGACGACCGTGTTGCCGCGCGAAATCGCCGGCGCCGCCAAGGACACGAAAGCCAACAGCGGCGACTCGTCCGGACAGGCGATGCCGATGACGCCCAAGGGTTCATGCACGACAGCGACCAGACCACGCAGCGTTGTCTCCTGGACGCTGCCGCCGTACTTGTCGGCGAAGGCAGCCCAGTGAAACAGCCTTTCGATAGAAGCGTCTACTTCCGTTCGCGCGTCTTCGGGCGGGCATTCAGTCATGCTCTGGATGCGACCGGCGAATTCATCAGCCCGCGCCGACAAATTCTCGCCGATGTAATAAAGGATCTGCGCTCGATTGTGAGGCGCGTAATATGCCCAATTCTTCGCAGAATGCGCCGCTTCCACCGCGTTGCGCAGATCCTTGCGATTGCCATCGCCGACCTGCCCGACCAGGGCGCCCGCCGGCGAGACGACCTGACGGGTGTAGTTGCCGTCCGGACGGGCCTGCTTGCCGCCAATGTAAAGCTTCGCCGTACGATCAAGCTCGAGCGCTGGGATAGAGCCCGCTCCCAGTTTGCGAGGCGCCGGTGGCGTATGCGCGCCCCAGTCGGCTGGCGGATCAGGCAGTTGCGGCCGCGCCCGACCTTGCCAGCGGGGACGCAAATACGCGTACAAGCCTTCTTTCCCGCCTTCGCGACCATAACCGCTCTCCCGGTAGCCGCCGAAGCCGGCGGCCGCGTCAAAGAGATTAGCGCTGTTGATCCAAATGCTGCCCGCCTTGATCTGCCGCGCCGTCTCCAGCGCAAGGCTGATGTTTTCGCTCCAGACCGATGCCGCCAAGCCGTAGCGCGTATTATTCGCCAACTCGACCGCTTCGCTCGGCGTTCGGAAGCTCATCGCCACCAGAACCGGACCGAATATCTCTTCTTGGGCGACAGCGGCGGACGCCTCCAGATTGCTTAATAGCGTCGGCGGATAGAAGCAGCCGCCGTTCAGATCCGGCGGCAGGTCGCAGGCCGGCTGATAAACATCGGCGCCTTCGCTGATGCCGCGCCGCACCCATTTGTCGATCGCCTCGTATTGGACCGGGTCAATTACCGCGCCGATATCGATGCCTTTGTCCAGCGCGTCCCCGAGCCGCAAGCGCGCCATCCGCTGCTTTAGGCGCGCCAGGAAGTCATCGGCGATGTTTTCTTGAACCAGCAAACGCGAGCCGGCGCAGCAGACCTGGCCCTGATTGAAGAAAATCGCGTCGACCAGCCCTTCAATCGCGCCATCAAGGTCGGCGTCGTCAAAGACAAGGAAGGGTGACTTGCCTCCCAGCTCCAGCGTCAGCTTTATCCCGCTGCCGGCGCTCGCTCGGCGGATGACGCGCCCGACCGCGGTCGAGCCGGTGAAAGCGATTTTGTCCAGGTCTCCGTGCGCAACCAGCGCTGCGCCCGCCTCATCACCGCCGGTGACAATGTTGACCACGCCCGGCGGGATGCCCGCTTCGGCGATGATCTCGGCGAAGAGCAGGGCGGAAAGGGGGGTGTATGGCGCCGGTTTGATGACGACCGTATTGCCCGTCGCCAACGCCGGCGCGATCTTCCAAGCCAGCATCAAGAGCGGGAAGTTCCAGGGGATCACCTGCCCAACGACGCCCAGCGATTTATATTCGTGGAGTTCGGTTTCCATCAGCTGCGCCCAGCCGGCATGATAATAGAAATGACGAGCGGCCAGCGGCACATCAATATCGCGCGCTTCACGGATGGGTTTGCCGTTGTCCAGGCTCTCTACCACCGCCAGCAGACGGGCATGCTTCTGTATGTTGCGGGCGATTGCGTAGAGATGGCGGGCGCGCTGATGTGGCTTCAGCGCCGACCAGGTATGGTAAGCGCTGCGAGCGGCCGCTACGGCGGCTTCGATATCAGCGGCGGAGGCGTCGGCGACTTGCGCCAGCGGCTCGCCGCGGGCTGGGTTGGAGATAGCCAGGGTGTTACCCTCGGCGGGCGCGGTCCAGGCGTTGTTGACGAAGAGATCGAACTTGCGCTCGCGCGCGTCAAGCCAGGCTTCAGCGGCGTCCGCCGATTCGGGCGCGGGTCCGTAGGGGAGTGTTTGGAAGAGGGAGGTTAGTTGGGACATTGGGGATGCCAAGGTCTAGTGAAACAATAGCCTAGGATTCTAGCATAGAGCGCAATTTTCGCTGAATTGGCGCTGGAAGGGGGCGAGGCTGGTCATTTCGATTATTCCCGCGACTTGTGCGTATTGGGGCTGTTCGCACGAGTCTAACGCAAGCCGAGACCAACAGCGATGATCCGATTCGTGTTAGCTACCGGGATGTCAAGACCGCCACGGCGGTCTGTATCGGGTTGGCAAGCGTCTGCAAAGCCGAGTTGCCCTCTTGCGTCATAATCGCGATATAAAGCAAGACTACAACAATCAAGACTGTGCTGATCCAAATTGACAAGCCGCGTATTCTTCTTGCGCGACTGCTAGATCGTTCCCGTCCGCGCGTCGTCGCAACTGGTTGTGTATCCTCGCTTGTATTTGTGGCTCGCCGCCGTTCAACTGAATGATTTTGAGTTGGACGCGGCGGAGCATGACCACGTTGAGGCTCGGCTGCCCTCCTTTGCGCCGGCGCTTCTTCTGCGTCACGCGGACCAGTAGCAAGTTGCTTGATCTCTTGCAAATGCGCATCGCCCAGTTGAAACCATTCCCAGTTCTTGTACGGGCGCGTTCGGCTGGTTTGAAATCGCTTGTGCAGATAGGCCTCGGTTTCTTTCACTCGCTCGCTTTGCAGGATGTGAACATATTCCACATCGCCTGATGCCTTTTCCTCCAAATACTTGATGCGCTTGAGGGGATGACTCGTATACCCGATTTTGTAGTCTTCGGTGTAATGATCCTTTAAGACATAAACATAACCGCTCGGCAGTCGCTGTTTTGGCAAATGCTTATAAAAGCCGCCCGCAAAATACTTCAGATTCCAGCGTTCCAACTGTTCTGAGGAAACATCGATATGCCGCGAACAGCGCGCGATGAACTGATCCAGGTCGCGCAATTGCGCGCTGTCCAAACGAAACCAGCCACGGTGGTTGCGAATCCAGAATTTCTTATACCGTTGATGGAGATGCTTCCTTAGTCTAACCGCTTCGTCCGCCCTTAGTATGCGAACTAGCTTATATCGTTTCGGCGATTTGTTGCGCCAAAACTTTATGAGAGATCTGGGAAGATCGGCGCTCTCAATAAAGTAATTGCCGGTCTTCAAGTCATGGAGGATGCAGACGTAACCCTTCGGGCTCCGAAGACTGGGCAGTCTCTCGCAACGATTGACAGGGATGTTCGATATCTTCCACCGCGTCTGCAAAGCGATTCACCCTCCATGACAATAAAGCTAAGTCAATATAGCGCAAGACCTGGCGACTGTCTAGCCAAGCGCCGCCTGTGCAGTCTCCCGATGCCATCAGCCGGGGTGTATGGCGCACTGTCCCTGTCGCCCCTTATCTGCTACCCTCCCCACCTACTTCAACCAATCCCAAACAGGAGCCTCCCCATGCCCAAGCAATACGCCAGCCCGCCCGCCATGCAAATCGACCCAAAGAAGACCTACCGCGCCCTCATGAACACCAGCAAAGGCGCGGTCAACATCGAGCTCTTCGCAGACCGCGCGCCCATTACTGTGAACAACTTTGTCTTCCTCGCGCGCGACGGCTTTTACGATGGCGTCGTCTTCCACCGCGTTTTGGATGGCTTTATGGCGCAGGGCGGCGACCCCACCGGCACGGGGCGCGGCGGTCCCGGTTACCGTTGGGATGACGAGCCGGCGGCGCTTCAAATCCGCCATGACGCGCCGGGTACGCTCAGCATGGCCAACGCCGGTCCCAATACCAACGGCTCCCAGTTCTTCATCACCTTCGCGCCAACGCCGCATCTCGATGGCAATCACGCTGTCTTTGGGCGGGTTGCCGATGCGCCCAGCCTGGCTGTGCTTGACGCGCTGCAGCGGATTGACCCACAGCGTCCGAATGCCTCGATAGCCGCCGATATGATTACCTCCGTAGAGATTGCCGAGTCTTAACTTCACAACCGGCGTCGCCAGGCGCCGGCCGTATCCTCAAATTCGAGAGACGATATTTTCGCGAATCATCTCGCGTCACAGGCGCTGGGCTGGAGCAAGCGGCCACGGGCTTTTGAAGTCCCTCCCTCATTTTGGGGGAGGGATTTAGGGTGGGGGAAACAAGGGATATATCAACACATTCACCACACCCCAGGTTTGAAACTATTTTGGCGGCTATGACAATTGTGGTAACATACGCTGACCGTCGCCAGCGCGCGAACATTGTGTTTGAAGCTATTTGTTTTAGAAATGTTGCTGCGTCGGCGCCTTATGATGCGCATCGAAAGGTAAAGCGATGTTGTCGCACGCAGTATCGAGTGTCTCCTTCGAGTCATTCCGGGCGTCTTCTCATGGCAAAAAAGTAGTGCTTCTTTATCCCTGGACGAACCATCGAAATGTCTTCTTGAGTTATTTCCTAAACGACTTCAGTGAAGGTCTGCTCTATTATCGTTTGCCAGAGCGCGCCGGCGCATTGGCAAATTGGCTGCGCGGACTGGTTGACGAGATCCGCTATGTCAAAGCCGGATTTGGTCAATCGCTGGAAAATATCCTGGCGCAAGGCTCCGCCGCGGAAATCGGCGAGGCGCTCGCCGCCGATCTCGCTGCGCTTGCGCTTGAACGCGTCGTTTTGTACTTGGATGAGCTCGATCGGATCCCGCAGGATGAAGATTTCCGTCAATTTATGAACGCGGTGATCGCCAATTTGCCGGCTGAAGCGCAGCTGGTGATCAATTCTCGTCTGCTGATGTACGATCCTTGGATAAGCTGGGTAAACCGCGACGAGGTGGTTGTGCTGGGAACGGAACATCGCAGCAGCAATCTGCTCTTCGCCAAGGAAACCAGCTTAAAGCCTCAACTGGAGGTCTATGCTTTTGGTCGCGGGCATGCCATTTCCAACGGTCGCGAAGTTAGCAGTTGGGATGGCGCTTTGCCGCGCAATCTCTTCTTCTATTTCATCGACAATCCCTTGGTCACGCGCGATCAGATATTTGAGATTTTCTGGCCCAAGTTATCCGTGCGCGACGCCACCAATGTCTTCCATGTGACCAAACGCAAAATAACCGAGCGGATATCCGCTTATGTTGACGATGGCGCCAATTACGAATTGACCACCTACTCCACCGGCTTTTATGTGCCGAGCGACAAGATCGTGCGCCACTACGATGTGGCCGATTTTGAACAGGCGATGGAAGGCGCTTTGCTCTCCAGCGACGCGCATGAACGGGAGCTGCTTTATCTTCGCGCGATTGATATTCACAAGGCGCCGTTCTTGCACCCGCTGAGATTATCCTGGGTGGAAGAGCGCCGCAGTCAATTGCAAGCTTTGTACGCCGAGGCGCTGATTGGCATGGCGCGCTTGAAGACGGACCAGGAGGCCTGGGAGGAGGCGCTCGGATATTATGCGCGGGCGCTGAGAGAGGCGCCGCAGCGTGAAGACATTCATCGTGGCGCCATGCAAATGTATATCAACCTTGGGCGCAACGCCGATGCGCGGCAGCAATATACGATTCTGGAGCGTTTGCTCAAGCGCCAGCTCGGCGTCAAACCATCCAGTGAAACGCAGGCGCTGCTCGAACGGCTAAGTTGAGAGCGATTCGTCCTTCGCCCGTCTGCCTATATTGAAGGTTGGGCGTACAATGGTCGTGAGTTGGCTTGGCGGCGGCAGGCCACAGCCAGCGCCTCTGATCAGTAAGTTCAGGCGACAACGAATGCTCCACGATCGATCCGTTCGAGACATGCCGCAGAGGTTAATCAAAACTTTGGATCGCCGCGCCGATGGCGAACAGCGAGGCGTTCTGCTGGCGTCGCTGCTGCTATTCATCGGCGGCTGGGGTGGCTTGGCTTATTTGGTCGTGTCGGCGCGTCCACGTATCGGCGCTGAAATCTGGCTGTTCTTCATTCTCTTGCAGATAGCGGTGACCGGTACAGCAATCCCGCTCGTCCTATTGGCAAGTCAATTATTGGCGTCCAAGAATGACCCGTATCCCGTTACCGGCGTGGTCGTTCGGCGCAGTGTTTGGGTCGGCATCGTCGTGGTCATCTGTGCTTGGCTTATGATTCCACGATATCTCTCGCTGCCCGCTTTTTTGGTTGTAGTCCTCTTGTTCGTCGTGCTAGAGGTATTTCTGCGCTACCGAGAGCTGGCGCATGATCGATAAGCAGGCTCGGCTGCGGCAGCTGCCCTCAGTTGAATCCATGCTCGCGCGCGGCGCCATTCAGGAACTGGTGAAGGCTTACGGTCGCGCATCCGTTATTCGGGCGATACGGGCGCAACTTTCGGGCGCCCGGCGGGCGATTTTGGGTTCAGCATTGGTCGAGGTTTGCGAGCGCGATCTGATACATGAAATCGAGAACACGCTAACGCGCCAGTACAAACCGTCCTTGCGCCCCGTCATCAACGCAACCGGCGTGATTATCCATACCAATCTTGGGCGCGCGCCGCTTTCAGACAGCGCGCGGGCGGCAATGTTGGCGGCATCCGTCGGCTACAATACGCTGGAATTCGATCTCGAGACCGGGGCGCGCGGCAGCCGTCTGGCGCACGCTAGCGGCGTCCTGCGTGACCTGACCGGCGCCGAAGACGCCCTGGTCGTCAACAACAACGCCTCCGCTTTGATCCTGATTCTAAGCGCGCTCGCCAAAAGCCGCGAAGTAGTTATCTCGCGCGGGCAACTGGTAGAGATCGGAGGCGGCTTCCGCATTCCGGAGATCATGCGAGAGAGCGGCGCAAAACTGGTGGAAGTTGGCACGACCAATCGTACGCGAATTGCCGATTATGAAGCGGCGCTGAGCGACAATTCAGCTCTGCTGCTCCGCGTCCATTCCTCCAATTTCAAACAGGTTGGCTTTGTCGAGCAGCCGTCGCTGAATCAAATGGCCGCGCTAGCGGGCGAGCGCGGCTTGCTAGCGATCGACGATCTGGGCAGCGGCGCGCTGATGGACACGGCGCAATTTGGCCTCGATCACGAACCGACGGTTCAAGAGAGCGTCGCCGCCGGCGTCGATCTGGTCTGCTTCAGCGGAGACAAGCTGCTGGGCGGGCCACAGGCTGGCGTCATCGTCGGCAAAGCCGACGCGCTGGCGACGCTCAAGCGTCATCCGCTGGCGCGCGCCTTACGCGTCGACAAGTTGACCTATGCCGCGCTATTCGCCACTTTGGACCATTATCGGCGCGATGAGGCGCTGGAAGCTGTACCGGTCTGGCGCATGATATCGCGCTCGCTGGACGACATCAGGAAGACTGCGCAAACTTGGGCGGCGCAACTCGGCGGCGAAGTCCTCAGAGGCGAATCGACTGTTGGCGGCGGCAGCCTGCCCGGTGCGTCACTGCCAACCGCGCTGATAGCTATCGAGAGCGAATCGCCCAATGGACTCCTGCACAAGATGCGCCGGGCGAAACCGCCGGTGATCGCGCGCATCGCAGAGGGCCGTGTTTTGTTAGATCCACGCACCGTCCTGCCCGAGCAAGAGACAGATTTGCTGGCGGCGCTAAAGCCCCTCAGTTGAAATTCTGCCCGAATCCCTGCTAAACTTGTGCCTTCATAGATGCCAATCGATGGTTGGCGGTTCGCATCTGTTGGAGGAGATTGACCGATGAAGTCTGACATTGATCGGCTGATGCGCGAACGTGAGTTGGACGCGTTCATCGTGACTGGCGGCGAAGAATTCAACACGGCGCGCTATTACCTCAGCGATGGCGCCCGCATCACGCATGGCTCTATATTCAAAGTCGCGGACAAGCCGGCGCTGCTCGTCTGCAATCGGATGGAATTGGAAGAGGCGGTGAAAGCCCGCATTGATGTACTGACTGATGTCGAGCTCGGTTTCTATGACCGCTACAAAGAAGCCGAAGGCGACAGCATAAGAGCGACCGTGCTGCATTGGTCCGATGTCTTGCGCCGCCTTGGCTTGCGTGCTGGGCGCATCGGCCTTTACGGGACCTGGCAAGTCAACCAGACGATCGCGCTCTACGAATCATTAAAAGCAGACTTGGCGCAATATGAGTTTCTGGCTGAAGCCGAGAATACGCTGATCGAAGAGGCGATGCTCACGAAGGACGAGGACGAGATCGCGCGTATCAAAGCGGTTGCGGCGCGCGCCAACGCCGTGATGGCGCTCGCCTGGGATTTCATCGCCGGTTTGCGGCGCGATGGCAGTTGCCTGATCAATGAAGACCGGGCGCGCGTGACCATCGGCGATGTGAAAAACCTGGTGCGGCGCGAACTGATGGCGCGCGGCTTGGAAGACACGAATATGATCTTCGCTCAAGGGCGCGATGCCGGTTTCCCGCATAGTCGCGGCGAGGCTGCTATGCCTCTGCGAGTGGGACAGGCCATCGTATTTGATCTCTTCCCGCGCGAGCTGGGCGGCGGCTATCACCACGATATGACACGCACCTGGTGCATCGGCTACGCGCCGCCCGAAGTGCGCGAGGTTTACGATACGGTGATGGAAGCATTCGATATTTCAGTTGAGGCGTTCGGCCTCAACAAACCGACGCATCTGATGCAAGAAGCGGTTCTCGATCATTTTGAGAAGGCTGGGCATGCGACTACCAGAACGCATCCAAGCACGATGGAGGGTTACGTCCACAGTTTGGGGCATGGCGTTGGCATCGATATTCACGAGCGCCCGTCGATCAGTCATTTGCGCCGCGATGATTTCTGCCAAATTGGAAATGTCTTGACCATCGAACCCGGCTTGTATTATCCTGAACGCGGCTTCGGCGCGCGAATTGAAGACCTCTTCGTGGTTGATGGCAAGGGTGAACTTGTATCGCTGACGCCATTCCGAAAGGATTTAGTCATCCCGGTAGGATGACAGCAGGGCAGCTTAATGACGACTTTGAACGGCAAAACCGCAAAAATACGGGTGGCTATCATTGGATCGGGTCCATCGGGCTTTTATGCTGCCGACCAATTGCTCAAACAGCGAGAGCCAGAAATCTTTGTCGATATGTATGAGCGCTTGCCGACTCCTTTCGGGCTGGTGCGTGGCGGCGTCGCGCCCGACCATGCCAAGATCAAATCAGTCACCAAGCTGTACAGCCGCATCGCGTCTCATGAGCGCTTCAGCTTCTTCGGCAATGTCGAATTCGGTACCGAGATCAGCCGCTTTGACCTAAGTGAGCATTATCACGGAATTCTTTACGCGGTCGGCGCGCAGACGGACCGGAAGCTGGGCATAGCGGGCGAAGACATGCTCAACAGTTATGCCGCGACCGAGTTTGTCGGCTGGTACAATGGACATCCGGATTATCGCGCTTATGATTTCGACTTGAGCGGCATTAAACGGGTGGCTGTGATCGGGGTCGGCAATGTGGCGATGGATGTCGCGCGCATCCTGGCGCGGACGCCGCAGGAGTTGTACGGGACTGATATCGCCGACTATGCCCTGGACGCGTTGCGAAAAAGCGATGTCGAAGAGATTTATGTGCTGGGACGTCGCGGTCCGGCGCAAGCCGCCTTCACCAATCCCGAGATCAAAGAGCTAGGTGAGATGGCTGACGCCGATATCATCGTCGACTGCGAAGACGCTTCTTTGGATGAATTAAGCGCGACGCACCTCAAAGAAGCGCGCGATCGCAGCGCCATCCGCAATGTCAAGATTCTGCAGTCTTATGTCGATCGCGGCATTACCGGTAAATCCCGACGCATCATCATGCGCTTCCTCGTTTCTCCCAGCGAGATTATCGGCAACGGTAAAGTCGAGGCGATGAAAATCGTAAAGAACGAACTGGTCTTGGACGAAAACGGCAACCTGCGCCCACGCGCCACCGATCAATTTGAAGTCTTCCCGGTCGATATGATCTTTCGTTCGGTCGGTTATCGCGGGGTGCCGCTGCGCGATGTGCCATTTTATGATCGCTGGGGCACGATCCCCAATGATCGCGGACGCGTGCTGACCAAGCACGAAGGTAAGGAACGCTTGAAGGGGAATTATGTCGTCGGGTGGATCAAGCGGGGACCGAGCGGCATCATCGGCACCAATAAACCTGATGCCATAGAATCAACCAACTGTTTCTTGGACGATCTAGCCGCGGGCGATGTGCTGCAGCCGTCCGATACACGCTGCGACAGCGTATTGGAAATGGTGCGGATGCGCAAACCGGCATTCATATCGTTCGATGAGTGGAAGATTCTGGATGAAATTGAATTGCGGCGCGGCATCGACTGCGGGCGCAGCCGGGTTAAATTCACAAGGGTCGAAGAAATGTTGGAAGCCTTGGGAAAAACACCGGCTTTGGCCGGCGCGGGCAAATAACGAACAGCCAGAATGAGCGCCAAGACCGCATATAATTCATAAGAAATGTCCAAAGATACGGTTGCGAATTTGTACAGATTTGCTTGACTTGGTCGCCCAAAGCTGTTAGCCTTACATTAACAAACTAAAATTATTATAAGCAGTTTTATTCCGTCCCCCGACGCCCCGCGCCCCGCGGGGCGTCTCGTGTTTTTCCACGAAGCCTGTTCCATTGGTATAGTTGTCTCGCGCGGCGCGCTTTATTCCGGCGGCGGGCGCCGATGGCTGCGTCACCGGGGCAATGTAGTGGTGAATGTGTTGATATATCCATCGTTTCCCCCACCCTAAATCCCTCCCCCAAAATGAGGGAGGGACTTCAAAAGCCCGTAATTCCTTGAAAAACTCCCCTCCCGAGGCAATGCTCACTACTATATTTCAATTGAATGCGCTAATCTCAAGAGCGAGCGGCAATGGAAAATCGGAGGACGCCGATGGACGCGAGCGCTCTTATCCTTGCGCATATTGATGACGAAAGCGAAGAACTCAGTTATATCGCCAAAGATATCTGGGATCATCCGCAGGTTGCGCTGCAAGAAACATACGCGGCGAAGCTGCTGGCGCGCAAGTTGGAGGACGACGGTTTCTCCATTACCTGGGGCGCCGGCGGCATGCCGACCGCCTTCATCGCCGAGTGGGGCGAAGGAGCGCCAATCATCGGCTTCCTGGGCGAGTATGACGCGCTGCCCGGATTATCGCAGGCGCTCGCCAGCGATAAAACGCCAATTGAAGCGGGCGGACCCGGGCACGGCTGCGGGCACAACCTATACGGCGCCGCTTGCATGGCTTCGGTCATGGCGCTGAAAGCGGCGATGACGCGGGGCGGGATCAAGGGCGCAATTCGCTTTTATGGCTGCCCGGCGGAGGAGACGCTGGTGGGCAAGACATTTATGGCGCGCGACGGCGTTTTCGATGACCTGGACGCCGCCATCAGTTGGCACCCGGGCGCCAGCAACATCACCTGGAGCGGCTCGTCGCTGGCGATGAATTCTTTCAAGGTGAACTTCCGCGGCGTCGCCGCGCATGCAGGCGCTTCTCCCTGGTTGGGTCGCAGTGCGCTTGACGGCGTGATGCTGATGGATGCCGGCGTCAATTACATGCGCGAGCATGTCCCGCCTGATTCGCGGGTCCACAGCGTCGTCACCAGTGGCGGGCAGGCGCCGAACGTCGTGCCGGCTTTTGCACAAGTTTGGTATTTTGTGCGGGCGCCGCAGCGCGAGCAGGTCGAAGAGATATATCGCTGGATGCAGGATATCGCCAAGGGCGCGGCGCTGATGAGCGGTACGACGCACGAGATCGAGTTCATCACCGGTTGTTACGACATACTGCCCAACACGGTGATTTCCGATCTTCTCTACAAAAAAATGGCGGCTGTGGACGATATGGTCTTCAGCGAACAGGAGCGCCAGTTCGCCCGTGAGCTGCAAGCGACTTTTCCCGAAGGCTCGCTGCAAGACGGATTCAACAGGATGGCGAAATCGACCAGCGCTGAATTAGATCCGGCGGCGATAGACGACCCGCTATGGGAACGAGTCTTTCCGCATTCGTCGACGCCGCCGCGTATGGGCGGTTCAACCGAAGTCGCTGATGTCAGTTGGATCACGCCTACCGGTCAGATCACTACGACTTGCTGGCCGCTGGGCACACCCGGCCACAGTTGGCAAACGGTGGCTTCCTCCGGCTCGAGCATCGGCGCCAAAGGCATGATCTTCGCCGCCAAGGCAATGGCGCTCGCCGGCTTTGATTTGCTTGCCAAGCCCAACTTGTTGGCGGCCGCGCAAGCAAACTTTGAGCGCGCCCGCGGCGACAAAACCTATGTCACGCCGCTGCCGCCGGAAGCCACTCCCAAATAGATGAATCTTGAATCCACGCCACAGGGCGTCGTCGCCGGCAGCATCCCGCTCTTCGCCGGTCATCCAGCCAGCGATCTGCTGCCGATCGACGGGCTGGGACGCGTTATTCGCTCCGCCTGGCGAGAAGGCAGCGTGGCTCGATTCCTGAATTATGGCGATGAGCAAGGCAACTCGCAGCTGATCGACTTTCTAGTCGAGCGGCTGAATTGCCACGAAGACCTCGGCATCAACCGCGAAAACCTAATGATCATTGGCGGCTCAACCTGGGGCGTCGACATGGTTGCGCAGCGCCTGACCGTACCTGGAGATGCGGTTTTAGTGGATGCGCCGTCGTATCGCGATGCGCTGCATATCTTTCGCGATCATCAGCTTGAGCTCCGCGCCGCGCCGATCGACGGCGAGGGCATTATCCCCGCCGGCTTGGAACGAACATTGCGCGACCTGGCGTCGAGGGGCAAGAAGCCCAGATTCTACTACGTCGTGCCGAACTTTCAGAATCCGTCGGGCATCACGATGACGCGCGAACGGCGTCTTGCAGTCATCGAATTGAGCCGCGAATATGGCTTCGCTATCGTCGAAGACGATGTATACAGCGAGCTGCGTTATGAGGGCGCTTCATCGGCGAGCTTCTTTGCCTTGGCCGGCGGCGACCAGGTCATTCGTCTGGGCACTTTCTCCAAGACGCTGGCGCCGGGCTTGCGAATCGGCTGGCTTATCGCCTCGGCCGAGCGGATCGCCGGCTTTGTAGAGAGCGGCCTGCTGCGCATGGGCGGGGGCGCCAATCCCTTCAGCGCGGCCGTCGTCGCCGATTTCTGCCGAAGCGGCGAATGGGAAGCGCATGTGCAATGGCTGCGCGGGCAATACCGGCGGCGGCGCGACTTTGCTTTGGCGGCGCTGCAAACTTCTATGCCGGCGGCTGTGGAATGGACGCGCCCGGCTGGCGGCTACTTCATCTGGCTGCGCCTGCCGGCTGCAGTCCATGTAGACGACTTGGAAGCGAGCGCGCAAAGGCAAGGCTTGTACTTCGCCTCGGGTAAAGGCTTCTATGCCGATCCCGCGGACGGAGCGCATCATCTGCGGCTGTCCTTCAGTTTTGTGCCAATGCCCGACATGCAGGCGGGAATCGAAATCCTGGGCGACCTCATCGCGCGGATGGCAGGCTAGCGGAGACTGGCCAACCCTGCGCCTGCTCACATTCGCAAAACAAGCCCGCAAATACGGACTTGTCGCTCTTGCTGTGCAGGGAAGAAAGGACTCGAACCTTTAACCTTGTGCTCCAAAGGCACCTGCTCTGCCGATTGAGCTACTTCCCTATTAGACCCTCAATCTTAATCAAAAGCGCCATAAGCTCAAGAGCGAGATGGCTTTCTTTTTCATTTAACGCGCCGCAAAGCGTACGACGTTATCAAATTCTGGGGGAGTGGTGAAATTGATGATATGGACTTAGCGCATTCATATCAAGATTGTGCGTACGGGCGAGCCGGTGGCTCGCCCCCTCAATCCCCTCGGCGTGCTCGGTGGTAAAAGACCATTCCGGAGTTCGGAACTATTGCATATCCAAAATTCACCACTCCATATTCTGGGGAAGTGGTGAATATTGCGGATATGAGCTGCCCAGTTTGACAACAATGTAGGGGCGGCATATCATGCCGCCCGCGTTACACAAAGAAATTCGGGCGACCTAGTAGGTCGCCCCTACAAGGCTTGATTGGTATTAGCGAAAATCGCCTGATTTTCTGCCCCCATCCCCCAGCCCCTTACCCCAAAATGAGGGAAGGGGAGCTTAGCCCAGTGCGAAACAGTACACAGATTGCGATTTCGTCTCGTTATTAGGATCTGTCATGCAGTATTCTGCCCATTTTTCATGCCGGTCTTGTAATACCAATCAAGCCTTACACCGTCTTATCAGTGTGTAACCGCGATTTTTACCACTCCCTATTCTGGCAAGCTCTTGTGGACGATCCTTCTTCGTGTTAAATTCTAGCGCTTGATGAGCTTGTCTTTATAAGGAGTTGCGCGTGAGAGCAAAATATATTGCGCCAATAATCGCGGCAGTTTTATTTTGCGCTGTATCATTCGCGCAAGAATATTCCATTCGCGCTAATAGAGGCTTGAACCTGAGAGCCGCCCCCAGCCGCAGTGCCGCTATCGCTGACACAGTTCACGCGGGCGCCGTTCTGCAAGTAGTCGGCGAGTTCAATCGCTGGCTGAAGATCAACCGCAACGGACGGGAAGTCTGGCTGGCGGATTGGGTCGATTTCAGCCGCGTCGACAGCATCGCGCCGCCAGCGTCACCTGCGTTGCCAGCGCCGACAGGCCCAATCGACAACTGCTGCAACGTTGACCGGCAATGCCATAGCGATTTGGACTGGATGGCCGGCTGGCATGCATTTCAGAACGGGCAATGCGCCGCGCCCGCGCAGCCGCAGCCAGCGACGCCCGCGCAGCCGATTGCCGGCGCGCCGGCAAACGTGGACAACTGCTGCTACGTTGATCGCCACTGCCAGAGCGATCTGGACTGGATGGGCGGCTGGCACGCATTTCAGAACGGGCAATGCGCCGCGCCCGTGCAGACCGTTGCCGGCGCGCCGGGGTCCGGAGGCAATTGTTGTTCCCTTGGTTGGGACTGCCCGACCGAAAATGAAAGGGTGCTCGGCGCCTTGGCTTTTCAGCGTTTTCAGTGCGCTGATCCCGCGCAGACTTCCGCGATCACGCTTACGGGACCGGTGCCCAGGATAGAGGGTTCGGGTCAATTTCGTCAACACATTACAGCGACGCTTAAATTGATGAAGAAACTAGCGCCGGCCTGGTACAACTACGTGATAACCGGATTGGACTCAATCGTTGAAGAACCCGTTCATGTTGAGCCCTGGCAGAATGTTCAGCGGGCAGAATGCTGGGCCTTCGCTAATGTCCGCGAAAGAAAAGCCACCGTGCAAACTTGCTTCATGAGAAACGCTATATCGGGGTGGTCCGCTGAATTCGATCAGAATGACACGGCTGCGGCGCTTGGCCATGAGGCATGCCACATACATGTACATGAAGAGGGGAAACATTTTGCTTCGCTCGATGACGAGGAAGCGTTGTGCGGGAAAATGGGAACGGGCGCATCCGTATTGATTTCCAGCGCCTTTGGAGCTGGCCTAAACCCGAATCGTGGGACGCAGTACTTTAACAAAGATATCGCATTGAGCGCTTTAAGACGTTACTGCTCGGAAGGGTATAGGGCAGATCTGTTTTGTCCGACGCTTCAAAGGCTGGAAAGCGACTGGAGAAATGTGCCATACGCGGAGTTTCCACCTAAATACGGGATACGACGGGTGTATGAGTGAGCTTTAGCCGTCCCCGTTGTCAGGCTTGCGATTGTGAATTCAAGAAAAGGCGCTAATGAAATTCAAAGCAATAGCCGCGGTTGTCGCATTTGCCGTCTTGCTCGGCATAACGTCCGCGCAAGAATACTCCATTCGCGCCAATCGAGGCTTGAACCTGAGAGCCGCGCCCAGCCGCACTGCCGCTATCGCCGACACTGTGAGACCGGGAACAATTCTGCAAGTTGTCGGCGAGTTCAATCGCTGGCTGAAGATCAACCGCAACGGAAGGGAAGTCTGGCTGGCGGATTGGGTCGATTTCAGCCGCGTCGACAGCATCGCGCCGCCGGAGTCGCCAGCGTTGCCAGCGCCGACAGCGCCCATCGACAACTGCTGCAACGTTGACCGGCAATGCCAGAGCGATTTGGACTGGATGGCCGGCTGGCAAGCATATCAGAACGGGCAATGCGCCGCGCCCGCGCAGCCTCAGCCAGCGACGCCCGCGCAGCCCGTTGCCAGCGCGCCGGCAAATGTGGACAATTGCTGCTTGGTTGACCGGCAATGCCAAAGCGACGATGAGTGGGAAAATGGTTACTGGGCATTCCAAAACAATCAATGTCCCGCGGCTAGGCGGACTGCTGCTGCCCGCAAGTCGTTCAGGCCGCCTATTGAAGGCTCGGCTGGCTTTGTTCGCGAAGTCAGCGCGTCTCTGGACTGGCTGGAGCGCCAGGCGCCGGAATGGTACAACTATGTGATCAGCGGAACAAATCTAATCGTTGAAGTCCCCGTATCGCCTGATGAATTTGCTAGTCGTCCGAATGAGATGTGCACCGCGCTTGCGCGCAGTCCGGATAGAATAATCCTCTTGGAAACCTGCATCACCCACAAGTATCAGTGGCTTGGCAGGAGCGCCTTTAATGAACGGCTCAATACGGCTGAGATACTTGCCCATGAGGCTTGCCACTTGCATACATACGCCGCCGGAATCCGCTATGAAGACGAGGAATACGAGTGCCACAAACCCATGATGGGTGTCACTGTCGCCCTTGTTCCTTACCCGAGGAATAGGCGGGTTTTCCTTGAAGGAGAACCGGCGCTAAGCGTGGTGAGACGTTTCTGCGCGGAGGGGTTTAGTCCAGAGTTGTATTGTCCAGCAATTCAAAGGCTGCAAGGCGGATAAATCTGCCATACGCGGTCTTCCCGCCGGGGGCGCCTGAGGAGTGGTGAGCTTTAGCTATCGCCGTTCTCAGGCTGACGCACGCCAATCGCCTCATCAAGCGGCACGACGAAGGCGACGCCGTGGTTCGGCTCCAGCAGGTCGCCCATGACGGCGCGCGCTTCATCCAGCAGCGTCGGCGCCAGTTCTTTGGGCACGACCGATAGCAGCACGTGATTGTTGAGCTCCATCTCGCGCAGCACATAAGCCATCATGCTGGTCATGGAACTGGCGATGTGCAGCGGCACTTCCAAACTGTCGCCCGTCATCTTGCGCTGGAGGCTGTACAAGCCGAAGCTCTTGAGCACGGTGACGCCGGGCGCGCCCGCCTCTTGCCAACGGGTGGCGACTTCCAGGCCATCTTCCACATTGGATGTAATGAGGATGATCATTTTCATCATAGTCAGTCTCCTGCCGCTGCGCCCGCGAGCGCTGGATTGGCAATTTTGTCCTGGTTCTTGCCCTGGAATACCCAGCGCACCATCGGCGGGGTCAAGACGGTCGTCAACAGAATGACCATGAAGAGCGAGGCGTAGAGTTCGCTGCCGCCATCCAGGACGCCGCTGGACAAACCGATCGAGACAATAATCAGCCCGACTTCGCCGCGAGACACCATGCAGATGCCAACCCGCAGCGATTCGCGCAGGTTGAAGCCGCCCATGCGCGCGCCAAACCCGGCGCCGACCACCTTGCTGATCACCGCCATCAGCAGCAAAATCAGCATGAAGGGCAGCGCCTCAAGCGGAAAGGCGCTGAGGTCTGTTTGCAAGCCGACATCGACGAAGAAAATCGGCACCAGAAAAACATAAGCCAGATGGCTCATCGTCTGTTCAATATCGTGCTTCATTGCCGGGGCTAATTTGCTCAAGCCAACGCCGGCGATGAAGGCGCCGGTGATGGCGGCGACGCCGCCGAGATACTCAGCCGACCAGCCGAAAAGCAGGGCGCTGATCAAGGCGAATATCGGAATGCCGTACGATTGTGACAATTGAGGCCGCCGCTGAATCCAACGCATGATCCGCGGCAAGACATACCAAGCCAAGAGAAATGCGCCCGCGATGTAACCTGCCATCTGCAAGATGATGATGAGCAGCTGGCTCATGTCTCCGTTCCCGTCCGCGCTTCCAGCGCCCGCCAGCACCAGCGTCAGCGATACCGCCAGAATGGCGAGCACATCGTCAATCAGCGCCGTTGCCAGCAATGCGTTGCCCTCTTTGGTATGGAGATAACCCAGCTCGAGCAGCACCTGCGCCGAAATGCTCACGGAGGTGGCGGCCAAAGTGACGCCGGCGAATAAGGCGGGCGTCATGTCAATGCCCGCCGGCAGCAAGACGGCCAAGGTGAAGGCGACCGGCGCGACCACTCCCAGTACGCCAGCGAAGACCGCCACTTTTCCGACTTTCGCCAATTCGCTCAGATGCACTTCCAAGCCGATATTAAACATCAGCAGCAGCACGCCCAACTCAGCGAATTCTTTGACTGTTCCCTGCAGATCAACGCCTTGGAGGATGCCCCAGTGCAGCATATCCAGCACGGTCGGTCCCAGGATGACGCCGACAATCAGCTGGCCCAAGACGCGCGGCTGATTGAGCAGGCGGGCGATGGCGCCGCCAGCGCGCGAAGCCAATAGGATGATGCCCAAAGCCAGCATCAGTGGGATGAAGGGATTCACCCCGCCGCCGCCTTCATCAGTCGATGCGGCGAATACGGCGACCTGGTTATGCGCAAATAAGAAGGCGAAAGACAAGGCGAGAATGAACAGACGCCGCGACAACAGTCCGCTCAGAAGTTTCAAGGGTGTATGCCTTTCTCCACTTGTTTCTTGTTATCTAGCATAGAATTATATTTGAATTGCCGATATTGGCTTAGAAAATTGGGAGTGGCTTGATGAAGATCAGCGCGCTTGAACTCTTTACCGTCCCGCCTCGTTGGCTCTTTCTAAAGGTCTCCACCGATGACGGTTGCGCGGGTTGGGGAGAGCCGATCGTAGAAGGGCAGGCTGGCACCGTGCGCGGCGCGGTCGAGGATATGGCGGATTTCCTGCTGGGGCGCGATCCGCGGCAGATCGAGGACATCTGGCAGACTTTGTTCCGCGCCCGCTTCTACCGCGGCGGACCGGTGATGATGAGCGCGATCGCCGGCGTCAATCAAGCGCTGTGGGATATTAAGGGAAAATATCATGGCGCGCCAATTTATGAGCTGCTGGGCGGCAAAGTGCGCGACCGCGTGCAGATTTACGCCGGCATCAGTGGCGACAGCCCGCAAGCCATCGCCGCGCAGGCGCGGCAGCGCAAGGACGACGGCTTAAACGCGGTCAAAATGGTCGCCGCCAATACCCTGCATTATATGGATACTTTTCAGCATATTGACGACACTGTCGCGCAGGTGGCGGCGGTGCGGGACCAGGTGGGGGACGATTTCAGCATCGCCGTTGATTTCCACGGCAAAGTGCATAAACCGATGGCGAAAATGCTGATTCGTGAGCTTGAACCCTTTCACCTGATGTTTGTGGAAGAGCCGATCTTGCCGATGCACAACGAGTCGCTGCTCGATCTGAAGCGCTCGACCTCGATCCCGATCGCCACCGGAGAGCGCATGTACTCACGTTGGGATTTCAAGACGATTCTGGCGGAGGGCAGCGTCGATATCATCCAGCCCGATGTCTCGCACGCCGGCGGCATCTCCGAAGTCCTGCGCATCGCGGCGATGGCGGAAGCCTACGATGTCGCGCTGGCGCCGCATTGCCCGCTCGGTCCGATCGCGCTGGCTTCCTGCATTCAAGTGGACGCGGTCGCCTACAACGCCTTGATTCAAGAGCAAAGCCTGGGTATTCATTACAACGAGACTGCCGACCTGCTCGATTATCTGGCGGATCCGGCTGTGTTCCAATATGAAGATGGCTATATCGATGTGCCGACTTCGCCGGGATTGGGCATTGAGCTGGACGAGGAGAAGATCCGCGCGGCATCCGATCACAGTTTCCGCTGGCGCAATCCTATCACGCGCCGCCGCGACGGATCGGTGGCGGAGTGGTAAGGTCAGCCGCTACTCAAAGCGCGCGACATCGACTGCGCCGGCTGATATCCCATTCAGCAGCTTGTCCACGGCGCGCTCGGCGGCTGCGGCTGCCAGCGCCAAGCCATGCCCGGTGAAACCGACGGCGAAGCCGACGCGCGGCTTGCCCGGCAGAGTCCCTACCAGGGGCAGCCCATCGCAACTGAATCCCATAATGCCGCTCCATCGATGGGCCACCGGGGCGGTTACATCAGGAAAATACCTTGCCAGATAGCGGTCGAGGAAGGCATGCACCTTCGGGTTTAGCCGATCTTCCGATGTGTTGTTTTCCTCGCTCTGATTCTGCTTGCGCCCGCCGCCCAGCAAGAAGCGCCCGTCAAAGGTTGTTCGGTAATACATGTAGCCGTAATCGCTGTAACCGCAGTAAGGCAGCGGAATGTGATCGAGGGGTTCGGTGACAAGGCACTGAGCGCGCATCGGCGACACTTTGCCGACGAAGTAAGGATCAATCATCGGCGAATAGGCGTTGGTGCAGAGCATGACGTAGCGCGCTGTGAATACGAATTTGCGCGTATGGACGCGCACGACATCATCAAGCTGTTCAATGCGGTAAAGCTCATTATTGGCGATCAGCTCGGCGCCGCTCTGCGCCATGACCGTCTTCGCCAGCAGAAATGGCTGAACGCCGGCATCCAGCGGCTGTTCAATGCCGGCAAAGAAGCCGCGCCCCAGCGGGTCATTGCTGTAATACTCGATTTCAATCTTGTCCGCCGATAGCGAGCGGGCGGCTAGCTCCAGCTCTTTCGCCTCCTCTGGCGTCTCAGCCAGCAGCAGGGAGCCGCTGTTGTCGATGGGCACATCAAAGGGGCCGTTGCTGATGAACTCGCGCCAGTGCGAAAAGCTGCGGCGCGACATGTCCCAGACCTCGCGCGCGACCGCGTGTCCGTATTCTTCAATGGCGCGATGATAATAGGTATCGAGCCCGCTTATCATGAAGCCGGCGTTGCGGCCGCTGGCGCCCAGCCCGACATCGCGCGCCTCGGTGACGACAACATCGCGGCTGTGAACTTGCTTGGCGAAGAATGCGGCGGCGCCCCCAGCGAGACCCGCGCCAACAACCAAAAAGTCAATCTCGCGCTCGATCTGTTCAGCGCGCTGCCAGTGTGAAACGGTCATCATTTCATTCTCCGCTGACGCGATTCTTTGCCAATTGATAATAGTCGGCGATTCGAGATTGTCAAACCGCAGCGATTTCTAGGACATCGGCCTATTAGGTGCTAGAATAGAATCGATTGATTTTCTCCACCAAACGCAAAGATGTCAAACATGGGAGGCGATAAATGAGAGTCCTTAAGCGCTTCATTACAGTTGCGGTATTGTTACTGCTGATTGCACCCTATGCCGCTGTGCTTGCTGATAGCCACCTGCCCGATCTAGGCGGGCGCACGGTGACGGTGGCAACGGAAAATTCGTACCCGCCCTTCAACTTCATTGAAGCTAGCGGCGAAGCCAGGGGCTGGGATTACGATACACTGGGCGAAATCTGCGCGCGCCTGAATTGCGAGCTGGAATACATCGAGACCGGCTGGGAAGGCATGATCGTCGCCGTCTCAAATGGCGAATACGACATGGCGGCCGGCGGCATCACCATCACCGATGAGCGGAAGGAGATTGTCGCCTTCTCCACCGGCTACATAGATGTCAATCAGCGCATGATGGTGCGCATCGGCGAGGATCGTTTCGCCGATGCCGAAGACTTTGTCTCAGGCGACTTTGTAATCGCCGTGCAGGTGGCGACGACGAATTACATTGCGGCGGAAGACTTGGTGGGCGAAGACCGTCTGGTGGCCTTCGATTCCTTTGGTTTTGCGGTGCAGGCGCTGATCGCGGGGGATGTGGACGCGGTGGTGATTGACGATGTGGCTGGTCAAGGTTATGTCGGCATCAACGAGGAGGATATCAAGCTGCTGCCGGACATTCTCGTCACGCAGGAGCTGGGCTTTATCTACCCGTTGGATTCTGAGATTGCAGGTCCCATTGACGCGGCTTTGGAGAGCATGATGGCTGACGGCACCCTGGCAGCCATCAACGCCCAGTGGTTCCCGCCAGCGGCCGCAGACGAAATGATGCTGCCCGATCTGGACGGACGCGTTATCACCGTGGCGGTTGAAAACGCCTACGTGCCCTTCAATTTCATCAACGAGGAGACCGGCGAAGCGGAAGGCTGGGATTACGACGCGCTGGCGGAGATCTGCGGGCGCTTGAATTGCGTGCCGGAGTACATTGAAGCCAGCTGGGAGGGCATGATTATCGCGGTGTCCAACGGCGAATATGACATGGCGGCTGATGGCATCACCATCAAGGAAGAGCGCAAGGAGTTGGTCGCCTTCTCGATGGGATACGTCGAATTGTCGCAGCGGATCATGACACGCGTCGGCGAAGCGCGCTTCGCCTCGGCGGCGGAACTCAGCGCGGGCGATTTTGTCGTCGGCGTGCAGGTGGCGACAACGAATTATTGGACGGCGGTCGAACTGGTTGGCGAGGAGCGGATCGTCGGTTACGACTCCTTTGGCTTCGCAGTGCAGGCTTTGATCGCCGGCGATGTTGACGCGGTTGTGATGGACGACGTGGCGGGCCAAGGCTATGTGGGGATCAACGCCGAGGATATCAAGCTGCTGCCGGATCTGCTGACCGATGAAGAGTTGGGCTTCATTTTCCCCTTGGACTCCGACTTGGTAGAGCCCTTCAACGCGGCGCTGGCAAGTATGGTAGCCGATGGCAGCTTAATGGCGCTCAACAACAAGTGGCTGGGTGGCGGCGGATAGAGCGCCGGCGTCTGTAACAATCGAGCATTGCAAAATCGGGACAGAGTTCGCTCTGTCCCGTCTGTTCATAAGCGATCATTCTTCATTGCGCTGACGGGAAATAGAGATGTCGGCAGCTTCGCCACCTGAGCGCGACGCAGCGGATCTAGACGAGGTCATCGCCGAGACGCGCGGTCGGGCGATGCGTTTCGCGCGCCTGTATACCTTGCCTTACTGGATTTTCGTCCTGGTGATTCTAGGCATCCTACTGGCGATTAGCATTCTCACCGACCAGATTTATTCGAATATCTTCAATCAGCTGATTGTGGGCGTCAGCATGACGCTCTTCGTCAGCATTGCTTCATACCTCACGGCTTTGTCCGTCGCCGTGGTCGTCGGCATCGTGCGTTCGAATCCGCCGGCGGCGCCCCAAACGCGCGAATCCAGGCGCAAGGGCATCATGCGCGTGCTGCGCATCGCCGCCTATAATGTCTGCACCGTTTACGTCAGCGTTATGCGCGGAATCCCGATTTTGGTTGTGCTGCTGGTCACCGGCTTTATAGTCGTGCCGGCATTGCGCGACTTGATAAACAACAACGTTGTTGAGGGCATTCGCAATCTGTCGGGCGATCCGGAGATTCCAGATCTGATCTGGCGGGGCAGCTCGGCCGGCACCGCAATCGTGGCGCTGGCAGTAACCTATGGCGCCTATATGTCGGAGACGGTGCGCGCCGGCATTCAGTCGATACCCAAGGGTCAGTTTGAAGCGGCATACTCGGTTGGCATGACATATTGGCAGACGATGCGCTCGGTCATTCTGCCGCAAGCATTCCGCAATGTGCTGCCGCCGCTTGGCAACGATTTCGTGGCAATGATTAAAGACTCGTCGCTGCTCGCGTTCCTCGGCATTCGCGACATCACGCAAATCGCAAAGACCTCTTCCGGCCGGTCGTTTCGCTATGTCGAGACTTATGCCGTTGTCGCTTATATGTATTTGACGCTGGTGATACTGGCGACGACCCTGGTCAACCTATTGGAAGACTCCATCAATATCGAGCGCGAAACCCCGCGTCTGGTTCAGCGGCTGGGTTCGCTGATCCCACGCAAGCAGAAACGCGAGCCGATTGTCGAGTCCTTCAATTAGACTTTATTCATCCGAATAAAAACCGACTTTATTGCCTTCGGTATCGCGTACCCAGCCGACAAAGCCGCCTCCCGCATTCTCGCCCAGCGCTGTCTTCGGCAGCAGCACTTCGCCGCCGGCGTCCGGTACGCGCGCCAGAGCGGCATCCAAGTCGCCGGCAATCGTGAAATAGACCAGTGTGCCTTCGCTCGAGGGCGTATAGCCGTATTGCGGATTATGAACCAGGCAGCCGCCTACCGTCCCGTCATGCGGAAAGACGCCGAGCATGCTGCCCATGGTCTCGCGCATGTCGTTTATGAAAAGCTGCGCGCCAATGACGGTTTCGTAAAACTTGCGCGCGCGTTCAAAGTCTTCGACCGGAACCTCGAACCAATTGATAACGGACATGCCGTACTCCTGGATTTCGTCGTGAAATGCCATTCTTCGCTAAGGCGCAGCGGTAAATGGGAGAGCGCCATATTGCAATTGCCAATAACCGTGCGGGGGGGCGCTATTGCTGGCGCTGCGTCAAGCGCTGGTCATCGACGGACCGAGCCAATTCGTCGCTGTCGTCCTCGCCTTCGGTCGACAGTCTTTGTCGCGTCATCCGCTCAGCGAGGTCAAGGCTCTCATCATTGTCGATCTCTTCGATGGCGCTCATGAAGTCATCATTGAATTGCTGGCTATAGAACTGAACCTCATCCATCGCATCAATGGTGTCTTGCAGTTTGTCAATCTCATCCTTGATTTCGATGCTCAGGCGTTGCCCGCGGGTGCTGCCGGTGTCTTTTGTGCCGAGCAAAGACATCTGGGCGTAAACCGTGCCTAAAGCCGAGAGGGTACTCTCAAGATGAATCTCGGCGCGCTTGATTGTGCGTTTGCTCGCTTCCAGGCTCATCAACTGCTTTTCCAGCAAATCCAACTGCTGAATTCGGTCGCGGCGCGTCTGCTCGTTTTTGTCGTTTTTGATCTCCCGTTTGACCTTGGCGATTTTGCGCGGCACCTGTTCGAGATCGCGGGCCGCCAGATCGTTGTTCTCAAAGTAATCAATGCGGTTCGCCAAGTTGTACATATGGGCGATCCAGTCGTTGATGTCGCCGATGAGGGTGCGTTTGCGCGTTCGCATGGCGCCGCGCGCGGCATCGGCCAGCTTAAGCATGTTGCGCCGGTATTCGAATGCGCTGTGCAGCCGCTCACGCGAGATGCGGTTTCGGATATTCCTCAGATCGTATTCGCGTTCGAAATCCTCAGCCAAGGCTTGCTCGGTCGCTTCAGGATCGGCCAGGGTAGACGCGACCAGCACCGTCTCGGCCAAGCCGCCCAGCACCAGCCAGAACCAGGGCTGCCATTCAATAAAGGGCAGGCTCACATTTCCGACGAAGAGAAAGAGAATAAGCGTAACCATGAGGGTGACGAGGGTTTCCCAACGCAGCAGCGCGTTTGCCAGCAGTGTGCCAAAGACCTTCTGCCGCGCTTCGCTGTTTACTGTCATCTTGATGAATATCCTCTAGGCTGAATCAGGAAGCGCATTGAGCGCGAACCGCTATAACGTCAGGCGAACACTGTTCAGCAGGCGGCGACCCGAGCGCGCCAAAATCGGATTGCGTTACTCCGCGCCCAATAGACGCTGGCGGCGCTCTTCCAATTGCAGCTCCACTTGACCGATGCCGACGGTATCTTCGATTTGGTCGGACAATTTGCGGGTTGCGAATTCGGCGCGCGCGTCTTCTTGATCAATCTGCGAATAGATGGAATCAAGCAGGCTGTCGATCTCTTGATCGCCCGAGGTATCGATTTTGTCCATGCTCTTCAGGGTCTTGGTCATCACCTTCTTGGTTTCCGCCAATTCCAAAAGCGAGCGCATTTTTTCGCGCTCCTGTTTGATTGTGACCACGCGGCCTTCCAATTTGAGTCGCATATTCATCATGCCTTGATACTGCTCTTCCTGCGACTGCCACTGCTCGAAATACTCCTGCGCCAATTCTTGTTTGGTGTTGAGCTCCGCTTGCGCCGCCGCCGCCAAGTCGTCTTTGCCGCGCAGAACCAACGTGTCGATATCGCGATCGAGTTTGTCCGACTGGTTCGAGAATTCATCATATTTGCGTTTCAAAGTGCGCACGGAGCCGCCGACGGTCGCCGCTGAATCTTCAAGCGCTTCCAGGTTGCGCTCGACCTGGCGGATGTATTCATCCATGACCTTCAGAGAATTGGTCTCCAGCGCGCGGTCAATCATACCGTGCAAGTTGGCGCTAAATAGTGTTTGGACCTTCTGCAAAATGGATGGCATGTTTGGATTTTCCCCTCATAGAGCTTGACGTTGCGCGTGGCGGATTGCCGCCAGTATAGCACAAGTCAAAATGGATTATCAAAACTCGAAATCTTTCAATATCAATGTCTACGAAGGAACTGTGTTCGGGTTGCGCTCCGCGCTTACGATGCGCCAGTTGCCCTCCGGATAGCCAAGAGGTCGGAGAGAATGGCGAATCCAGTTTCCAGCTTGCCGGCGCCCGCGCCGATCAGCGTGACATCGCCCATCAGATCGGTCTCCAGTGTGATCGCATTGGTCGATCCGCCGACGCTCGCCAGAGGATCGGCGAAGGGCAGGCGGGTCGCTTTTACCGAGCCGCCATCTGGCGTAGCGCTGGCAATCAGTTTGTAACGTTGCCCGGCGGCTCTGGCGTCGGCGATGTCGGCCGCGCTGATCGCCGTGATGCCGCTGACGTCCAAGTCGGCCAGCTTCAGGCTTCCGCCGAATAAGACATTGGCGAGGATCAAGACCTTGCCGGCGGCGTCCCAACCCTCGACATCGCCTGATGGATCGCTCTCGGCGTAGCCCAATTCCTGCGCCCGCGCCAGCGCCTCATCGTAAGACATGCCGTTCTCCATCCGCGTCAGGATGTAATTGGTGGTGCCGTTGAGGATGCCGCGCGCCGAACGTATCGCGCAGCCCGCCAGCGCTTCTTCAGCCAGGCGCATGGTCGGCGTTCCCGCCATCACAGTCGCTTCGTAGCGCAGTTGTCGTTCCACGGCGCGCGCCTTTTCCTGGAGACTCGCATAGCCCAGAGCGACCGGTCCCTTGTTAGCGAGCGCCAGGTGCATGCCGGCATCGAGGGCGCGATGGCAAATATCCAGCGCCGGCTGAGCCGTATCGAGATTGGTAGGGCTCACTTCGACCAGCGCATCAGCCTCGCCAGCCGCGATCATGTCGAGAGCCGTCATGCCGCGCCGCAGCCCCGCCGCCCCGGGATAGCCGTCAAAGCTGCCGCTCGCCGCGGCTTCGAGCAGCGCGGAAAGATCCAGCCCAGCCGGCCGATACAGCGAACCCTTGCTCGCGGTCACAACGCCGATGATCGTCGCCGCGAAATCGTGTTTGCGCTGGAGCTCGGCCGATTTGTCTCGCAGAATTTCGGCGAATCCCTGACCAACGACCCCGAAGCCGATGAGTAACAGTTTCATGTTGCAATCCAATGGCTTGTGTGCTGTTATCGCGCGCAATGATACTCGCCATTGCCGCGCGCGGTACAGTCTCTATGTATTTCAGGCAGCGGCCGATCTTAGCGTTTGTTTGGCTAACGCGGCGCGAGCGATTCTACCGCAGCGAGCGCCTTGTCGACGCTCTCCTTGGGACGGACGCCGATCTGCTGGTCGACGAGAGTGCCATGTTCGTCGATCACCCAATAAGAGCGCGTCGCCGAAATCGGCAGCTTGATGACGAAAAGCCTGAAGCCCCAAGCGTCCCAGGCAGCCAACATCCGGTGATCTGGATCGGAGAGCAGATCGTATTGCAGGTTCTGGCGCCGCTTCCAGCCCGCGAGCGCCTCTACGCTGTCCGAGCTGACGCCGAGCACAACAGCATTGTGCGATTCAATCTGCGGGAAGACATCGCGGAAGGAACAAGCTTGATTGTTGCAGCCCATGGTATTGGCTTTGGGGAAGGCGAAGATAATCACGCGCTTACCGCGATAATCGCTGAGGCGCACTGTTTGCCCCTCTTGATTCAGCAGTTCGAAATCGGGCGCCGCTTGCCCAACAGTTGGCATTGCCGCTGCTCCAAATGCTAAACCTTACTTCGCTTCCAGTATAGCATTCCGCCGCGCCATCACGCCCCGCAATCGCCGCGGGTGTAGACGAATCGGCCGCTGATCCAGCCTTCGCGCCCCCAAAGGCGGACTTTGAAATAACCGTAGCGCTTTTCGCTGGCGGGCAGCCACTTGCGGATAGCGGTCACGCCGATGATCTCGCCGCCGGGCGGGCTCTGGCGGAACTTGACATTGGCCCAGGGCCGCACCTCGCAGCCGCTCAGGCTTTGCGTCTCGTGAGGTTCAGCCGTTGCCAGCGCGGGCGGGCTATGCTGTGTCTGGCTCTGCTGCGGCTGGCTGGGCGGCTGTTGCGGCGGCGGGCTTTCCCCGCGCAGCAGCACGACGGTGCCGGCGCTGTTAATCGTCGTACAGGTCATGCCATCGCGCTGATACGCTGGCAAATCAAAGAGTTTGCGCGGGGCGTAGGCGGCGTCGAGGAAGACGACGCGCCCCGGCTGATTGAAGCAGACTTCGACGCCCGGCGTGACATTGCTCCAGATGTCGACCGCGTCCAGAAGGCCCTGCTCGATGACATCGGCGCGGCCCACGCCGGCGGCGCCCACCCGCCGCCCCTGGGCGCCATCGCGCCAGTTGCTGACCTGGATGCCGGCTGGCAGGTGATTGAGCGTGTCGGGGATGGGAGTGTGCTTGGGGGGGACATATACATAAGGTTCATGATCGCTGTCATCTTGGGCTGGCGGCGCGGGGATTTCCGACCACAAAACAGAAATTTGGCCACCCGTTCCGCTATGTCCGCTGCTGTTTCGGGCGCGCACAGTAAAATCTTCATAGCGCCCTGTTTGTCTAGGCTGCGTGATGGTTGCCGTATAGCGAGCAACATTGCCGAGATTCAACCAAAATGGGTCAAAAGAGAAGACATTACGGGCAACTTCGTAGCTGGTAGCGCCAGGGGATGGATCCCATCTTAAGGTGATGCTGTTGTGCGTGATGCGGCTGATACGAAAGTTTGTCGGCGCGGGCGGTACGTTTTGGGCTTGCGGGGATAGGGCGAAGAGACTAATTGAAGCGAGGATGCAACAGCGCAATATTAGAACATATATTCGGGGGGGGGGGTAATGTTAAGACAAGGTTAAGAAAACGCGCGGCACGGCTGGGCTTGTTCATAATTGCTCCTCCTGAAATTACGCGGGCCTGAAGCCGACATGATCGATTCCTCTTTAGCTGGGCAAACGGTTGATGATGGTGGCGGCCGCTGAGACAACAATACCCGAAGAAGCGATAAACGCAAGGATCATCCATGAAATCAGCCGGTTAGTCCGCTGTTCCCATTCCCGCCGCAACTGCTCGGTCTGGGCTTTTTGGTCTTTGCGAAACTGCTCGGATTGGGCGGCAATTTGCTCTTGCGTGGCAAGAGGCTGCGCTTCTCCAGGCGCGCAATATCAGATTTGGTCGCCAGGTGCGGCGTCTCCGCCTCCCGCGCTTTCCAAGCCGGAGACGCGCTCAGTCAGATCGCCGACCTGCTCGACAACCCGAGCCTGCGAGAATTGCTCTAATGCCTCGACGCGCTGTTCCAGGATGGGATCGTTTTCCGCCACGTCAAACTGCCATAAGAGTTTGCCACGATTGCTTAAACACTATAGCCGCGGCTTGATTGAAACGCAAGCGGCTCTGATCCGCGGGAGTGGCGAATCGTGGATATGCGTTTCTTTACCCCACCGCAAACCCCTCCCCGACGGGTCTGTGTCGACACGGGTTGTGTCTACGCGCCCTGAGCGACCCCAGAGCGAGGGAGGGGGCTTAACCATAGCGTATAGGTAGCTTTTCTCCCCTTCCTTCCTTGTGGGAGCAGGGGGGCGGGGGTTGCCGCGAAATCCTTGAAATTCACCACTCCCCTGATCCGCTCAGGACAATCGCCAGCCCCACGGTGAATCTTTACTTGAACTGGAACGCCCCCCCCCAGTATACTGGCTCGCTGGATTCGCGGCTGCTATTTGCCGCTCGCTGGCCGCGAATGGCGATGGGTTAATTGGCGCTTGCTTCTTATGCGGATGTCCTCAAACGGCGGCTTGATGAAGGTCCTGGATCCCGGGCTGCTGCTCATCATCTGCTTGACTTTCGTCGTCGCCGAGCCGATTTGGACGAGCGACGGGCTGTCGAGCCCAGCGGGGGATGAGGGGCATCACCTTCGTCGCATTGAGTTGATGCGCGGCAGTTGGCTGGCGGGCGAGTTCTTTCCATCTTGGGCGGAGACCACTTACTGGGGCTATGGCTCGCCGCTATTCCACTTCTATGCCAGCTTGACCTATCAAATCGCTGTCGCCATCCAGCTTGTTTTCAACCTCAGCCTGGTGCAGGCGGCGCGCTGGCTGCTGCTGCTTGCATTTGTGCTGGCGGGAGTCGGCATGTATTTGTTCTGCCGCCGGCGCAGCGGCGCGCTCGGCGCCTTGATTGGCGGGCTGATTTATGTCAGCAGCCCCTATTTTCTTCTCATCGAGGCTGATCTGCGCGGCGCTTACCCAGCGCTGTTTGCTCAGGCGCTCTTTCCGGTCTTGCTCTGGCGCCTGGACGCCCTGCGCGACGCCCCCAGCGGGCGCAATTTCCTGCTGGTCATCCTTGTTGAAGCCGCGCTCATAAACACACACAACCTGCACGCGGTCCTGTTCACGGGGGTCGCCTTCGCCTGGCTGGCATGGGAAGGGCTGATCCAGCGCGTCAACCGTGAAGCTGGCCGGCTGGATGCCCGCGGCGATTTGTGGGCGGCGCTGGCGCTGGTATTCGGTATATTGGCCGCCGCCAGCTTTTGGCTGCCCATTCTGCTCGAGCGGCATTCGATCACGCGTGAAGGTCTCTTCAAAGATTGGAGCATCTCATATTGGCGAAGCCTGGGCGACCTGCTGAAGATTGCGGATCAATTCTTTACCTGGGTGCGACCGCACTCGGCAGAATCTTATCACATCGGCATCGCGCAATGGACCTACGCGCTTGCGGGCGCCGGCGGCGCGCTGGCGCTGTACATCCGCGGCTATCGCAGCCGTCATCCAGGCGCATTCCTCGCGGCTTTATTCTTCTTCTTGCTTTCCCTCGCGCTAGTGTTCTTGATGCTGCCCTGGTCGCATCCGCTTTGGCATTCTTTTGCTCCCTTACGTTACCTGCAATTCCCAGTGCGCTTCCTCGGTCCCATCGTCTTGTGCTGTGGCTATCTGGCGAGCTTGAACGGGCTTTGGCTGCGGCGGCTGCCGGGCAAGATGGGGCTGATTGCGATCGCGATTGCCGTCGCCGCGGTGGTCGTCGCGGGTTTTGCCATTTCACGCGCGATGAGCTGGAAGCGCCAGCATATTGACGTTTCAACGCTGCGGCTGATGACGACCAGTAAACCTGGGACGTCCCCCACCGATGACTTCCTTCCACGCACAGCCAGCGACATGGTGGACAAGACTCGCCTGCTGGAGGATTACCTAGATGGCTACCCGATCGACAAATTCGATCGCGACAGTCTGCCGCCCGGCGCAGAGGCGACGCTGCTGCGCAACGCGCCTGAATTCCATGCCTGGCGCGTTCGTTCACCGGCGCCATTTGAAGCGATCATCTTGAATTATTGGTGGCCCGGCTGGGCGGCGACCGTCGATGGCGGCGCTGTCGCGGTCGCGCCCACGCCAGATTTGGGCTTGATTCGCGTTTCCTTGCCTGCTGGCGAATATACGCTGCGCGTCTATCTCGGGTCGACGCCGCCGCGCGATGCTGGCGCGTGGATATCCGCTTTGGCGCTGATTGGCGGTTTGGCATTTGCCTGGCGCTTGCGCCATCTTGGCATCAAGCCCATGCCCTATGCCTATGCGCTACCTATGAGCGCCAGCGAGATTCAGGGCGTCATGCTGGCGGGCCTCATTATTGCCCTCTGTTTCTTCATCATCTTTTTCTAGCTCGCGCCCTGCCTGCTAGTATCCACCGCTGGGATCGGGGTAGGCGTGCCCGCCACCGTAGCCGAAAAAGCTGCTTGATGGGGTTGCAGTAGGGGCGGCTTGGGCAAGGGGCGGCAGCGGCACGCTGTAATCGATGGGCAGGGAAGTGATCACTGATTTTGTTGTCAATGTGAAGAGCGCCATCCAGCCAATATCGCCATCCGCATTGACTTTCACCCAGGGGCTGTAAGGGCTGCGCGCCAGCAGCTGGACTTGCATTCCGAAAGGCAAGCCGCGCATTATGCGGAAGGCGGTATCCGGCGCTTCGCGTAGATTCCCGCCGGCCGCCACATTGACCGTGGCGACGTCGGCGTAGGCGCCCAATCGCTGCGGCGGCGCGGGCGTCAAGTCGTAGACCGGACCAATCTCGCCCAAGTTGCGCGCCAGCAGCTCGGCGCTCATCCAGCCAGCTTCGCCATTGCCCAGGCGAATATGCAGCCATTGACGATCCCGGCTGATGCCGAGCACGCTCATGGTCTCTCCGGCGGGCACCCGAAACAACAAGAGCGATTCGACATCGGGCGCGGCCCGCATGTTCACGCCGCCTTGCGTCCGCGCATATCCCGGCTGCGGCATCGGCACGGGTCGATCGAACAAGGCTATCGGCAGACGCTCAATCAAGTCGTATGTCAGCAGGACGGGATTGCCCGGCAACTGTACCGGTCTTGTCCAATCGCCGTCGCCGTATCGAAGGTTTAGCTGCTGCCCAACATTCACAATTGCGGATTGACCGAAGGCGGTAAGGCGACTCTGCCCTTCAATGGCGATGAAGCGGGTCGTGTCCGCTTGCGTCATGACGATAAGTGTCCCATTGATTTCACTAGCGACGCCGTTGATGGTGAGATTGGCGCGTTCCCCGTATACGCTTTGCAATATCAGCGCGCCTGTTTGCGGCGCCGCCACACAGCCCGCCCGCATCTCGCCGCTTTCCACGGTGATGAAACGCCACTTTGGATAAACGCTTGCGGCGGGGGTCCGGTTAGCGATCCGCAGATCGCCGATTAGGAGCGCGTCCAGCCGCAGATCTTCTTCCAGCCGCAGCCAGACCAAGCCTCCGCCTCGCGCTTCGCCCAAACGCGGGCTGTGCAGGCGGTCAATGATCGCCGCATCGACTACGGCGCCGGGCGCGGAAAAGCCGCCGCTGGCTGGTTCAGCGCTTGGCGGCAGCCCGCCACTGCAGAAACTGCCGTCGGGTCCCGCCAGGCAATGGTCGCTGGCGGCGGTGAATTGCGCTTTCAGAACGCTTTCGCAGTTGTCTGGCTCAATCGCTGCCGCTGCCGCTTGATCGCTTTCGGTTTTCGTGGCCGTCGGATGAAAGCGCGCGACGGTAGGCACCAAGGTGGGCACAGCCGTCGGCGTCATGTATACGATAACCGCGGTTGGCGCAGGCGCCTCGTCTGAACGGAGCCTGACCGCTTCGTCCGCCGAGCAGGCAGCCAGCATGATGGCGGCGAGGAGCGCCCCGATAACGCGCGCCTTCATCGGTTCTTGTCCTGGGCGAATGCCGCTTTCACCCTCAGTTTTTCGCCAGGAATTTCAGCGCCTTTTCGATACTCTTCTTGGGGCTGACTTTGAGCTGTTCGTCCAGCACGGCGCCGTCGGCGTCAATGATCCAGTGCGAGCGAATGACGCCCATATATTTCTTCCCGTACATAGACTTTTCGCCCCAGGCGCTCCAAGCCTCAAGCACCTGATGCTCGGGATCGGATAGCAAATCATATTGCAAGCCCTCGGCCTCGATCCACTTCGCCAGCGCGGCCGGCTCATCCGGGCTAAGACCTAGCACGACCGCGTCAGCCGTTTCGATCTGCGCGAAGTTGTCGCGGAAGCCGCAAGCCTGGACGGTGCAGCCCGGCGTCGCCGCTTTGGGATAAGCGAAGAGCAGCACGCGCCTGCCGCGATAATCGCTCAGCCTTACCGCCTCGCCGCGCTGATTCAGCAATTCAAAATCGGGCGCCTGTTCGCCTACACTTGGCATGATTTCATCCTTTGGTCGATTGATCCCTGATTTACGCCACTCGCTTCTTAATTCGTAAGCAGCGATTTTAACGTATCGCGCGCGAGCTTGGCAGACCGGGCGACGATGCCCAAACGCTTTTCGCGATCTCCCGGCGCGCGCGATCGATGCCCAGCCACATGGTCGCGGTCGCCTGCGCCGGCATCGACAGGTGCAAGTCCGGCGGAAAGCGCGACAGGAATTCGTCATCGGTGGCTATCGGCGCCATGACGACGCTGTCGCTCAGCGTTTCGTCGGCGGTAACCAACGGCGTCTCGCTGTCGGCCGCGGTTACGCGCGCGTACCAAGCCGGATCGTGAATCAGCAGCAGGGCGCTGATTTCGGGACGCAGTGTCAGCAGATTGAGAATGATGCCGGTGGCGCAGAGCTGCGCTTCGCCGCGTTCAAGCAGGCTCAGGAGATATTGCAAAGCCGGATGGTCGTAGAAGAAATCCCAGCGATGCGGGCTCGTCTCTTCGGGCATGCCAAAGAGCTCTTCCAGCACCTCGCGCAGGATTTGATGTTTGACGCTCCATTCGCGCCTATTGCTGAAGCGCGCTGTCGTCGGCCCAAACATCATCGCGGGCAGCACATGGAACATATTGCTGTCGAAGGCGGTTGCCTGCGAGCGTCGAGCCAGGATCGCACGGTATTCACGGCCATCGTTGAATACAGTCAATGCGCCGATGCCGATGGCGGCGCTGCGTCTGTCGCCGTAGATGAGCGCGTCCGACGGCGAGACTTGGCGATGATATGTCGTACGCGCCGGCGCGCGCAGCATGCCCGCGGCGGCCGCGGCATCCAGCTCGCGCTCGAACGCGGCGCAGGTCGCCAGCATGTCAAAGTAACTGCCGATTTGCCCTCGCAGCTTCAAAGGATTCTTTTGAATGCGCTTCAAAGTGAATGTTGCGCCGTTGTAGAGGGCCGGTTTGCTGTTTTGCAAGTCATGCAGATAGCTGTAATCGTAAGCGGCGAAATCGCGGGCTTCGGGCGCCGGCCGCCATGGGTCAAGCAGACTGTCGATATCGTAGACCTGCGAGTCAGACGGGTGTAGCGCGACTACCGGATGCGCGATTCCGCGCCTTACGAATGGCTGGCATTGATAGAGGCGGACCAGGTGGTCGGTGATGGTCTTGTAGCTGAGGCGGCTGCGGGTCATTAGGGAATTAAATCACTTGACCTGCCGCTGATATGTCGTGCGACCTCTTGTATCGTTCTCATGATTCAACGGGTCGTCATATTGGCTCTGCAGGAAACAGCGGTAAAAGGCTCCGTGATTCTTGGACAAAACCTATAGCCATCTGATAATTCATGTGATTACTTGGGTGTGCCTAAGTATTCTTTTGCCGCTACTGCCAATTGGACTTGGAATCCTTATCGCGAGGCTCCAGGTGGTCGAAGTGTCCTTTATTGAGCTGCTTAACGGCATAGAGTTGTTACTTATTTCGTTAGGACAAGTAACCGCAACAGGAATCGATATTTCGCAAGCCAATATAGATCGTTCAGCACGTCCACTGGCATTCTTTTGTATTCGACTGTTGCTAATCTTGCTCGGCATTGGCAGCATTATCTTGCTTACTCTGATATATGTTGACGAAAACGTTACAAATATGAAATTCGATACAGCGACAAAGTTTTCCTTTGTGGGCATATTGGCAGTGTCTGTATCTCTTGTAACTGTTGTACTGCAACTATACATCGGTTACATTCGTTATAGAAGAAGTATAGAGGACTCAGGCTCATGAACCCCGAAATCCTCGCGATTTTATTTGTTTTCTTGATATTCCTATTGGTCGGCTCTATTGGAATGAGCATTTTTTTGCTCTACGATATCAAGAGCGGCAATTATCGTAAATTCCTATCGGCGGCAGACAGGCATGATGGCGTGGCGGATAACGCGCTAAATGTTCATAAGAAGAGTCGGCGGGATGAAAGTGGATTCTAAGTTGACACTAGATTGCTTTTAGTAATCATGAACCTCGACCTTCTGCGCCGCATCCATTACCCCCGGCGTTCGGAAAGGCGTGCCGCCAGCCACATCATGCCATCAGCCGCCAGGCTCAAGGTGATGAGCAAAATCAGCAGGCAAAAGCTGATGGTCGAGCCGTAAGGCACGCGATGCCAGATTTCGCCCAGGCTGCCCAGCTGCGACAGAAGAAGCCCCCAATCGCCGAAAGCGGAAAAGCCAAGCAAAAGCGCGTATGACCAGGCGCTCACGGCGGCCGCGTCGACTTGTAACAGCCCGGCGATGGCCAAGGCGCCGGCCGCGGCAAAAGCCAGTTGGGTCGCTGCAACTAGCATGAGTATGACCGCGGTGTATATCCGCTCGCGAATGGCGACCGAAAGCAGGATGCCGAAAGCGGCGGCCGCGGCGACTTGCAGGGTCGGCAGTACCAAGTTGACCGTCACAGCCAGGGCGATAAGCAGCAGGTCAAGCCGCCATTCGGGCAGGGGCGGCCTGGCTTGGGCGCCGAGCATCTGGGCGTATAGCCCGCCAAATCCCGTCAAATCGTACATCATCCCGGCTATGAGGATGACGCGCGTCAAGAGAATCAGAATGATCGGGGCGCGCAGGCGGTAGAGGATGCCAGCCCAACGGGCGCGAAGAGCCAAGCCGGCGCCGAATTCTGTCGCGCGGAGATTGTCCCATGTCTTGCGACTGCGTTCCCCACCCACCGCGGACGCGCCAAGCGTCAATGCCATAATGGCTGTCAATAGCTGCAATATCAGGGTCGGATAATAAAGGCTCCGCCAGATTAGGCTAGTTAGATTGAGGCCGCTTGCCTGATGGGCGCTGGTCGCCGCGTTGAGCGCGGCCGAGCCGCCGAGCAATGCCAAAATCGCGATCAGCTGAATGGTCAGCCCACGGCGCCCTCTAGCAGCGCGAAAATGCGAAATCTCATATTGTAGCAGCGGATGCTCAACCCGCGCCCATTCCGGCAGCAGCCACTCTCTAAGTCTGCCCATTAGCCGCCGCCAGCTCGCCAATCGTCTTTTCGAACTCGTCCAGTTCGCGCTGGGTGTCTTCGCTGGCAAGCGCAATCATCTGATTGCCGCGAATGTAATGCACATACGCAAGCGGCGGACGCGCAAGCCGCAACTGCTCTCGCGCAGCGTCCGCGTACAAAGCCAACTGCATTCGATACCGCTTGGCATGCTTTGTGAAATCACCCTCGGCAACTTGGTCCGTCTTATAATCGATGATAACCCACTCGCCGTCGCCGCGTTGCAGCAAGACATCGATGACGCCGTGCACGACGAACGCTTTTTTGCGAAACATGAATGGCAGCTCCGTGTACAGCGGGCGTTGAGCGGCGCGCGCGCTCGTGATCCACTGATGGGCTTCGCTGCCGGAGAACTCGCGCAGCAATCGGCTAATCTCTTGCCGGGCGGCGCGCTCTGCGGCGGCATTCGTCAGTCCCTGCTCCCAGGCGATTGACCGTATCAGGTCCTCGCTCGGCGCAATCGCGAGGGAGAATTCTGCGAAGCGCAAGACCTCATGCAGGATCCGCCCGATCAGTCTCTCCCAATTGTGGCGTGGCGCGAAAGCCCTGTCGTAGTCGTCTTCCGACATGCCGGTCAAGGCGATATCTTGATAACGGCGCGCGGACTGGTGGCGCTCCGCCGCATTCGATCCGTGACGCCAAGCGCCCAGATGCGCAATCTGCGTAGCGCTGATGTGAGGTGGCGTCTGCCCGCTGTCAATCACGAGCGGGCGCATTAAAGGCGGCATAAGCGGCGGATAGTCGTCCGCGCTGGCGTCAGCGTCCCATAGCGTCGCGGCGCCGTGGGCTGAATGTCGAAATTGCTGCGGCGCAGGCGGCTCGGGCGGCATTCGTATCTGAAGATGGCAGCCGGCGAAGTCGCGCAGCTGCTGCGGTTCGCGCGGGATGTCTGTAAGATCCAGCGCGGGCAAGAGCAGTTTGAGCCAACCACGAGAACCCCATCGGCCATCGCGGTTCTGCGTGACGACGCCGCTTATGAGCAGATAATCTTGGGCGCGCGTCGCCGCCACATAGAGCAATCGCTTGCGCTCCGCCGCTTCCTTGAGCGCTTGCAGCCTGCGGTTGCGGCGGTGGGCGAAACCACTCTCGTATTTATTGGAGTCGGCGCTGTATATGCTGCAGCTTAGCCCGAAATCTGGATCAACTTGTATGGTTGGGTCGCCCCTGCCGCCGCGCTCCCAGGAAGCGTCCGCCAGTACAACCAACGGGAATTCGAGCCCCTTGCTGGCGTGCACGGTCATTAGCCGAATGGCGTCCCCCGGCTCGAGCGCGGCTTCGCCTTCCCGCACTTCACGCGCCGTCAGATCCGCCAGATATTGCGTGAACTTGCCCAATGTGATTTTGCCGCTATCTTCCGCCAATTGCAGCAGTTTCTCGACATTGCCGCGCCGCCGATCGCCATCCGGCAAGCCGGTCAGTATCGCCAGGTAATTGGTAAGCGCCAGGGCGCGCCGCAGCAGTTCAGATATGGTCATGCGTCCAGCCAATGACAGCAACGCGTCCAGCACTTCAAGGGCGTGCTTGATAACAGGCAAATCATTCTCGGCAACGCCGGTCATGGGGTGTTCGTTGGCGATTTGCAGCGCTTGCCAGAGCGGCTTTGGCTCGCGCGATTCGGAGGCGTCATCCTTCAGTAGGCGGAGGGCGAAAAGCAGGTCATCGCTGAAGGCGAAGATAGGTGAGCGCAATATGGAAGCCAGCGACAAGCTGTCAGCGGGATTATGCAGGAAGCGCAGCAAGTCGAGCATATCCCATACTTCCTGCTGGTCGAAGTAACCGCGGCCGGCGACCGTCAGGAAGGGAATGTCTTGCGCTTTGAAAACTTCCTCGTACAGCGTCAGATTCGTCATAGACTGGAATAGGACTGCGGCGTCGCGGTATGCCATTGCGCGGGTCTGGCCCGTCGCCTTAGAAAAAACGGGACGCTCTTCGGCGATCATGCGCTTGATTTGCGCGGCGATCTCGAAGGCTTCCCACCGGCGCATATCGTCGGCCCTTCGGGTTATGCGGCGGCCCCGCTGGTCTTTAAGAGGCTCGCCGCTCTCGTCGCGTTCTTCCGCTTCCAGCAGCTGAAGCGAGATGGCGGGCAGGGCTGGCGCATTCTGGCGGAAGGCGGTCATTGGTTTGCCGAATTTCACCTCGTAGTCCTTGACCGGACTGCTTTCGTCGCGCAGCAAGATTTTCGCGAAAAGGGCGTTGAACTGTTCGACAAGCGGGCGGTGACTGCGGAACGAAGTAGACAGCGGCAGGGCATAGCCGGCGGCGTGGCCGGCGATCTGATTGCGAACCTGATTGAAAACGCTGACATCAGCGCCGCGAAACTGATAAATGCTCTGTTTCGGATCGCCGACGACGAATAGCGAGCCACCCCGCTGCAGGTCCGCCAATGAATTGATGATTTGCCATTGCGCCGCATTGGTGTCTTGGAATTCATCGACCAGCAAGTGCTTGAACTCGGTCCCGCGGTAGCGCTTTCGGACTGCGTCTTGCTGAAGCAGCTGCGCCGCCAGCCGCTCCAGATCATCGAAATCGAGCTGCGCGTTCTCGCGTTTTCGCCCCCGATAGGTCGTCCGCACCTTCTGAAGAAGCTGATGCCACAAGGGCAGCATCGCCGCAGTCGCGCGGTCGATCTCGTTGGGCGGGTCTCCAATTTCCTTCAGTGTTTCGTCGATTTTTCGGCGTAGTTGGCGCAGCGTTTCGGCCGCTTCTTTTTTTGCCTCGGCGCCGCCCCAAGCTTTCGCCGAGCCGATATTTCTGACGGCGCCCTTGTCGTAGCATTCCTTCAACAGCCGCGCGATTGCGTTGGCGTTCCGCGAGTCTTTGATTTGTTCTCGATAGCGCCCATACTGCCCGACAAGTTCAGCGAGTTTGTCTTCTTCCGGCGCCCCGCTTGCCTCTGCTAATGCGGCCATATCGGCGCTGCCGAGCAGCTTTCGGCGCGCGTCGAAGACAGCGTCGGACCATTCCCGTTCCCACTGCCGAAACAGCGCGTCCGCGTCCTCGGGCACAGGCGCATATTCGGCATTGACCAAGCTTGGCTGCCGCAGCGCTTCGTCGATCTTGAAAGCGTCGTAATGCGCGAAAAGCGTGGAAAGCGGCGCTTCGATCGTCGCGAGCACATCGTGCACGACGTCGTCGAGCAAGATGGCGGAATCGTTTTCGTCCAGAACGGCGAACATGGGATCGACCCCTGCATGCGCCGCATTGGCCCGCAGCAGATCGGCGCAAAGCCCGTGGATGGTATCAATGCGCGCGCTATCCAATTGCGCGAGGTGACGCGCCCAATGGCTGGCGTTGTTTTCGCGCGTTCGGCGCTCCAGCTCTTGCCGCAGGCGATGCCGCATTTCGAAGGCGGCTTCCCGCGTGAAGGTGACCGCCACCAGCGCGTTAATGCGCCAGTCGGGGTTGTCCCCAAGCAGCTGCAGGAAGCGCTCCACGAGTACGCGCGTCTTGCCGGATCCGGCGCCGGCCACGACGATCAGGTTCTTGTCGCTGATGTGAATGGCTATGCTCTGTTCAGGGGTTGGCTGCATCTGGCCCGCCTCGGCTATGTTACCTAGACCGGCGGTGTTTGCTTAAATTGGCTGGTGACGCGCATACGGCACAGGCGCGAGAACTCACAATAACGCGCGCATTTGCCATTTTCGAGCGCGGTCGCGCGCGCGGGAAACTGACCGGCGCGGCCAGCTTCCAGATTACGGGCGATGTGCTGACGCGCCATCTCAATCGCGGCATCGTCATCTTCATTGCCCTCGACATGAAGGCCGCTCGCTTTCAAATTGCGCAGGCGCCAGAATAAGCCGCCCGTGATCTCGGTCTCTTTCCCCATCTGCTTGATGTAGCTGCGAAGCGCGAGCATGTAAATCATCATTTGGAAGTCACGGCCGATTTCCATTTCACGTCGGGAGATAGCGGTAGCGCCGCTTTTGTAATCGATGACGGCGAGCTTGCCATCAATTAGGTCTATGCGGTCGATATAGCCCTTGACACGCAGCGGACGCCGCCCAGCTGCCAGCTCGATTTGAACATCAGTGAGATGCAGTTCGAGTTCATGCACATAACGCCCGTCGCCGAACCTGCTGAGCGGGCTCTCCGGCGAGAAATCCTGCCTGATAAACGCGGCCAATCGATTGCGCAGCACTTGTTTTTCCGCCTGCCAAGTGGCGGTGGCGCGGAAATTGAATAGTTCCGGCGCGCGCTCCAGGATGTCTTCGGCTGCCCGCGCGAAAATGTCCAATGCCGCTTCCAAATTGTCTTCGTCAATCTTTAGCGCCTGCGCGTCGAATTCGCGATAAGTCTCTTCCAATATGCGGTGGTTCAGCGAGCCAAGCCGCGCCGCGTCGAATCCGGCTTCGGGCTCCTCAATTTGCTCTAGCTTCAGCAGGCGCTTGGCGAAGAAACGGAATCCGCATAATCCGTAGTCCTTCAGCTGCGTCGCGCTCCATACGCGATCATGCCCCAACCGACTCGCGATCTCGCTGAGCAGGTCGGGGTTTGCGAGGACGCCGCTATAGCGATCAAAGGGCGCGCTGGAAAGGCGACCCAGTTCAACCCGGCGGCCAGCTTCAATCCGCTGCCACTGAGTGGCGAGCGCCGCATCGCTTCGCAGCCAATTTCTGATTCGCAGCGCAGTCTTGGCATCGTCCATGCGCTTTGCATTCATGCTAGAGGCGACGCCCAGCAGCGTCTCCGCGCCGCTGGCGGCTTCTTCGGGATCGACGACTGAACCGACGGCGCTTGATTCGACCTTTAGCTCTGGGTAGACGCGCCGCACCGCGCGCCAGAGATGACTTTCGATCCAGACTTTCCCCGCTTGAAAGGTTGGGCGGGATAAAGTCAGCGAATCACGCGGCAAGCTGATTATCTCGTAAAAAAGTCCCTGGTCGTCAATCCGTTCAGCCTGGGTCGCAAGCTGGATTCCATTCTCTTTCAGATTTTCGCGCTCGCTATCGAGGAAAAACGGATCCTCCGAAATCGCAGCGGGGAAGACGCCTTCGGCCAAGCCGAGAATGTAAACATGCCGATGCGGCAAGCCGCGCGCTTCGGACGCTGTGGTAACGAGGACTTGACCGGCGCGCGAGCGATAGAAGGGATCGGCAACCGTCGTTTCCAAAGCGTGTTTGAGGTCGGACCAAAATTGGCGCCAATCCGTTTCGGCGGTCTCGCCGAAGGTCGCGCGCAGCACATCATCGTTTGCCGCCATATCACGCAGGACGCGCTTCAAGCCAGCAAGCGCCGCCAAGTCGCGACGAGTGATCTCATCGTTGCCGCTATTGTGCTGGCGCGCAAGCGCGACACTGTTGAGCGAGAAGCTGTTCCGGGCAAATTGGCTCGAAGCGCTTGGCGATTCCGATAGTGGCTCATCGCCGAGCAAGCCTTCCAGCCAATCGACGTAAGCGCCGGTATCCGCTCGTCCCGCTGGCGTGACGCCGTCAAAGAAAGCGGACAAGCGCAAGAAGAGCGCCTCGCGCTGCTCGACCGTCAAGACAGCCCGTGGCGCGTCCTCGTTGTACCGGTTGACCGAGCGACTGGCGCGGTTGACCATATCCAGCCAGTCCGCTGCCCCGCCGCCAAGGAATTGGCGCTCCATGCTTATCCGGTCCAGGCGGTCAATCTGCTCCGCCTCCAGCCCGGAGTCAATATAAGGCGATCGCAGGACATCAAGCAGGTCGCGCCGGCGAAATTGGGGCGCCATGCCCAGCAAGTCAATAAGCACGGCTATTACAGGCGCTTGGCGCAATTCGCTCTCGAAGTGAAGCAGAAGCGGCAGGTCATACTCCTCGCGAGCAGTTTCAAAATGGGTTGCGTACCGGTTCCAATCGCGGATTGCGACCAATATATCGTCCGGCAGCACACCTTCCAGCAGCTGCCGCTTAATCCTGCGCAGAACGCTCCGAACTTCTTCAGCCGGATTCGGCATCGCGATCATCTGTATGGCATCGCCGCCGGAAGCCGCTGGATGGTCGCGGAAGACACGCTGGCTCAGCCGCTCGAGATCGGTGTCGCGCTCGTTTGGATCCGCCGCAATCGTTTCGACTTGCAGGTGAAGGCGGGCATTGGCGAAAGCGCTCCCCAGCGCGTGTCGAGCGCGGGCGCTGCGGTGAGGGAGCGCCTCCGCGTTGGCGCTTGGCATATCGGTCAGCGTGATATGGATCTCGTCAATCGCGCGCGCCAGCGCCGCCAGCAATTGCGCTTGCACGAGGGTGAATTGGTCGTAGCCATCGACAACGAGAAGATCCACATCGCTCGCGATTTTGGGTCGCTCGCGCAATTTGGCCAGCGCCAGCCAACCCTCGCCCTCCACATCAGCCAGATCGCTTCGCTTGAGCGTGTCTTGATAGCTCCGATAGATGCGGGCGATTTCCTCCTCCTTGTCGTTCCCAGCCGCAGCGGCGAAATCGGCGACATCCACGCCCGCCTGCTTGAGCTCGTCGATGAGACCAGCAATAATGCTGACGAAACCGCGCGTATCGGCGATGCGCTGAAAAAAATTGAGTTTGTTTTCAGTCTGCATTTCGCCTATCAACTGGCGGAGCAGTCCTAATCGCGCCATGTTATTCAGACGGCGGACAGGCGCGCCGGCGCTCTTGAGCAGGCGGGCATTGAGCGAATAAAAGTTGAAGAATTCAATATTTGAATATACCGAGACATCTTTATCCAGCTCCGCCATACCATGCCGGAAATTCAATGCTTGCCGCCGCGTCGCCAGCAGCACCCAAATCTTGGGCAGCCTGCCGCGCTCCGATTGCGTTAAATCTCTCAGCAGCGCCAGAAGGCGCGTTGTCTTACCCGTCCCCGCCGGCGCGAGGCGCAAGATGTGAGCCAAGCGCGCCTCCTAATGATAGAGCAGGTTTACGACCCGCTGCACGGTCGCGGCGTTCAGCCGGTCTTCGGCGAAGTAACTGTCTGAGAGCCCGTTGATTAAAGCCTGAGCGTTCAAGACCGGCACAGCTGGATCGCGCAAACTAAATTGGACATCCGGCGCGGCGCGCGTGAAGACGACAGCGGCAAAGACTGGCGCCGCCGATAAATCATAATCCTTCAAGAAGGCTTTGACCCTCATCGCGTCCGCCACCACATCGCGCGTGGGGTTCCAGCGCAGGGGGCGCCAACTCCCGTTGCGCCGGCGCCGCAGCCAATCCCCGCCCACGTTATAGTATTCGCCTTTGCGCTTGCTGATCCGCAGCACGAGAACGCCGTGTCTGCTGACCAGCGCCGCATCAATCGTGCCGAGCGACCGCTTGCTGACATTGCGAATGAAAACAAACTGACGATCGAGTTCCCCGGCCAGCAGCTCGCCCAATTCCCAAGCCAAACTGTGGTCGGTCTTCCAGGTAACCGCTCGCAGCGCCATCAGCATCGAGACGAAGGACAGCCCGAAGCCGAGTGAAACCAGCGCCTTGCGCGTCAAGTCGTAAATGGCGAAGCCGCGATTGAATGGGACTACCAGGCTGACGATGTGCAAGCCAATACCGGCTACAGCCAATGCCGCGCCAATAAGAAAGACGGCGGCAGCCGCGATCAGAAAATCGCGCGAGCGCCGATTCAAGCGATGCGTTGGCGCGACGTTTTGCATTTGTGACGGTCATCCTGCTCAACTGGCGTCGCCCTGCATCTACGATGATAGCCCATCTGTTGCAGCCCGCCATCTGCGCCGCCTTCAGTTCGCGGGCTTGCCGCAATCTGTCTATAATCAAACGATAGAGCGGCAAATCCTGTCGCTTCTGTTTGAGTGCCGCTTCGCCAGATGAGAGAAAATCTGACGGACTTGGCAGGCATGAATGGGACCGCGATGAACGATTCGCCGCGCGCGGCAAATGGTGAAATCAACGCCGACCTAAACGATGTTCACCGTTTTGGTGTGGCGAGCGAATCGCTGTTTCGCCGCTTCTATCGCCGCCTAGGCCGGCGCCAGCAACTCGAGAACGAATTGGGGCGGCAGCGACAGATCGCGCAGCGGCATACCGCCGAAAGCGCGGCGCTCCGGCGTCGATTCGAACGGCTGGATAGCGAACACCGGCAGCGCGCTAATGAACTGGACCGCCTGACTAAGATATTGAGCAGCCTTGACGAGGGCATCATCGTTCAGGATGTCAACGGCAAGGTGACGATGATGAACCAGGCGGCGCAAGCGATGCTCGGCGGCAAGCGCGCTTTTTGGGATAGCGCGCTAGGTACCTTATTCGAGCAATTTCGCGCGGTTGATGAGACGGCCGCCGAATTGACGCCCTTGGGCGAATCGGACGAGTTGCCGCTTAACAATCGAATTATTCGCGCGCAGTTGATCGCCATCGGCGATGAAGCCAACCGGCGCATCGGCACCGTCATCATATTGCGCGATGTGACCCATGACGCCCTGGCGGAACGGCTGAAAGATGGCTTTGTCACGCATATCGCCCGCGATATGGAGCGCCCGGTCGGCGTGATCAAATTGGCCAGCGAGCTGCTAAGCGGGCAGCCGGAGGACGCCGCCGTCAACCAGCGCTTGCTCGATAAAATGCTGCGAAACATTGATGTCCTCGATCAGCTTGCGCTGGAACTGCTCGATATTTCGCGGATGAATGCTGGCGTCTTCGATGTCCAGCGGGAGCCGGCGCCGATTGAGGATGTGATCTGGTCCGTGGTCAACGGCATCGAAAGCGATGTAAAACGCCTTGGCATCGATTTGCTTGTCATGACGCGCGATCTCAGAGGCGTGAGCGCGCGCGGCGATGATACGCGCTTGCAGTGGGCGCTGGGGCATTTGATTCGCAATGGCGCGACCTATAGCGGGGAAGGCGGCTACGTGGCGGTCGCCGCCCGCGTCGAGACGCGCCAAGCCAAAACCTACGCGCTAATCAGCGTCAGCGACAATGGCGTCGGGATCAGCCGGCAAGATCTTCCGCATATATTTGAGCGCTTTTATCGCGGTGCCGCCAGCCGGTCCGCCGATGCCGCGCCCGGGCTGGGGCAAGGCTTGACGATCGCGCGCGCGATCTGTCAGGCGCACGGCGGGTTTCTCGAGGTTGAGAGTCGCTTGAATATCGGCAGCATTTTCACGATGGGCTTGCCGCTGCATGAGGCGGTCGCGGATGTGGCTTAGTTGTATAGTTTAGCGATTGCCCGCCATGCCCCTGGAACGCTTGGTTAAACCCGCTTGCTCATGCATAGAGAACGCCTGTCCGTTTTTCTCGGCGCCGCTGATTCTTGTCGCCGCCCCCGAGCGGCTGTGGTAAAGTGATGTGGCTCGCCTTTTCCACCTGTGTTCAGGTAATCGTCCATGCCGTATTTGATTGACGGGCACAATCTCATCGCCTGCCTGCCCGATATCAGTCTCGATGATCCAAACGATGAAGGGCAGTTGGTCAACAAGCTAAAGGGTTTTGCCGCGAGGACACGCAAGAAATGCGCGGTGATCTTTGATCATGGCTTACCCGGCGGCAGTTCAAGCCTGTCGACGCGGGGCGTGCAGGTCACCTTTGCCGCAGCTCACCATTCGAGCGCCGACGACATAATCAAACGGCGGATCAACAAAACAAATGACGCGCCGAATTGGATCGTAGTTTCTTCAGATCTTGAGGTCTTGAGCCACGCCCGCCGCCATCGCATGAAGTGCGTAACATCGACGCAGTTTGCCCGCTTGTTGCAGTCGTCCCAGCCAGAGCGCGAGCGCCGTGGAGAAGAGATTCATCCGACCGTGTCCGAAGAAGAAATCGACGAACTATACCAAGCATTCGGCGGCGAGCCGGAAGAGTAAGACTAATAGTCTTGGTGTCTGCTGGGTTCGGGTGTAGATCGCGCCAAGGCGAATGCCCAAATTGCTTTCACCACAGAGTACGCAGAGGATACACAGAGGGCACAGAGTTTTAGTTTGAAATGGCGCTTCGGATTCTCGATATGTGGAAAATTGGTCCTTGCCCTCTTGCGGTATCTGCATTTGGAGAATTGGATTTAAGTGTATCTTTCAGACGATGCATTTCCTCGGTGCTCTCTGTGTGTCCTCTCATTCCTCTGTGGTGAATTCTCTGTTTCTTGTTCTCGTCTTTGGGTGTTATTTTTTGAAGAGACGAATCCGGCGCCCGCCCACTTCCGACTTTACTATGCCGCGCAAGACGAGTAAGATGTCTGGGCATTCGGGGCGTGGCGCAGCCCGGCAGCGCGCACGGTTTGGGTCCGTGAGGTCCCCGGTTCGAATCCGGGCGCCCCGACTGTTAAATTGCGGGTATGGTGTAACGGTAGCACTCCACCCTTCCAAGGTGTCAGTACGGGTTCGAATCCCGTTACCCGCTCCTGCTCAATTTGCCGGTCGCTGCGGCCGGCGTCGCGCGGGTCCATAGCTCAATGGTCAGAGCAGTCGGCTCATAACCGATTGGTTCCAGGTTCGAGTCCTGGTGGATCCATCCAATGTGACCTGGCAAATACACAGAAGTGAATCTTCCACCTGGCACAGCCAATCTCGATTTCGCGCGCAAGCTGATCCAACACTGCTGCTGGGAAGACGCGCGCGTTTGGAAACTCGCCATCGTCCCCTTGAGCGACGAGCAGTTTTCGCGGGAAGTCGGCTTTGGATTGGGTTCTATCCGGCGTGAATGCGCCCATATCATTGAGACCGAAGCGACGAATCTGCGGCGCATCCTTGACGATGCCGCTCCAGCGCATTTCAGCGGCGAAACAGCGACTAATCGGGCCGCGATGCACCGGCAATGGCGCGCCATCCATGCTGAGTGGGCGCAGCTCATGGGCGAGCTGGACGGCGAGCAATTCTTCGCCGACCGCGCGCTTGGCGAGGGCGCAGGCGGCGCCAAACTGAAAGTATGGCAGTTGGTCTTTGATGTCGTCTACCAGGGTACGTCGCATCGATCGGACATTTTGCGCATGGCAGCGGAAGTCAATGAAGCGCCCCAATTTGATCTGAGCCTGATGCAATTCCTCAGCGGGATCTTCCGCAAATGAATGCCGATGCGATCAGAATGCTTGTCGATTATCAGATGCGAGAAGATCGCCGCCTTTGGCGCGAGGCGATCATGACGCTGCCCGAGCCGGCATTCACAGTCGATACCGGTTATTCCTGGGGCACGTTGCAACGCGAGTGCGCGCCCGTTGTCGATGTGATGCAGGCCAGCCTGGAACGCCTTCACGGCATCAAGGAGCCGACTGTCGCTATCACGATTGACGACCCGACGCGCGAGCAAGTCAGGGCAGCCTGGGACGGGGTGGAAGCGCGCTGGAAGCGCTATATGGCCGAGCTTGATGACCAGCAGTTCATCCGCGAGATCGATATCGTTTATCGCGATACGGCAATGACGACGCCGGTTTGGCAGACGATTTTCCATGTACTCAACCACAATACGCTGCATCGCGCCGAAATGCGCCAGATGATCGCGGCAATCGGCGGCAGCGCGGGCGCCGACCGCAGCTTCAGCGCGCATTGTCTTGCGCGCTCGGGTTAGCGCTGCGAGCTATGCGGGCGAATCAGCAGGTCGGCGCGCAGGTTGCCTCCGCGCGCGACTCATATGATTGCCTGCTGCAGCTTCTTTGCAGCGCTTTGTCAAGCGAGAAAGCATAGTGTTCGCAGTGGAAAAAGGGGCGCCCATAACCAATTTGATCTGCCAAATTTAGCGAAAGCTGAAAGAGCAAGACGCAATCCTGAGCGTGACTGTGGGACGCGAGCCCTGGCGTGGCGATTCGGTTACGCGGCGGGACAGCAGTATAGAATCGCTGGCTGCTGTCTAAACCAAGCTGCTTGACAAGCCGAATGCGCTGTCGTGGCGCTTGAGGTGAACCATGCATACGAGCGAAGATGTCGCGTCTGTTGACAAGATGGAACTGTTTTCCAACTTGCCAGCCGAGTGGAACCAGAACCTCATCCCGCAGATACAGGCGCTGCTGCGAGAAACGAAGCGGAAGATCTTCGTCCTTGATGACGATCCAACCGGTACACAGACCGTTCACGATACTGTCGTTCTTACCGAATGGACGGTGCCGGCGCTCGTTCGCGAGCTGGATAGCGCCGACCCCGTCTGCTACATCCTGACGAATTCGCGCAGCGTCGGCGCGGCAGAGGCGGTCGCGCTTAATCAAGATATCACGCGGAATCTGCGGTCCGCAGCCGGTCAGACCGGACGCCGCTTTACCGTAATCAGCCGCAGCGATTCCACCTTGCGCGGCCACTTCCCGGCCGAGACCGACGCGCTGGCGGAATCTGCTGAAGCGCCGCCCGACGCCGTGCTTCTCATTCCGGCCTTCATGGCTGGCGGCCGATTTACGATACAGGGCCTACACTATGTGGAAGAGGGCGGTCTGCTCGTCCCGGCCGCGCGGACGCCCTACGCCGAAGATGCTGTCTTTGGCTACCGGCACTCGGAAATGCGAAAGTGGGTCGAGGAAAAGACCAGCGGTCGAGTCCAGTCGCAGGATGTCATCAGCCTGTCCATTGAGGTTATTCGCAGCGGCGGCCCGGATGCGGTTGAGGAGATCCTGCGTGGCTTGCATGGCGGCGCGGTCTGCGTCGTTGATGCCGTAAGCGAGCGCGACCTTGAAGTGGTCGCCCTCGCCTGTATTCGCGCCGAGGCGGCCGGGGTGCGCTTGATCTACCGCACTGCCGCTTCTTTCGCCGGCATCCGTGGCGGCATACCGATCCAACCGCCGCTGGATGCCGCTGACATAACGCCGATGTCCGAACATGGCGGGCTAGTCGTTGTCGGCTCATATGTCAAAAAGTCTACAGATCAACTTGCGGCGCTGCTCGCGAGCGGGTTAGTGAAAGGCGTCGAATTGCCGGTCGCCAATCTATTGCGGTCCGAAGACCTGGACGCCTTCCTCGGGTCTATCGCAGATGAGCTGGCGGCGATCCTCCGTGATGGCAAGCATGCGGCGCTCTATACCAGCCGCGAATTCGTCAGCGGTTATGACGACGACAGCAGCCTGGCTATCGGTCGGCGCGTCTCCAAAAGTCTGGTTGATGTCGTGCGCAGGTTGCCGGTCTCGCCGCGCTTCATAATCGCCAAAGGCGGCGTCACCTCGAGCGATCTGGCCACCGGCGCCTTGGCGATCAAGCGCGCGACTGTCTTGGGTCAGATTTTGCCCGGCATCCCGCTTTGGCAGCCGGACGCAAACAGCCGCTATCCTGGCGGCGCGTACATCGTATTTCCCGGAAATGTTGGCGATGACGGGGCGCTTCTGCGCGCCGTACAGATACTCGCCGGTTGATCCGCCGCGCGCGTCGAGTGGCGCTCATTGCCAGCGTCGGTGAGACTTGATGCGATCGTAGGCGGACTGCACTTCTCTAAAGCGCTTTTCCGCTTCGTCTTTTTCGTGCTCGCTGACATCGGGATGGTATTTCCGCGCCAGGCTGCGGAAGGCTTCCTTCACCGCGTCCTGCCCAGCGCCGACCTCTATCTCCAGCGCAAGGTAGGCGGCGCTGATCGGCTCCGATCGCGCGGAGTCCAAGGGCTGCGTCTGCTTGCTGCGATAGTGAAACCGCTGGCGCGCGCGTTCCTCGCTAATGCGGCGCTTGAAGCTGGCGGAAGCGATGTCGCCGATATACCAGCGGCCGCGGATATTCGTATGGTATTCGCGCAGGCGCACGGATACGGCATCGAAGGGAAACTCGACGGTGTGCCATACGATGAACTGGTTGCGCTGCGCCGTCTCTTCCAGATTGACCTGGATCAGGCGTATGCCCGCTTCCTTGATGGCGAACGCGAATACGGCGCCCATGTTCATTACGCGCAGGTCGTCTTGCCAATCCCGCAGGCGGCCGCAATAGCCATCGCCGGGCAGAAGCGTGGCGTCGACGAAAAACAGCGTGCCGACGCTGGCATTCGTATTCTGCTTGAGAATGGACTTGATCAATCGCGGTTTGGGCGCGGCAGCAAAGATATACACAAAGAGGCGGCTGTTCATCCAGGTCTCGATGATGATATCGGGTTCGTGGCTGCGCGATGTGAGCGTTAAGTCCCTCGCGGTGCTGGCGAACTTCACATCCTGGATTCCGCGAAAGCGGTTCTTGATCTGGTCGGCGATTGAAGTTGGCACAAGGCTTCCCAGCGAAAGGCGCAATGGCGCCATGATACGGCGGGAATGCAGACTTTGTCAAACTCCGCGCCGCCAGCGGAATAGTCTCGGGTGTCAAGATCAGTTTCCCAAAATGAGGGTGGGACTTAAAAGCCCGTAATTCCTTGAACAACTCCCCTTCCATCCTTGTGGGCTGACGACAGGACAGTTTTGCAACGGGCAAAATATCGTCGCAAATTACTTGTTTTTTTGGGCTATGTCGGGCGACCCACTGGGTCGCCCCTACAACTTTTGCGCTCCGTCGGGCGACTCACCGCCGCGCGTAGACACTGCGCTACGGCAAGAGTCCGGGTCACGTAGACATAGACCTTCGGGGATGGGGGTTTGTCGCGCTATCAATGAAATTCACCACACCCTTTTCTGGTTGACTGGCGCGGCTTCAAGCGCCGCAATCCCCGCGCGTGTAGACATAATCGCCGCTGATCCAGCCATCGGTCGCCCAGAGGCGAATCTTGAAATAACCGTGCTGTTTCTCGCTGGCGGGCAGCCATTTGCGAATAGCGGTCACGCCGATGACCTCGCCGCCGGGCGGGCTCTGGCGGAACTTCACATTCGCCCAGGGCCGCACCTCGCAGCCGCTAAGCAGCTGGCTGTTGGGCTTGCTGGGTTCGGCGGTGGCCGGTAGCGGGGGATTTTGACTTTGCGGCTGGCTGGATTGTGGCGGCGGGCTTTCCCCATGCAGCAAGACGACAGTGCCGGCGGTGTCGATGGTCG
>JAPPFH010000038.1 GCA_028875185.1 Chloroflexota bacterium | reverse complement strand
CCCCACAAGGAGGGAAGGGGAGTTATTCAAGGAATTACGGGCTTTTGAAGTCCCTCCCTCATTTTGGGGGAGGGATTTAGGGTGGGGGAAACGAGGGATATATCAACACATTCACCACTCCCGATACATGCAATTGGAGATTTATGTTTCTGCCAATGTCGTATCGACTATGCGCTAGCCCATGCTGGCAATTGCGCGTCCAAGTGCGCTAGCTCTTCAGCGGTAATGGGGCGGATTTCTGTATCGCCCAAGTGCGTATCGCGGTTTTCGACAATGAGAAAGCGCGCGTCTCGCGTCGCCACGAGATTATGCCAGATTCCCGCCGGCACATTGTAGATTTTGCCCGCCTCCATCTCGACCGCCTCCAGCGCGCCGCCATCGGCACGGGTGAAGAGCACGGCATGACCGCGCAGCAGCACGAAGACTTCATCAGTGTGATTGTGCCGCTCGATCTCATTGAGGTTGCGCCGGTCGAAGAGCGGCTCCCAATTGAGCAGGGCGGCTTGCCAGCCTTCGGTGAACACCAGCGGCGCGAAACCTTCGCCCGCCCATTCATAGGTTTCCAACATAGCTCGTATTCTCCCAAGCGCCAAATATGCTAGAGGCGGACAACCTGCCCAGCGCGGCTGCTTTCCAGCGCTGCGTCGATGATGCGCATATTAGTCAAGCCCTCGACGCCTCCCGGATTGGGTGTTCTGTCTTCGCGGATACATTTAATGAAATGCGCTAGCTGCCGATCGTACATAATCTGCGGACACTGCTCCTCTCGCGCCGGCGGATAACCAGGGTCGATTGTCTGTACGGTCTGCGTCTCGCGGTCGGGGACTTCGAGGCGCGTGGGGAAGAGCTGGGCGAAGGCTTTCGTCCCATAGAGCTTCGTGCTCGCTTCCGGTCCGTCGGCATGCGGCCACCACCAACCGGATTCAACAATTGATGTGGCGCCGCCCATCCAATTGACCCAGATTGTGCCGCTGTCATCGACTTCGTATTTGGTGTAATCGGTCGATATTTGCGCGTATACGCTGAGCGGCTGCGGATCGCCGAGCAGATAGCGGGCGACATCTATGGCGTGGATGCCCATATCCGCCAGAGCGCCGCCGCCGGCGTAGCGCGCTTCGACAAACCAGCCGCCCGGCCCCCAATTGACGTGCACGCCATAACCCTTCGTGCGCAACACATCGCCCAGGCGGCCCCGGTCAATCTGAGCCTTGATCCAATTGACTTCTTCGTCAAAACGCCAGCAATGCGCCACCATCAGTTTCGCGCCCGAGTCTTGGCTCGCCGCCAGCATCCGCTCCGCTTCGGCGCTGTTCATCGCCATCGGCTTTTCCACCATGACATGGACGCCGCCTTCCAACGCGGCGATCGTCTGCGGCGCATGCAAGTAATTTGGCGTGCTGACGACCAGCATGTCGACCTCGCCGTCGCGCAGCAAATCTTCCACCGTCGCGTATTGGCGCGCGATGCCGAATTGCGCCGCGTAATTTCTCATCGATTCCGGTCGGTGATTGACGATTGCGGCTAATTCGACGCCGGCGATGCTCTGCGCCGCGCGCGCGTGGACCTGGGATATGTGTCCGGTCCCGCTGAAGGCGGCTCTTAGGGTCATGCCTTTGCTCCTTGGCGAATTGACGGGACTAGCGGCTTTAATCTAGCCAGGCGAAAGCTGATTGGGAATCCAGCGCCAGAGCGGGCGACCCAATGGGACACGCAGACATAGACTGTCACTCGTCCCTACAAGACTTGTCCGATATTGTTTGATTGACCCGCGATTCTACCCCCCCATCCCCCGGCCCCTTCCCCCACAAGGAGGGAAGGGGAGCAGAGAAACTCAAAGTTCTCGCTGAAAAGCCCCTCCCTCTTTATGGGGGAGGGGTTTGGGGTGGGGGTTAGCGCGCGTACATTGCTCGGATAATTTTGCAAAAAACATTAGTGGACAAGCCCTACACGGTTCGCATGGGCGGGGCTGGGATAAGAAAGAACAATGTCCAACAGTTTAGACACTTCCGCTGACGCGAATTGTTGACAGATGTCGACGTCCATTGTTATCGTTTTCGCTATACTGTGCAATGTTCAATACCGTGTGGTCGCAGTCGCTCGCTATACAAGCTCATCTCAGTTGACCAAGCGGATACTCAGAACATAATGAACGGGCGCGGATTTGTATAGGCTGACTGGGAGCAAGGATTACGCATGGGCAACAGCGCTGGATTTAACACGGTCTTCGGACGCAACCTGATCGGCGAGCTGCCGAACTTCGTACATCAGCCCTATCTCGTCGTCACCATGCCCGACCTATGGGAGCTGTTCGCGCATCATTTTGACGAGAATCTGGCTGGTCCCTATCTCGTCAGCACGATCGATGGCGATGAGTTGAAAGAAGAAGTCGCCAAGCTGCCGTCTTGCAATTGCATCATCGGGCTCGGCGGCGGGCAAGCGCTGGATGTCGCCAAATACTTCGCCTGGACGCTGCGGCTGCCGCTCTTCCAGGTACCGACCTCGATGTCGGTCAACGCCGCTTTCGGTCATCGCGCGGGTTTGCGCTTCAGTGGCAATGTGCGCTACGTTGGCTGGGCTGTGCCGGAAGCGGTCTATGTCGATTTTGAGGTGATTCAGAACGCGCCGCCGGTGGTCAATCGCAGCGGCATCTGCGAGATTCTCTGTTACCACACCGGGCACGCGGATTGGCGCCTGGCGCATGCGCGCGGCAAGACCGAAGCCAAATGGCCCTACGATCAAGCGCTGGTTGATGAAGCGGCGGCGGTTATGGCTACCGTGATGGAGGCGCTCGATGACATCCGCTCGGTCAATGAGATAGGCATCCGCGCCTTGATGACGGCGAATCGCTGGGGCGGGGCGGCTTACCACAACGCCGGCTGGAATCCCCGCCACATTGAAGGCGCTGATCACTTCCTCTTCTATGCGCTGGAATTCTATACAGGCAAGAAGTTCATCCACGGGCAGCCGGTTTGCCTCGGCATCTATGTCGGCTCGCTGCTGCACAATGACAAGCCGCAGGAGATGCTTGATGCCATCGTGCGCGCCGGCGTCGACATCCGCCCGGCAGCGATGGGCATCAGCTGGGATGATGTGACGCATGCGCTGGTCAATATGCGCGACTTTGTGCGGCAGGCGGGCTTGTGGTACGGCATCTTCCATGAAGCGGAGATTGACGCAGCGTTCGCGGCGAAAGTGCGCGAAAATGTCGAAGCGGCTTATGAAGGCCTGACGCTATAGCGCGCAATTTGGAATCACTCTGACGACAGTCAGTGATTTTGTTCAATCAATCTGAGGAGACGAAAATGTTTAAGAAAGCGTTAGTATTGGTCCTGCTGCTGGTCATCTGTATCACGCCTGCGGTACAAGCAAACGGCGATATAGATTGGATGCAATTCGCCGGCAGCGAGATCACGATTCTGATGCCGGAGCATCCAGTGCTCGATGGCATGCGCAGCGTCATGGACGACTTTGAAGCCGCTACTGGCATCACTGTGAATGTGGAGGCGCTCGCCGAGAATCTCTACTTCGACCGAATGGAAGTCGCTCTGCGCGCCGATGAGGGCGTCATGGATGTCTACATGGTGCCGATGGATTCGACCGCCTTCACCCAATGGTCGAACGGCTTGATTCATCCGCTCACGCCCTTCCTTGACGATGACCACATGACCTCAGCCGATTACGACTTTGCCGACTTCCCGGGTGGCTTTACCCAGGCGACGCAGTACCCGCCCGGCGACATGGACGCGCAGGATTACGCCATCCCCGTTTCCTTCGAGGCTTATACGCTCTTCTGGAACCAGGACATCGTCGATGAATATCTCGATGGCGAGATTCCCGATACCATGGGCGGCTTGATTGACGCGGCGCAAAGCATCACTGACGCGAGCGGCGGCACGGTCGCCGGGGCGGTCATGCGCGGCATCCGCTCGCACACCATTATGGATACCGTCACCGGAATGGTCTTTAACAATTGGGGCGAGGCCGAGATGTCGCTGCCTTACAACGTCTGGTTCGATGGCGACTGGTCCAATCCCATCCTGACCGATGAGCGCGTCACCGCCGGCTTGTCGCATTACGCCGGCATGATGTCCGCCGGTCCCATCAATGTGCAGTCGCTCGATTGGCCTGATGCCAGCCTGCTCTTCCAGCAGGGGCGCGCCGGCTTCTTCATCGACGCCAGCCTGTTCGGTCCCGGATTCGAAGACCCGGACGCCTCGGCGGTAGCGGGCAAGACTGGATACGCGGTCATGCCGCCGGTAGCTGAGGGCGGCGCTTCCTGGACGGGCCACTGGATGTGGGGCATCGGCATTCCGGCGAACGCCCAGAACGCGGAAGCGGCTTGGTACTTCATCCAATGGATGACCAGCAAGGATATCGAGCCGGTCATCGGCGCCTATCACGGCGGGGCGGCGCGCGTCTCGACCTGGGACAAAGCCGAGTATGTCGATGCGCTTAATCCGCTGTATGTCGACACCGTGCTTGAAGCGATGCAGACATCGCGCACGACGGTCGTCTTCCGCGAAGGTTGGAGCGAATACGCGCTGGTCATCGTCGATGCAATCCAGGATATGTACGGCGGCATGGCGCCAGCAGACGCCACAGCTAAAGCCCAGCAGCGCATCTTGGATATGGATGGGTAAATGAATTGCCCCCCATCCCCCAGCCCCTTCTCCGGCGGGTTTGTGTCTACGCAACCCCACATGGAGGGAAGGGGAGCCAAGTCCCTCCCTCATTTTGGGGGAGGGATTTAGGGTGGGGGAAAGACTCTCCACATGCCCTCAGCCCTCAGCCGCCGAGCCGCCTATTATTTGATCGCGCCGGCCGTCCTCATCCTCGCCATCACATCGCTCTATCCCGCGGTTTTTTCATTTGCGCTCAGCTTTTTCAACTGGAATTGGGGCGTCCAGTTCGACTTCATTGGCATACGCAATTATCTTGATCTATTTCGCAGCGCCGAATTTTGGCAGGTGCTGTACCAGACCTTTCTCTTTGCTGTCGTGGCGACCACTCTGGAGCTTGTTCTCGGCATCGGCCTTGCAGTCGTTGTTGACCGCCTCAAATTCGGCGCGAGCATCATTCGCACGCTGCTGCTGACGCCGCTGATGGTCTCGGGCATTATCGTGGCACTGATGTCCAAGATTGTGCTCGATCCCATGCTCGGCATCGTCAACTACGTGCTGACATCGCTCGGCTTCCCGCCCTCTCCCTTCTTCGGCACGACCGCCACCGCCATGGGCACGGTGATCATGGTCGATGCCTGGTGGCAGACCGCCTTCGTCTTCATCATCGTGCTGGCTGGCTTGCAAAGCCTGCCGCGGGAGCCGATTGAGGCGGCGCGCGTCGATGGCGCCAGCAGCCTGCAGACATTCTTCCGCGTCAAGCTGCCGATGCTGCGCCCGGTGCTATTCACCATTTTGATCTTCCGCACCATCGATACGCTGAAGGTCTTCGATATTATCTTCGGCACCACCGGCGGCGGACCCCAGATCGCCACCGAGGTCATGCAGACCCTGGCATACCGCAAAGCCTTCAGCTTCCTGCAAATGAGCGAAGCCATGACTGTCATGGTCGTCTTTTCGGTAATCGTCCTGGCGATCAGCCTCGTCTATATGCGCCTGGAAGAGCGCCTGGAGGATTAGCCGCGATGGTCATGGATGCGCGCCGCGATCAATTGGAGCGGCTGCTCGCTTATTTGATGTCGCTGGCGGCGATCTTGCTCACGCTTTTTCCCATCGTCTGGCTGCTGAGCGTGGCGTTGAAGACGCAGCGCGATGCCTTCGCCATGCCGCCGAAGCTAATCTTCGAGCCGATCGCCGATCATTTCCTCGGCTTGCTGGATCGGCCCGGCTTCGTCGAAGCATTCATGAACTCGGTATATGTTACCGTGTGCGGCGTCATCATCGCCATCGTGATCGCCGTCTTCGCCTCATACGGCATCCACCGCTTCCGCTTCCGCGGCAAGAAGCTCTTCGGTATTTGGCTGCTATTGGCATACATGCTGCCGGAGTTCCTCTTCATCATCCCGATGTATGTGCTCTATCAGCGCATCGGTTGGTACGATACGCATATCGGCTTGGCGCTGGTGTATCAGGTGCATTCCCTGCCCTTCGCCGTGTGGTTGATCCGCAGCTTCTTCAAGGAGGTGCCGGCCGAATTGGATGATGCCGCGCGCATTGATGGCTGCGGACACCTCAAAACGCTGCGCCATGTCTACATCCCGCTGGCGGCGCCGGGCATATCAGCCACCGCGATTCTGACCGCGATCTGGATCTGGAACGAGCTCACAATCGCCCTCTCGCTGACCTTCAGCGACGCGCAGACGATCACGGTGGCGGTCGCTTCATTTCGCGGTTACACCTCAATCAACTGGGGGCAGATGGCGGCGGCGTCAATCGTCGCCATCGTTCCGATGCTCGTATTTGCGGTTTTCGCGCAAAAGTACATCGTCAAGGGTCTGACGCTCGGCTCGCTGAAGGGGTAAAATCGTGAAGCAAAACCTTTCAACTATAGGACGAATCTGATGCCGAAGCTCGCCATCCTAGGCGGCAAGCCCGCCAAAACCAAAAGCTTTCCCGCCTGGCCTATTTACGATGAGCGCGAACGCCAAGCGCTGAACGAAGTGCTGGAGAGTGGCGTCTGGTGGCGGACGCCGGGCACGAAGACGCTGGCCTTTGAGCGTGAGTTCGCCGATTTTCATCAGGCGAAGCACGGCATCGCCGTCACAAACGGAACGCACGCGCTTGAAGTCGCCTTGGCGGCGATGGGCATCGGAGCGGGCGACGAGGTCATCGTGCCCAACGCCACCTTCGTCGCCACCGCCAGCGCCGTACTCTTCGCCGGCGCGCTGCCGGTCCTGGTTGACGTCAGCGCCGACAGCTTTTGCATCGATCCCGAATTGGCCGAAGCGGCGATAACGGAGAATACCAAGGCGATCATCGCGGTGCACATGGGTGGGCGCCCGGCTGATCTTGATCAGTTGACCGCGGTCGCCGAGAAGCACGGCATCATGCTGCTGGAAGACGCGGCGCATGCCCACGGCAGCGAATGGCGCGGGCGCAAAGTCGGCACATTTGGCGCCGGCGGCAGTTTCAGCTTCCAGGCGAGCAAAACGATGACGGCCGGCGAAGGCGGCATGATCATCAGCAACGATGACGATTTCGAGCGGCTGGCGCGCGCCACGCATGATTGCGGCCGCATGCCCGGCGAGTGGTTCTACGACCACTTCGTCTATGGCTCGAATTATCGCCTCAGCGAATGGCAGGGCGCGGTGCTGCTAGCGCAGTTGACGCGGCTCGATGAGCAGACGGCGCGCCGCCACGAGAACGGCCGCCTGCTGGATCGCCTGCTGCGCGACATTCCCGGCATTACGCCGCAATCTCATGACACTCGCATCACGCGCAACGGGCAATACGCCTATATCTTCCACTACGACAAACGCGCATTCGCCGGCGTCGATAGCGCGCGCTTCGTCGAGGCCCTGGAAGCGGAAGGCGTCCCGACGCAAGCGCCCTATCCGCCGCTTCACCAGCTTGATCTGTTCACCAGTGGCGCTTATCGCGATCGGCTCAGCGGCGCGCAGGCGAAAGCGGAGCACGCCTTTCTCGACGATGCCTTCCCTAATTCGCAGCGAGAAGCCTGGGAAACGGTATGGATAACGCAGAACGCGCTCTTGGGCGATGAAACGGATATGGGCGAAATCGCGGCTGCCGTTGGCAAGATTAGCGATAACGCGCGGGACTTGCTCTGAAAGGGCGCCCAATGGATAGCCCCTATATTTGTACGGTACGGTGGGCGACCCAAGGGTCGCCCCTACAAGGCTTGTCCGCTACTGCAGAAAGCCTGTTTTCCGTACGTCTTACCCCATCCCCGGCCCTTCCCGTAGCGCAGTGTCTACGCGCGCCAGTCAACTAGGGAAGGGTGACTCGACGGCAGAATTGGAATATTCGGGCGCCAT
>JAPPFH010000155.1 GCA_028875185.1 Chloroflexota bacterium | reverse complement strand
AACATCCCCCGTGAGGCGGGGGACCGAGGGGGAACAAGATTTAGGGTGGGGGAAAAGAGGGATATATCAACACATTCACCACTCCCAAAACATCTTCGCTTGCGATGGAGCGCCCGCGCTGTACAATTGACGCATGGCTCGCAGAAAAGACCCGCTGGAAAAAGTAGATAATCTCGACGCGCGAAAAGCGAAGTACGAGCCAGTTGCCGCCGCCTTAACCGAGGTATACGGTGAGTTGGATTGGTCGCGCAATCAGGATGGCATGGACGAATTAATTAGCTGCATCCTCAGCCAAAGCACGACCGACGCCAACCGCGACCGCGCCTTCGCCCGTTTGAAAGAACGCTTCCCCACTTGGGAATCGGTGCGCTTTGCCGCGCTCGACGACTTGATAGACGCTGTTCGACCGGCGGGCCTCGCCAATCAGAAGGCGCCGCGGATTCAGAATGCGCTTGCGGTAATCTTCGAAAAGGCCGGCGATTACAGCATCGACTTTTTGAACGAGCTGCCGCTGGACGAGGCCAAAGCCTGGCTGGTCTCGCTCAAGGGCATCGGTCCCAAGACGGCCGCGATCGTCTTATGCTTCGCTTACGGAAGACCGGCGTTTCCCGTCGACACGCACATTTACCGCGTCGGCAAGCGCATCGGATTCCTGCCGGACAAGCTTTCGGCGGACGACGCCCACCCAGTAATGGAAGCCATCGCGCCGCCGGACGACTTCTATCAGTTCCATATTCAATTGATACAGCACGGGCGAGATACCTGCCACGCGCGCAAGCCAGCCTGCGACCGCTGTCCAATCCGCGCGCACTGCGATTTTTTCTTGGCCGCGGGAGCGTTCGCCTAAGCCAGCACAGGGAGGAGACGAGGCGCATGGCGGCAAGCGAAACGCATGTAATCATCTCGCCGCACTTTGACGATGGCGTCTTCAGTTGCGGCGGCGCCGCCAGCCAACTGACCGCGGCCGGGCATTCCGTGCTTGTGATTACAATGATGGGCGGCTTGTTTCAGGGAGAACTGCCAGATACGCCGATTTTGTCTGATCTGCACCGGCGTTGGGCGGCCGGCATTGATCCCTTGCGTCAGCGCCAAATCGAAGATGAACGCGCCTCAAAGACCCTCGGGGTCGACTTCATGCACGTGCCGCTGCCCGATTGTGTCTATCGTTTGGCTGGCGATGAGCCGCTATATCCATCGGAGCAGTCGCTTTTCGGCGATATCCATCCAGCCGATTACGCGCCTCGCCTGTTGAAGGGCATACAGATTCCTGAGCTGGAGGCGGCGGCAAAGGTCTATTTGCCGCTGGGCGTGGGTCATCATGTGGATCATCAGATCGCACGCGACTGGGGGCTGGTTCAAATGCGTGACGCGCCGGATAAGTCGGCGCTGCGCTTTTATGTCGAATTCCCATATTCCAAAGCTGATCGGTCCACCGAGATGGCGCTGGGCGCGCTCGATCTGCCGCTGGCGCCCGCGGACGTGATCTTAAGCGAAGCCGCGATGAAAGCGAAAATCGAGGCGATATCCTGCTACAAGTCGCAGATTAGCACCTTTTGGTTAGACTTGGCTGCAATGGAATCCGACGTTCGGCTCGCATTCACCGACCCGCAGACCGGCGCTTACATCGAACGTTTTTGGAAGATTCTTGGGTAACGGACGCGGCCTTCACAGTTCGCTGCAATCCCACATGAAACCGCAGCTTGGGCAACGCGCCTTGCATGCCTGCCTGTAAGTCTTGCGCCCGCAAGCCGGGCAGACGCTGCTCAAGCTGTAGTTGGGCAGCGGACCAAGCACGCGCTCGGCAGTATTGCGCCGCCTGAATGAGCGGAGCTTCGCTGAGTTTCCGCCGAGGCGCGTCTGCGTTTTCATGCAAAATCATCCGCGCGAGACACCGGAGGAGGCGACGGTGGGATTCGAACCCACGAATGAAGGTTTTGCAAACCTCTGCCTTACCACTTGGCTACGTCGCCGGGAACGACGCATATTATACAGTGCAGCCATTCCATTTCAAGCGCAAGTTAAGGTGGCTCGTCGCTCGGCGACCAGCCAAAAGGCAGATCCTCGTCCAGCGCTTCGTAGGGGCTTTTGAAATCAGCGCTATCCACCAGGTAAGTATCCATTGAGGCGGCTGCCGGGCGGGTCATGCCCTGTCGAATCCGCTTGCGAAGGTCGCGCGCGTAATAAATTAGCTGATCCTCGTGGGGGGACGTAGCGAGCGTCGCGACGCCGCGCGCCAGCGTGTCAATGGGCATCGGCGCAATCCGGCCCGGATACAGCCATGAAAACGGCGGCAAAGCGCCTAGCAGCGATAAGGCGCGGTAAAAGAATGGCCGGTCTTGCCCCACCGTGTACAGCAATGGCGCGCGGACAATCGTGGCGCGCAAGCCCATTCTTATGATGTATTCCTCAGCCTCTCGTTTGGAGCGGATATAAGCGCGACTGATCCAGGGCGCGCTGACGCCGCTTAGCAATATCATGCGCTCGACGCCGTCGCTGACGCACATGTTGGCGACATTGCGCGCCGATTCAAAGTTTAGCCGGCGAAAGGAGAGCCCCCGCGCCGGATCAGCGCCTAAACTGCCAACCGTGTGGATGACGGCCGAGTGCAAGCGCGCCTTGCCGCGCAAGCTGGCCGGGCTCCAGACGTCCGCCGTAGACCAGCGCGTGTATTGCGCTAACGGTCCCAGATTGTCTTCGGCGCCAGGCCGTACCAGCAGGCTTACCTTGGCGCCTTCCGCCAACAAAGCCGAGGCGATGTTGGCGCCGAGATAAGTGCCTCCGCCGGTGACCAGTATGCCGCGTGATTGCCTCGCCATTGATCTACGCCCGCGGTATTGAATTGCCCGTGCGGCGCGCTAAAGTCGCGTGTCTACGCCCGGTTTTGCTGTTTGGCGGCGCCCGGTAAACCAGCCGCCTGGAAAGGATCCTCTCTCCCATGCGCTAATTTTGGCAGTATCTGAGAAATCCGCCTCTGTTAGCGCGCGCCAATTTCAAAGCGCAATTGTCTCAGCAACGAAGCGTACTTGCCAAGCTTCTTTTTGCGGTATAATAGTTGCTGTAAGGTGGACGACCGTATGGCGTCGGCCTCAAATTGAAAGAGAGCAATTCTAAGGCCACCCATTAGGCTGCGGCTAAGAGTTTGAAACAGCTTAGACCTGCTGAGGTGGCGAGATTCAGAGCGAGTTCGGCGAATGAATTGCGGAAAAGCGCGCCGCCGAGCACGCGACTGCGGCTTAAACCGCGCAAATTACGTGTGATCACTAAGTTCACCGTCGAATTGGATCAGGTTGACATGAACTTTCAAGTCGGGAGTTCATCAGTTAGGACGCAAACGCGCTGTGTAGTAACGGTTGGATTGGAATTGCAGGGCGTTTCAGACTGATTCTTTAGGCGCCGTCATCGTTGCATTGGCGTTTTGACGTATTTTGTAATTTGTCGTTGACCCGGCCGCAGCTTCGTAAGAACTGCGGTAATTTGTTTTGGATTGATACGATGCCGGTTGTCACCAGTCTGGAAGTCCATCACCGAGACAGAGATCGTGTGAAGCTCTTCCTCGATCATGAATATGTCCTTGACCTGCCGTTGATTGAGGCGGCGCGCCTAAGCCCCGGGCAGACGCTGTCGGATTCAGATCTGGCCGAGCTGTCTTGCGTCGAAGCTACGCAGCGCGCCTTTGACCAGGCTGTTCGCTTTCTGTCTTACAGACCGCGCAGTACAGAGGAAGTTCGCCGTTATCTTATCAAGAAGAAGGTACCCGATTCTCTTATCGCAGTTGTGATAGAGCGCTTGCGGCGCAGTGATTACGTCGACGACTTGGCGTTCGCGCGCTTTTGGATTTCCAATCGCGATCGCTTCAAGCCCATGGGTTTGCGCGCCCTGCGATTTGAATTGCGTCAGAAAGGCATTGACGACGACCTCGTCGACGCCATGTTGGCGGATGTCGATGAGGAGGAATCGGCATATCGCGCCGCGCGAGCGCGGATCTCGCGCTATCGGGGAAATACGAGCCAAACCTTTGGGCGAAGACTGCGCGCAATGCTACGCCGCCGCGGTTTCGGCGAATATACAATCAGCGATGTCATCTTGCGAATTACGGCGGAGCTTGAAGCGCAAGATCCCGCCTATTTTGTAGACGAAGTTGCAGACTAGCATCGGCGGAATTCCGCCGACTTAAGTGAAGAAAGGAGCACGACGAATGTATCCGATGGATACCGTCAAGCCACTATGGAAATCAATGATCTCACAACTATCTTACTCGCGGTTGTCGTCGCCATCGTTGGGATTGGGGCAGGTTATGTAATTGGCGGTCGCCGCAGTGTGGCGGCGCTGCTGAAGCGGCAGCAGGAGGAAGGGCAAAGCGCGCTCATTAAAGCCTCCGACGATGCGAAGCAATTGCTGAACAAAGCCGAAGCCGAGAAAGCGACGATCCTCGCCGAAGCTGACAGCGATGCGCAGCGCCGGATCAGCGAAGCGGAATCGAAAATCTCGCGCCGCCACCGCGATCTCAATGACGAAGACGAACGCATTCAGCGCCGGCGCAAAGACCTCGATAATCGGATGGAACGGCTTGAACAGCGAGATCAGCAGCAGAACAAGCGCCAGAGCCGCCTAGACCGGAAGGAAAATGATCTCCAGAAATCCGAAGCGGGGATAATCGAGCGGCTTGAGGTCATCGCCCAGATGACCATCGACGAAGCGCGTCAACAATTGCTGGATTCGATCGAGCTGGATGCGCGAAACGATATGGCGCGCATCATCCGACAAGTGGAAGCCGAAGCGCGCGAAACCGCCGATCAGCGGGCGCGCAGCCTCATTGCCATGGCGATTCAGCGGCTCGCCTCCGAGCAGGTGAACGAGATATCTGTCAGCGTGGTGCACTTGCCCAGCGACGATATGAAAGGCCGCATCATCGGCCGAAACGGGCGCAATATCCGCTCTTTCGAGCTGGCGACCGGCGTCGATGTTGTCGTAGATGACTCGCCCGAGTCGGTCACTATCAGCAGCTTTGATCCCGTGCGCCGCGAAGTAGCCAAGCGGACGATGGCGAAACTCGTGGTCGATGGGCGCATTCACCCGGCGCGGATTGAAAAACTGGTCGAAGATACGCGCGCGGAAGTCGAACAGATTGTGCGCGAAGAAGGCGAGCGCGCCGCCTACGAGACCGGTATGCATGGCTTGCATGCGGAAGTGCTTAAGCTCTTGGGTACCTTGAAGTTCCGCACAAGCTATGGTCAGAACCAGCATGCTCATGCGATCGAGACGGCGCATATCGCCGGCATGATTGCGATGGAATTGGGCGCCGATGTCAATATCGCCAAAGCCGGCGGCTTGCTGCACGATATCGGCAAGGCTATCGACCACAATGTCGAAGGCACTCACGCGCTTATCGGCGCCGAATTCGTCAAGCGCTATGGCGCCAAGGACGCAGTCGTAAACTGCATCGCCGCCCATCACCACGAAGTGGAGAAAATATGCGTCGAAGCCTTCATCGTGGAAGCCGCCGACGCCATTTCCGGCGCCCGCCCCGGCGCCCGGCGCGAAAGCCTCGATTCCTACATCCGCCGGGTCAAGCAATTGGAAGAGATCGCCAACACCTTCGATGGCGTCGACCAAAGCTATGCGTTGCAGGCGGGGCGCGAGGTGCGCATCATCGTGCGGCCCGAGGTGGTGGATGACTACGCCTCGATCCAGTTGGCGCGCGATATCGCCAAGCGCATCGAGAACGATATGCAGTATCCGGGGCAGATCAAGGTGCATGTCATCCGCGAGACGCGGCGCGTCGAGTATGCGAAGTAGGGTCCAAAACGCAAGCAAGCGAGGGCATTTGCCACCCCAAGCCCCTCCCCGACGGGTCAGTGTCAGTGGTCGGTGTCTACGCGACCTACGCGACCCCATAAAAAGCTGACGACAGGCCAGGTTTCATCCGATTGGCCATGAATGCTTCGATGTGCCAATCACAAGCAACTCCAGATGCGAAAATTGTAGGGGCGACTGAGCCGCGTTGTCGGCGGCGAGTCGCCCGAAAAAGCCCTAGTAAATCCACAATTCGCGAAAGAATCTTGCTAGTTGAAAAACTGTCATGCCGTCAGCAGCGAAATAGGGCAGGGGGAGCGCTCTGCGCGCGAACAAGAACGCTCAGTTTTCTCACTGATGCAGCACACCGGTCTCCCAAGTTTTCCGTCGAGTCGCACTTCTCCAGTTCACAGGGACGCTCGCCAGAAGTGGCAGTGGCTGCGCGCCACTAGGGATGGCGAGCGAGGGCGGAGGTCGGACCAATCCATGTTGGAGACAGGCGCCGTTCAATAGCGAACACACCTTGTACGGGTAAGCAACCGGTGGGGACTACGCGCAACCTTAGCCGAGTCTGCTCAATCGAGCAGCGCTAAATGGAGTATTGACGCATCCAAAAGCAAAGCCCCTGCCAACTGGCAGGGGCTTCTGATTTCTCGCGCGTTGAGCGGCTTACTTGCTCGGCGCCCTCAGCGTCACATCAATTTGCAAGATCTCGCCGTTGCGCAGGATATCGAGCGTCACCCGCTCGCCCGGCTCGTGGAAATAAATGCGATTGCGCAGGTCAATTTCCAGCGTGACTGGCTCGCCAGCGACCGCCACGATGATGTCGCCTTGCAGTACGCCGGCTTTCTCGGCCGGCAGACCCTCGATCACCTCGGCAATGAAGGCGCCTTGCGTCAACACGCTGCCCTCAAAGTAGGGGCTGTCCGGCTCCAATTGCAGATATCGCACGCCCAGCGTAACTTGCTTCTCGTGCAAGCCCAGCCACTGCGAGCGATCCTGTTCGACCGGCGCGATATCGCCGAATATCAGCAGCGGCGCGGCAGAAACCGGTATGTCGAAGTGCAAGGCGCTGTTCATGCGTTCGACTGCAACGTTAATCGTGTCGCCGCCGTACAGGTCAGCGGCTTCTTCTACTGGCGCGCCGTTGGCTTCGACGATGAGGTCAAATTGACGCAGCCCAGCCGCATATAATTCGTGTACCGGGTTGATTTCGCTCACGACAACGAAGCCATCGCCGTAACCCAGCTCGATATTCTCGCCCACATACGCGCGTTCAACCTCTATACGCGGGTGCGGCCGGCGCGGAGGACGCCGCCGTGGATCGCGCCTGCGTTGGTCTTCCGCGATCACTTTGATAGTCATTTCGCGGTTGCCCCGCAAAATGCTGAAGCTGAGTTCGTCGCCTGCGGCAATGCGGGACATGACCGCGTCGGCTTCGCCAATCGCGCCGACACCGTCGCCGTCAACCGCGACGAGCTTGTCGTAAAGCTGGAAACCCGCGGTCGCTACATTTGAATCCGATAGCGCGCCCATAACCAGCAGATGGTCATTGCATTGCGCGATATACAGACCAACCGAAGCCAGGTCCAGCGGCATCGCATAATCGGGGTTCTCGAAGAGATCCGCCGGGCGCGCAACCAGGGTCAGCGCCTGCGCGAATTGCTCGCCATCGCGGTCAATGCCCAGTGACACCGTCGTGCCGATATCATGCTTCCACACCACATCGCGCACCGTCTCGACTCGAATCGGCTCGCCATTGACAGTGGCGACGATATCGCCCGCTTCCAGGTCCACCGCGGCGGCCGGCGTATTGGGGATTATGCCGGTGACGAACAAGCCCTCATCGTGATGCCAGTAGCGGATGCCGATAAAGGGCGGCGTGGTATCGCTGTCGCTCGCCGCTTCGTCTTGGGCGAAGGCGACTGCGGACGTCATCAATAGCGCCAACAACAAGAGAGCGCGAATAGAAATGCCAATCGTTCGTTTCATTGCGGGTATCCCCCTTAGGTCAACAATCTGTTCAACTAGTGCCTATGCGCCAAAAAAATGCTCGTTACCGATAACTTTAGCCGATTTGTAGCCAGTGGTCAAATGTTTGCTTCCGACTGGTGTGGTGAATGTGTTGATATATCCCTCGTTTCCCCCACCCTAAATCCCTCCCC
>JAPPFH010000154.1 GCA_028875185.1 Chloroflexota bacterium | reverse complement strand
GGTCGCCCCTACACCGTCTTATCAGTGTGTAACCGCGATTTTTACCACTCCCATCTGGAAATTCAGTTGACACTGTACTGTTATAGTGCATAAAATGGTTGTGAATCGCATATAAAGCGCGAAAGGTTGTTGGTAATGAACGGCCAGAACAGAGAAATCGCGCGTAGGTACTTGCTGCCCGAACGTCCCTTCCTGTATGGAATGGCGAGCGCATTTGATTTGTTCGGTGTTCTAAACCGGGGCAAGCTGGAAAATGTACGAGATCGCGTCGGTACGAAATCACGTCAATCTGACGTGGAATCGCTTCGCTCGGTTTGGCGAGAAGTGGGAGACACTCTCCTGTTTGCAATAGATCAGTATGAGGGAGAATTAAGTGAAAGCGGCGCAGATTGAGCGTTGATGACAGTATTCCGAGTGAATCGGAGCGGGACAATACTCCTTCGAGTGGGATATCAATTCCGCGTGAACTTATCGACGCGCTGCCAGAGAACAAGCGACAAGAGCTTCTTGAAAGATTCGAGCAATTAACAGTTCATATCAGAAGCGAGGAGCGCTATTCTGGTCCAGATGTGCATCCGGATATTGCGGCGCGCTGGGAAGACATACTGCCCGGCAGCGCAAAGGAACTATTTGAGTTATCGCACGAGCGAGCAATTCATAGGATGGTACGGCAGGACCGGATTCTTACTATTGCGGAAGAGTTGAGCAGACACAGGATCAGTACTGAGACCAAGGATCAGAGAGACTCTGCTGAATTAGAGCGTACGGTAGTCGCAGCCGTTGCCGACAGTGAGCGCAGAGGACAGTGGTTCGCATTCATATCGGTAATTTGCATTTCGGTTGCTGCTTTCTATATGCTGCATTTGGGACACGATGCAGTAGGTATAGCTATTCTGATCTTTGAAGTCGTTGGTATTGCTAGTGTTTTTGTGTACCAACTGCGTACTTCTCGTAGGCGAGAGTCGGCGGCAACAATGTACCAAGATTCCATCCGATCGGATTCAGCAGATTCTTAGCTTCCACTCTCTGCAAATATGCGCACGCCATTTTGTTCAAATACAAGCGTCAGCGGTCTATCCGCGGGCGGCGCCGCGTCCGCTGGCGCATACACATAATTGACCTCGGACCGTTCAACATCTACGCCGCTAATCAGATCCCACTCAAAATAGCGGACGGCGCGGATGTCGGGCGCGCGCCGCTCGGCAAATAGCGGCAGCCAGGCATTGCCATCGGTCGCCATTACATGGGCGGCGGCGCGGGTATTATCGCGCAGCCAAGTCATCGCCGCCACATCGTCCTCAGTCAAGCTTGGCGCAAGGAATCCGAGCGTGCTAAGCAGCGGCTTGAAAGCGAGAGCGCCGAGCAGCGGCAGAAGAACCGCGACTGCAATCAAAGGATAGGTCGCCCCGCGCAGTCGCCTTTTGAGATCGGGCGAGAGACCTTTGTCCCAGATGTCAAGCAAGGCGAGCCCGGCGAACCACACAAGCGGAAGAACGAGACCGTGCCTCACTAAGTTCGGGGCGTTGGTCAACAGGCCGAACGGTGGCAGCAGCGTGCCGATGAAGCCGATTGCCGAAAACTCAAGGACGAGCAGCAGCCAAATCAGCATCAGCCAGGAGACGAAGCGCGAATTGGGGTTTGCGCGCAGCCCAGCGCGCATGCCCCAAAGCGCCAGAATTATTATGGCGATGCCGTGCTCGTCGATGATGAGCTTGATGTTTTCGAGCGAGGCGGGGAAGGGTGATGGGCTCACAGGCCGCATCAGCGACAGATTGTTGACCATCCACGGCGCGATGCCAAGCAGCGCGATGGCGGGCGCCGCGATGGTCAGCGCCCAGCGAGAAGCAGCTGAAATCTCATGGCGCTTAAATGTCCAGGCGAGCGCCAGCAGCGGTATCCAGCACAGAAGCATTGAGAGACTCAAACTCAAGCTGGTGTAGGCGACGGCGCCCATCATCAAGCCGGCGGCGACTAAATCAGCCCAGTTAAACTCTCGAAGCAAACGCAGCGAATACAATAAGCCCGCAGCCAGAAAGAGCAGCGCCAGCAGCTCGGCGGCCTGTCCATCCAGGTAGCCGCGCAGAGGCCCGAGGCCGAGCAATGTTGATGCGGCCAGGGTGCGGCCCAGACGCTTGCCGCGCATTTCGGCGCCGAAGTCGTATGCCAGCCAGACGACCAAAAGGCTGATTACCGCCGCGGCGCTTAGTTGAATCAGTGGAACAGTCTGATCCAGCTGCGCGCTAAGGTAAGCGGCTAGCGCCGGGAAACCGGGCGCGATGATGATTGCTTCGTTCGCCAAAATGGGCGCCAGCGAATTGAAAGAACCGCCTTCGCGAACTGCCAGACTGTGAGTGCCGACGATCTGCCCCGCTTCTCCCAGAGGCGCTGGTAGGTGAACGAGCGGAACGAGGAGGAAGAGGGTGACCAAAGCGAAAAATACCAGATCGCCGGGACCTGGCCAGCCTTGATCGCGGTCGTCCAGGCGTTCGCCGCGGGCTTCGGCGCGCGCTTGGGCGGTGGAGAGCGTGCCACCGAGGACTACGCCGGAAAGCAGGGCGAAGAGCAGATAATCGACCACCAGCGTGTCCCAGCCAAAGGCTTCGGCGTAGAAGACGGCGCCGCCCACAATCAGACCGAGACAGAGCGTCGCGGCCAGAGCGACGCGCGGTTGAGCGCTGCGCCAGGCGGGCGAAAGCATCGCGCCAGCGCCGAGCAATACGGCCGCGAGGATGAAAAAGACGAAGAGGCTCATGTCGCGCCGGCTAGGCTATCAAACGCGTTGGATCGGGTATTGGTCGAAGGCGGCGTCGCTGGTGATGACGGGAATGTTCTCGACTTGGGCTTGGGCGATGAGCAGCCGGTCGAATGGGTCTCGGTGGTGGTAAGGGAGGTCGTGAACACGCTTGAGATGTGCAACGTTGATTTCTAGCAATTCGAATCGATTGGAGCTTAAGTGCTCATCGATAAACTCTGGAAATGGCCGCCGTAGCTCCAATCCTCGTCGCAGATTGACTTTGATCGCGATTTCCCAAATGCTGGCAAGGCTCAGGTGGATTTCATTGTCTGAACTCTCAATTGTATCGACAGCGTATGAACTCAATCGTCGGTCGTCATAGACGAACCACAAGAACGAAGTCGTATCAAGCAGGTAGTTCATTCCATATAGGGCTTGAACTCAGGCAAGGGCTCGTAAAACTCGTCAGTGATCTTTATCTGATCCTTAAACAGACCGGCTTTGCGCGGTCCCCTTTTGGGGATTATCGTGGCGACAAGTTCGTAGGCTACGTCATCATCCCCGATAATGATGACAGTACCGTCCTCATTGGCGTGTTCCAAAACCTTGTCCAAGTCTTGCTTCGCTTCTTCGACGGTGAATTTTTTCATGGCCCGACTCCTGAGACATGCTCAATCGGATTATACACCAATGAATCGGGAACTCAACGCGAGGCGCGGCTAGGGAGTGGTGAATGTGTTGATATATCCCTCGTTTCCCCCACCCTAAATCTTGTTCCCCCTCGGTCCCCCGCCTCACGGGGGATGTTTCCCAAAATGAGGGAGGGACTTCAAAAGCCCGTAATTCCTTGAAAAACTCCCCTTCCCTCCTTGTGGGGTGCGCGTAGACACTGCACTACGGCAAGGGGCCGGGGGATGGAGGTTTGTCGCGCTATCAATGAAATTCACCACTCCCGACCATCGAGCCTACCACCACTGGTATGCCGGGTCGTGAATGTTATCAATCAAAGTCTGAAGGTAATCATGGTAATAATTGGTCGGATCGATGATATCAGTAACTATAAGCTGTACTTCGGTACACGCTTTTTCTTCCTCCAGCCGGCTTCCCCATGCGGTGAATAGACCAGCCTCATACAAATGCACATGGCAGGCTTCGTGGACTAATACACCCGCGACCCAGATTATCGACGCATCGCCAGGCGCCTCGACGATTACCCTGCTAGCGACATCATCATAGCGTCTATGTTTGACGTAGGCGCCGGCGCGCGTCGAGTCCGAGATTTCGCGTATCTGGTCCAGCCCGCTGATGGTGTAGGCGTACCAGACAGGCGCGCGATCTTTCAACATGGCGATAGCCTGGTATATACGGAGTTTGAATTCATCCGAGGCGTCAATTTGGACGCCGCGAACCTCGCATTCGAACTTGCTGAAGCTGGCATAGCCTTCGCGCCAATGCTGGTCTCGCGGGCAGCGTTCGCCGAGAAAACAGCAGTTGTGAATGGAAAAGTCCTCCGTCAGATAAGTCTCTGTGCGGTGGCAGCGTCTATAGCGATAAGCCCAGTGACCGCTCGTTCGCGCTCTTTGATCGGGACACTGCCATTCCAGCGCGCAACAGTTCTCCGTCTGCGATAAAGGCTTCGTGGTCTCGGCATCGGCGCCGGACCGCAGCAAAGAGTAGTTCACCCAATCCGCCATCCAGGCGCGCTCGCGGCCGTGCACAACTCTCAGCCAATGGTCCTGCCAATTTATGACCCGCAGAATCGTTCTAGCCGGCACCGTCTCCAAAATGCCGCCGTCAAGGCTGTGGTCATCGCGCAGGTTGGTCTGGCTGTCCACGCGTACGTGAGTGCCCTGACTGCTGGCTACGCTGCACAATAGACACAGCAGAACAACCGTGATTGTGTCAATGGACTTCATGCTTGTATTCCTTACGATGATTCGGTCGCGAAGACCTTATCAGGCAGCCGGGCGTCCATAGAGCCACCAGAAGTCGTCTTGCGGGTAGACCGGCGCCAACAGCGGCGACCAGATGAATTCGCCCGCTTGCAGAATCCGGCGCAGCGCCTGATCGGCTGAGCGGACGGACGCAATCACTTCACTTTTCTCGTAGCCGAATTCCATCATCGCCAGTAGGATTTCACCCACTATGGTCCGCCTTAGCGCCTCAATTGGATAGGCGCCGGCGCAATCGCGCGGGTTTTCGCTGCATTCGCGGAAGAATCCGGCCATCACGCGCAGCCTCGACGGGACTTCTCGCTGCAGCTTCTGCTCGTAGTGCAGGGTCCATTCGCGCTGCAAGTCGTCGTGATCCGCAAGCGCGGCATCTAGCCGGATCCCGTCGGCGCGTTTGAGCTTGGCGCGCAGTTGCGTCAGCCGCCGCCGCCTGAGCAGCAGCGCGCCGATCGTCAATTGTGGCGCGCTCAATCCGCGGAAAGCGCCGCCGCCAATCGACAAGTACATCTCGTTGCCGAGCAGGTAATCACCCAATCGCGCGACCATGCGCTCCAGTTCGTCCAGGTCGCGCTTGAGCGAGTATCGCGATGACATGGCGCGCCGCCGGCTGCCTACGCCGAGTTGATCGCTTCCCAGATGCGATGTGGCGTCAATGGCATATCGAGATGGCGCAGGCCGTAGGGTTCGAGCGCGTCGACTACAGCGTTGACCACCGCCGGCGTCGAGCCGATCGTCGCCGCCTCGCCGATGCCTTTGGCGCCCAGCGGATTAAGCGTGGTCTCGGTGACCGTCTTGGCGATGGTGAAGGTCGGGAAGTTGTCCGCCCGAGGCAACGTGTAATCCATCATCGTGCCGGTCAACAGCTGACCTTGGTCGTCGAAGACGATTTCTTCCAGCAGCGCCTGGCCGATACCCTGCGCCAAACCGCCGTGGATCTGCCCCTCGACCAGCAGCGGGCTGATGCGCGGGCCGCAGTCATCGATCGAGTAAAACTCGCGCAGGCTAATCAAGCCGGTGTCCTTCTCGACTTCGACCACGGCGACATGCGTGCCGAAGGGGTAGATGAAATCAGGCGGGCGGAAGAAATCGGTCGCTTCCAAGCCCGTGTCGATATCATCGGGCAGATTGTCCGAGTAGGCGCGCGCGGCGATTTCGCCGAGACCGAGGCTGCGGCTGGGCACGCCCTTGACGCGATACTCGCCATCGGCGAATTCGATATCGCCGGGCGAAGCTTCCAGCATGTGGGCGGCGATCCTGATCGCTTTCTCGCGCACTTCTTCGGAGGCGCGCAGGATAGCGGAGCCGCCAATCGCCAAGCTGCGGCTGCCGAAGGTGCCGGTTCCGACCGGCTGCGAGCCGGTATCGCCGTGGCGCACGACAATGTCGTCGTAGTCGGCGCCAATCTCGTCGGCTACCATTTGGGCGAAGGTCGTCTGCAAGCCTTGCCCATGTGGCGAAGTGCCGGTATAGACCGTGACCGTGCCGCTGGGTTCGACACGCACCTGGCCGCTCTCATAGGGACCGAAGCCGCACATTTCGACATAAGTCGCCAAGCCGACGCCAAGCAGCTTGCCAGAACCGTTGGCGCGGCGCTGTTCCTGCTCCGCGCGGAGGGCGGCATAGTTTGCTGTCTCAAGCGCGGTATCCAGATTCGCTTCGTAGTCGCCGCTGTCATAGGTGGAGCCAGTCGGCGTTTTGTAGGGGAATTGCTCTGGCTGGATGTAATTGCGGCGGCGCACATCAGCGGCGTCGAGACCGAGTTCATCGGCGATCATTTCGATGGCGCGCTCGACATAATAGATCGCTTCCGGTCTGCCGGCGCCGCGATACGCCGCGACCGAGACCGTGTTGGTGAAGACATTGCTGGCTTTGAAGTGCACCGACTGAATGTCGTAGTTACCGGTCGCCATCAGCCCGGTCAAATGGGCGATGTCGTAGAAGGGCGGGTAGGCGCCCAATTCGCCGATGACGTGCATGCGCAAGCCGAGGATCCGCCCTTCGCCGTTAAAGGCAACGCCGATATCGGCTATCTGCGAGCGGCCATGCGTGGTCGAAATGAAGTGCTCGACGCGAGTGCCAGCCCATTTCAGCGGCATGTTATGCAGTTGCGCCAGCTTGGCTATGACGATCTCTTCCGGATAAAGCTGGTTCTTGACGCCGAAGCCGCCGCCGACATTGGGCGCGATTACCCGCAAGGTGCTTTCGGGCAGGCGCAGGACGCCGGCCAAGGACGTGCGCACGCCGTGCGGAATCTGCGTACTCGTCCAAAGCGTTAAGCCGCCGGTGACGGCATCGGGCGCGGCGGCAACCGCGCGCACTTCCATCGGCACGCCGGCCAGACGCTGGTTGAACATACGCTGGCTGAGCGTGTGCGGCGCGCTCGCGAATACCTCATCGATATCATCGGTCTTTTTCTCGCCTTCATCGACGATATTGCTGTCCAGCGTTTCGAAGACCGGCGGAGCATCGCCGCTGTAGGCGCTGAGCAGGTCGGCGGCGGCCGGCAGCTCTTCCCAATCGACGGCAACATCATCGAGCGCGTCTTCGGCAATTTGGGCGGTGGTCGCGATGACTGCTGCAATGGCTTCGCCGACATGGCGCGCGCGATCGACAGACAAGGCGAAGTGGCTGTAGTGCGCAAGCGCGTGATCGCCGCCGGCGACCGGCACCGGTTCGTATTGATCGCGCAGATCGGCGCCAGTTACCACCGCGAGGACGCCAGCGCGCGCCGCCGCCGACGACGTATCGATGCTCAAGATCTTGGCATGGGCGTAAGGGCTGCGGACGAAAGCCACGTGGCCCATGCCGGGCAGTTTGATATCGCCGACGTATTTTCCGGCGCCGGTGATGAGGCCCGGATCCTCTTTGCGTTTGACGCTTGCGCCTACCAGTGAGCGTAAAACCATTGGGAGAACTCCTTCGTAAGCAATTGAGTCAATAAACGGATTAGGAGCGGTCGCCGCTCCAGGTTTTCGCGAATCGTTAGCGCACTTGGCTTAGGGTCCACGAACAGGGTCGCGCATACACCGACCGTCAGTCGCCCCGAGTTTCTACTTTGTAGCCCTTGTTCATCCAGCCCTTTGTACCGTCTTCCAGATTGTAGATGAGGTCTTGATCGTAACCCATGCCTAGCAGGAATAGCGCCGCCTCTGAAGAGCGGACGCCGGTATTGCAGACGAGCGCCACCCGCGCGTCTTCGCTGATTTCATCGAAGCGGGCCGCGAACTCGCTCAGCGGGATGTTGACCGCCCCGGGGATATGGACCTCAGCGTGTTCGTCCTCTTCGCGCACATCAATGAATTGGTATTCGCCCAAATCGCCGTCTAGGAATTGCTCGCGGAAGTCTTCGCTGTTAATGTCGGTGTACATACCAAGTCTCCGGACGCTGCGGCGCTTGGGGTCATTATAGCCAATGTGAGGTCCAGCGCAAAACCTTTGTCGCCGCAGAGGTGTGGTGAATTTCATTGATAGCGCGACAAACCCCCATCCCCCGGCCCCTTGCC
>JAPPFH010000090.1 GCA_028875185.1 Chloroflexota bacterium | reverse complement strand
GCAGTATTCTGCCCATTTTTCATGCCGGTCTTGTAATACCAATCAAGCCTTACAGCTACTGTCTTTGTTTATTCGTCGTTTTTGTCAGCCAATTTCAGACGCGCGAGGCGCTATGGCTACGGATCACCCCAGCCGCCGCCACCGGGTGTTTCAATAATCACGCGATCGCCCGCCCGCAGCTGCGCCACATGCTTCCCGCCGACGACTGCCACTGCGCCGCCGCGAATGACCGTATTCACGCCTTGCAAACCGGCCGCGCCGCCACGAAGGCCGTAGGGCGCCCGCAGCCGCCGCTCCGAATTGACCGTAATCGTCGCGGGCCTTAGCATCTCGTATTCGCGCGTGATGCCATCGCCGCCGCAGTGGATACCCTCACCGCCGCTGCCAGCGCGCAGATGATAACGCAGCACGCGCAGCGGCAAGCTGTATTCTAGCGCTTCGACCGGCGTATTCAGCGTGTTGCTCATGTGGCAGTGCCGCCCCGATAAACCATCGCCGCGGCTCGAGGCGCCATGCCCGCCGCCCAGGGTTTCATAGTAGACAAACTGCTCCTCGTCATCAAACCCGCCGACCGCGAAGTTGTTCATCGTGCCCTGCGAAGCCGCCGGCACGAGCTGCGGCAGCGCTTGCGCCAGCGCGCCCAAAACGGTATCGACCACGCGCTGGCTCGTTTCCGTATTGCCGATCACCACCGCCGCCGGGAAACGCGGATTAAGAAGACTGCCTTCGGGCGTGATCACCTCAACCGGCTGGAAGCAGCCGTGATTGACCGGGATGTCTTCCTCCGCCAGGATGCGGACGCAATACCAGGTTGCTGAGCGCGCAATCGCCGGCGCCGCATTCACATTGCCGGAGACCTGGGGCGCGCTGCCGCTGAAATCCACTGTCATGGATGCGCCGCGCACTTCGACCCGCGCGCAAATCGGGATCTCAAATTCCGCTTGCCCATCGCCCTCCATCGCATCGCGAAACTGGTAGACGCCATCGGGAATTCGGGCGATGACCGCCTCTGTCATCCGCCGCGAATAATCGAGCAGGGCGGCCGCGTGTTCGAGCGTCGCCTCGACGCCATGCTCGACCAGCATATCAAGCAGGCGGCTTTCGCCGATGCGATGCGCCGCCATCTGCGCTTCCAGATCGCCCACCCGCTCGGACGGATTGCGGCTGTTAGCCACGATCAAGTCCATGGCGCCATCGTTCATCCAGCCGCTCAAGCGCAGCTTCACCGGCGGGATGATGACGCCCTCTTGATAGAGCTCCGTGCTCAGGGGGGACGAGCCCGGCGCCATGCCGCCAACATCGGCGTGATGAGCTCGGCTGGCGACGAAGTAGAGCAGATCGCCACCGGCGAAGACCGGCGAAATCATGGTGATATCGGGCAGGTGCGTCCCGCCGCGATAGGGATCGTTAAGCACCACCAGGTCGCCAGGGAAGAACTCTTCAAACTCGGATATAGCCGCCGCCACCGACGCCGGCATGCTGCCCAGGTGCACCGGAATATGCGCCGCCTGCGCGATCATGCGCGCCTCGGCATCAAAGACGGCGCAGCTGAAATCCAGGCGCTCGCGGATATTCGGGCTAAAGCTGGCGCGCCGCAGCGTCACACCCATCTCTTCGGCAACGGCGGCGAAGAGATTCTTGAAGACTTCCAAACTGATGGCGTCAACCGGCATCGCAGCCCTTTTTTCCACTTGTCATAATGGCTAAAAGGCTATCATAGCGCCTAAACACGATATAGGGTCGGCTCAGCGCCGCCCGCGGCGGCCACGCCGACTCGTTACGCTTGTCCGGTACTGGGCTATTTCGGGCGACCCATTGGGTCGCCCCTACATCATTTGCGCTCCGTCGGGCGACTCACCGCCGCGCGTAGACACTGCGGGTCAGTCGCCCCTACAATTTTCGCACCTGGAGTTGCTTTTGATTGGCACATCGAAGCATCCATAGCCAATCGGATTAAACCTGTCCTGTCCTCAGCTCTTTATGGGGGGGAGAGGTTTGGGGTGGGGGTTAATGCGCCGGCGGCGCCGGTGGTAAGATTTGGCTTGTAATCTGTTACAGAGCAACGAACTTGAGGAGTCGCCCGGTGAACGTCCTTCTTTTCGCCAATGGCGAGCTAAAGCGTGGCGTGATGCTTGACCGCTTGCTTGCGTCGCTCGATTCGGCCCGCGTGATTTGCGCGGATGGCGGCGCCCTTCACGCGCGCGCGCTCGGCTTGATGCCGCATACCATCATCGGCGATCTCGATTCGCTGAGCGCTGAGGAGGTGGCGCGCTTCAGAGCGGATGGCGCGGAAGTCATCCAGCATTCGCCGGAAAAAGACGAAACCGATCTCGAATTGGCGCTGCGGCATTGTCAGCGACTCGGCGCTTTGTCCATCCATATCCTGGGCGCTCTTGGCGGACGCTTCGATCAGACCATCGCCAATATCTTTCTGCTGACGCTGCCCGATTTTCTTGACATGCGCATAGACGTAATCGACGGCGATCAATCCCTGTGTCTATTGCAGCCCGGCTCGCATCGGATCGAGGGCGCGCGCGGCGATACGATTTCACTGATTCCGCTCGTAACGGTCGAGGGCGTCACCACGAGCGGGCTACAGTATCCGCTGACGGACGGATGCTTGCGCCGAGGTCCGGCGCGCGGCATCAGCAATGTTATGTTGACAGAATCGGCTGCGGTCGATTTCCGCGAAGGGCTGCTGCTGCTCGCGCATACCAGCGGGCGCGCTTGATGGACGCATTCACCATCATCAAACTTGACGCGCTCGGTGAGTTCGAGTTGTCATACGAGGGGATGCTGCGCGAAAGCACCGACAGTTATGTCTGTATTGACGCCGTGTTCGCCTTGCCCGATCGCGATTTAGGTTATATCAAGCTTCGCCGCGGCGATCGCTTCCGCGAGTGGTTTTACCGCGACCGCTGGTACAATATCTTCCGCGTGGAGGATGTCGAATCGCAGGCGCTAAAGGGCTGGTATTGCAATATCACGCGTTCCCCCATCATTGGAATGCGGCGAGTGGCGGCGGAGGATTTATGCCTGGATGTCTTCGTATACCCGGACGGGCGGACGCTGCTGTTGGATGAAGATGACTTCGCAGATTTGAGTTTGGCTGCGCATGAAGTGGAGAAGGCTAGGCAGGCGGTTGATGCCATCCGGGGTCTAGTCGATGAGCGCCTGCCGCCTTTTGACGAAATCCGCCCGGCGTGAGCCGCGCCGGCTTCAGCTCAATTAATCGGCGTCGTCATTCAAGATCGGGCCGGATCACCAGCACAGGCACGTTGACATCGTGCATCACTTTATTGGCGACATTGCCGAAGACCAGCCGCACCAAGCCGGAGTGACCGTGGGTCGTCATCACAACCAGGTCCGCGTTTTCCGATTCGATATACTCGACGATGTGCTGGGCCACGCCGACAGCGTCGATGATATGCAAGCGGCATTCGATGCCCTGTTCCCGCACCTCGTTGCGCAGCCCCAGAAGATGCTGCTTGATCTCTTCCCGAATCCGATTCGCCAATTCATATTCGCCCGCGATCGCCAGCGAATCCACGAACTCATGCATCGGCGGCGTGAAGACATGCAGCAAAATAACCTCGCCGCCGCTGATACGCCCGAAATCCACCGCATAGGGCAGGGCGCGCTCGCTCCAAGCTGAGCCATCGGTCGGCACGACTATTTTTTTGAACGGTCGGTGTTGGAACATCGGAGCCTCTTTTCCCTCGTTTATCGCTCTATTTTCAGTATATCATAGCTTGTGAAACTTTTCTCATTTGACTATTGACGCATTCGATTGAACCTGTATAATCCACGCGCTAAATCTCTAGAATTCTACAAAAATATATGCCAATACCCAACAATGCCGGCTTGTCAGTCGGTCACAATCTCAAGATCGCGCTCTTCCATTTAGGCTCGGGCATGGCTGATGTTTTGACCACCGGCGTCTGGAACCGGATCATGGTCGCTGATCTCGGTTTCAGCGCGGCTTTTGTCGGCTTGCTGACCGGCTTGCGTTACTTTTTGGCGCCGGTCGGGGTCATTGCCGGGCGCTATTCCGACACCCATACAATCGGCGGATTCAGGCGCACATTCTGGATTTGGCTCGGCCGCGCAATGATGGCGCTCAGCACAATTACGCTGGGTTTCGCCACGGCTGAGTTGGTGCGGCGCGCGGGTGTTGAAGCGGCGGGACCGGCGCCGGCGGCGATATGGATCGCGCTGGTATGCTCCTTCCTCCTTTTCAGCCTGGGCGGCGCGATATCGGGCAGCACCTTTCTGGCTTTAATTTATGATCGCGCGGCTGAACATCAACGCGGGCGCGCTGTCGGTCTGGTTTGGACGTTTCTGCTCCTGGGCTTCACAGTCGGCGGCATCTTCTTCAGCGTCATGCTGCCGTCCGATGAAAGCGCCGGCGCCATCGGCTTCAGCGCCGATTCGCTTTTGACCTTGTTCATCGTCACCGCGGTCGCCTTGACCGTCATCTGGGTTGTTTCGCTTTTGGGCGAGGAGAAGCGCGCCAGTGGCGGCGTGGTGGAAAAAGAGGAAGACGCCCTGAGCCTGCGCCGCGATTTGTCCCTCGTTTGGCGCAGCCGTCAGATGCGTTTCTTTCTCTTCTATCTCACGATGTCGATGGCTTTCGCCTTTTTGCAGGACACGGTGCTGGAACCCTTCGCCGGCCAGGTCTTCGGAATCGAGGCGCATGTCACCAATCGCTTCGCCGCCTATTGGGGAAGCATGGCTATTCTTGGCTCCTTCGCATCGCTTTTTCTGCTGCGCCGCTCGCCCGCTTTCAACCACACTAATATGTCGCAGGCGGGTGTGCTGATTCTCATTCTTGGCAACTTGGTGTTTGCCGTCTCGTCGCTCGCGCAAATCCGCCCGCTGGTGACGCCCGGCTTGATACTGCTGGGCCTAGGACTGGGTGTCTGGAATATCGGTACGCTGGGCTTGATGATGGACTTGAGCCCGGCGGGCCGCGCCGGCGCCTTCCTTGGCTTCTGGACCTTCTGCGTGACTTTGGCTCGCGGCGCTGGCGTCGCCGGCGGCGGCATCGTCCGCGATTGGGCGCTGCACGTTTCCAACTCGCATCATATCGCCTACGGCGCAGTTTTCTGTCTCGGTCTGCTGGGTCTGTTGGCTTCCGCGTTGGCTCTGCGGCAGGTCAGGCTGCGAAAGCAGAAAGGGGAGGCCGCGTCAGATTTCGATATATCCGCGGCCTTGTCACACTCCCTGGATTAGAGCCGCGCCGCTGCCGACAGCGGGTCGATCTTGACTCAGTTCACTTCTTTCATGAGCGCCTCAACATCGGTGAATCCCATGATGTTGTAGCCGGCGTCGACATAAATAACTTCGCCGGTGATGCGCCTCGAAAGGTCTGACGCCAGGAATAGCGCCAAGTCACCGACATCGTCCTGGCTTACCAGTTCATTCATCGGCGAGGTGACCTCGGCGTATTTGAGCAAATCGCGGAAGCCCTGGATCCCGCCCGCGGAAAGCGTCTTGATGGCGCCGGCGCTGATGGCGTTGACGCGGATCTTGCTGCGCCCCATATCCGCCGCCAGGTACATCGTGATCGCTTCCAGCGCCGCCTTGGCGATCGCCATGGCGTTGTAATTGGGGATGACCTTGCGCGATGCGTTGTAGGTCAGGCTCATGATGCTGCCGCCGTCTATCATCAGCGGTTCGGCTCTGCGCGTCATTTCGATTAAACTGACGGCGCTGACATCGATGGCGCTGAGCAAGGCTTCGCGCCGCATGTCGACGAAGCGCCCGCCGAGGGCGTCGCGTTCGGCAAAAGCCACCGAGTGCGCCAGCACATCCAGCCGCCCGTATTTCTCTTCCACGGCGGCGAAGACCGCGTCCATCTCGTCGGCTTGGGAGACATCGGCTTGGACGAAAAGCTCGCAGCCGATGGACTCGCCCAGGGGCCGTACGCGCCGCTCCAACTTGTCCATCGCGTAGCTTAAGGCGATGGTTGCGCCCTCGCGGCGCAAGGCTTGGGCGATGCCCCAGCCGATGGAGTTTTTGTTGGCGACCCCGAATATCAGCGCGATCTTGCCGTCAAGTAAGCCCATTGTCTCCTCGCTAAGATACGAATTTCCTGTCAATCGTCTTGCTCGTCGGTGGTTCTCCGTCGAAGCTGTGTTTCCAGATGTTGAATCCGACTGCTTAGGTTAGCGCGGGCAGCGAAAGAGTCTCTCTCCATTTGATGACGTGACTCCATTTCGCGGTTATTCCGCTCGATGGCGTTTTCAGCATCCTTATTGACTTGATTCTGAAGCATATTGATCCGCTCTCGCTGTTGGTCAAGTTCTCGGTATACGGCGTGTCCAAGCAATCGGTACGCCGTTCATACCCCGCCCAATACCGCAATCAATCCTCCAGCGAAACCCAATAAGAGGTTTTCATCTAACATTTAGAGGCGCTCCTCTCTAGCCAAATGCATCGAGGCCGCTGAGATTTGCGGGCTCCAGGATCTCACGGTACATTTCGTTGGCGTAAGCAACCAGCTTTTTGAGATGCTCAGCGTCATGCTCGTCAAAAATCTGGGGACCGCCCCAGACGACCAGATTCTGCCCCTGGACTTCCGCCTCTCTGCCTAGCCTGCCAGGCGTCCCAAGCAAGGCGGCGTTACAGATATCAGCCCAGCGCGTTGGCGGCATAGATGACAGCACAAATATCTGCCGACTGAGTTCGGTATCGTCGGGTTTCGGGCGCTTACTTCGCTCATTGTCGTGCTTTATAATCGTGATGTCTTCCCACTCGCTCATGACATCTCCTTTACCGCGAATCGCGCATGCTTACGATTATCTTATCGCATCGAACAAGCGCCTGCTAGACCCACGTCCGCATTGACCGCGGGCATGCGACATGCTAACCTTGCGCTTGAGGCGCTCTCTAAGTTGGTGAGCGTAATGCGCCTGGAGGACGCGCGGAATGGCGGAAGCCGAACCGATTGCGGTCACGTTAGCCATGGATTTCTCCGATGAGATCCTAATCGAATTGCGCGAGATTTCGCCGCGGCTGCGGGTGGAACGCCACTTCCCCGATGTGCCGCCTGATGTCATGGCGCGAACTGAAATCCTCTACACCACGGGTTATTATCCCGAGCCGGAAGAGGCGCCCAAGCTGCGCTGGATTCAGATGAATACTGCCGGCATGAACCATGCCTTGGCGCACAGCATCGTGCAGGCGGAAGATATCATCGTGACCTCCACCAGCGGCATCCACGCCACCAACATGGCGCATTACTGCCTGATGATGATGCTGATGTTCAATTATCAGATGCGCGCGGCTTTCGAGTTGCAGAACAAAGCCGAATGGCCCCAAAGTCCGCATGAGCTGTTCACGCCGGTAGATATGGACCGGCGGACGGTAGGCATCGTCGGTTATGGCAGCATCGGCCGCGAGTTGGCGCGTCTTTGCGCCAATATGGGTATGACCGTGTTGGCGGCAAAGCGCGATTTGAGCAACACCGCCGAAGTAAACGCTTTCGCCATGGCCGGCACGGGCGATCCCGGCGGCGATATCCCCGACCGCATTTATCCCGCGGAGACGGTCGCCTCAATGGCGAAAGATTGCGATTACCTGGTGGTGACAACGCCGCAGACCGCCGCAACCGAGCATCTAATCGGCGAAGACGTGTTTGAAGCGATGAAGGAAACGGCGGTGCTGGTGAATGTATCTCGTGGCGCCATTGTCGATGAAAAGGCTCTGATCACGGCTTTGTCCTCGGGTCAAATTGGTGGCGCCGCGCTTGATGTCTTTGAAGAAGAACCGCTGCCGAATACCAGCCCGCTGTGGAATCTCGACAATGTCATCATCACGCCGCATTTCTCCGGCTTCACGCGCGATTATCATGACAAGGCGGCGCTCGTTTTCAAGGAGAATCTGCGCCGATACCTCGAGAATCGCCCGCTGCTAAATCAACTCGACCGCGCCAAGGGCTATTAGATTGTCCGCGCGCCATCGCGGTCATCTAAGGCTTGTCCGCTAGTGTTTTTTGCAAGAGTATCCGAGCAATGTACGCGCGCTACCCCCACCCCAAACCCCTCCCCGACGGGTCAGTGTCTACGCGACCCCATAAAGACTGAGGACAGGACAGGTTTCATCCGATTGGCTATGGATGCGTCGATGTGCCAAGCACAAGCAACTCCAAGTGCGAAAACTGTAAGGCTTGTCCGGTACTGGGCTAAGCTGCCTTGCCGATTACACCCCATCCCCCCAACCCCCTTCCCCAGCAAGCTAAGGAAGGGGGA
>JAPPFH010000014.1 GCA_028875185.1 Chloroflexota bacterium | reverse complement strand
GCGTTGACTTCGTCGTCGGTCTCCGCCAGCACGGTATCGATGTCTTCACCGGCGATGACGACGCGATCGCGCATGCGCATGATGGCGTCAATCACCTCGTTGAACCCGGCGAAACGCGGGTGGAAGTAGCTGGACGCGATTTCGTCCAGGAAGACCGGCATGATCTCATTGTTCTGGAATTCTTCGCTCTCCAGGTAGGCGGCTTTCGGCTGGAACAAGCCAGCTTCGTTGAGGTAGCGATCGGGCCGGCTCGATAGCCAGGCGATCAGCTTCCAGGCGGCTGCCTGCTCCGCCTCGGAAGCGTTGGCGTTGACCATCCAGTAGAAGCCATAGTTGGCGAAGCCGTTGGGGTTAACCGCGTCTGCAAAGCGCAGCTGCGGATAGATGGCGTAGTTGGGCGCGAAGCTGTCTTCAGCTTCCAGGCCCGGCACCGCCCAATTGCCCATCGTGCATTCAGTCGCCATCCGCTCCTCGCCGCGGAAACCAGTGCGCGAGACGACGTATTCCGGACCGCCCAGGTTCCATTCGTTCGCCCAGTTGTTCCAATATTCAAGCACGCGCTTCACCTCGGGCGTGTTGATGTCCGCGACGTAGTTGACCTCGTCGATCATTTCGCCGCCGAGCTGCTGCACCATCGGGACGAAGTGCAGCATCATGTAGATAGCCGCCGACCAATTGAAGTCGAAACCGCGCCGGGTGATGACGCCGTTTTCATCGCGGATGGTCAACTTCTCGGCGACCTCGACCATGCCTTCATAGGTGTAGGGCCAGTCCTCGGCCGGGTCCAAGCCCGCATCAGCCCAGGAGTCCAGGTTGACATAGCAGGCGTAGGCGCTCATTTCCGTGGGAATGCCGTAGAGCGTGCCATCGTAGGTGGCGCCGGCGAGCATGCCCTCGGCCATGTCGCCGCTACCGTAAAGGGCCATTATATCATCGATCGATTCCAGACCCCAGCCAGCCGGGTCAACCGGGTCAAGGATGCCCTGGAGGAAGAACTGGGCGCTGAAAGGCGTGAATTGGTTGAAGGCGGTGGGTCCAGCGCCGGATGCGAGCGCGGTATTCAGCACGGCATAGTAGTCCGACGGCACGGGCTCGTACTCAACCGTGATATGCGGATTGGCCTCCATGAAGGCGGCGATCATTTCTTGGTCGAGTTCGACGCGCGGCAGGTGATTGTGACCCCAGGCGGTGATCGTCACCGGTTCGTCCTGCGCCCCCGCGAATGGAACAAGCAGGCCCACAATCAATAGAACAAGCAGAATCTTGACTTTCATGATCAGTCCTTTCTTTAACCTTTAGGCTTGATTGAACTTTGTTCGACCATGTTAGTGTATTGTATCGAATGGGATACTGCAAACCATGTGTTATATTTCAGGTGATGAGACAGGCAGGCGAGCGCCCCATGCCCAAGCCACGAATGATCATTGATACAGACCTTCATCCCGTGCCCATCCACGAGCAAGTGGCGGAGTACCTTGACGAGCCCTGGCGCGGCCGCTACCTGCGCGGGGATCACGGCGCGGGGCACCCCAATCTTTATAATCCCAACGGCGTGATGAAATCGGATGCTGTGACCGAAGACGGGCGGCGCATTGAAAGATCGCCGGAGACGATGGCCAGCCACTTCCTGGATGTCTACGACATCGACTACGCCGTGCTGAACCCGATGGAAGCGATGGAGCATTGCGTCTCGCCGGACGCGCATTACTCGGCGGCGGCGCTGACGGCGGTGAATACCCATTTTGTCGAAGATTGGCTGCCGGTCGATGGGCGCTACCTGGCTTCGGTCATGGTCGCCTTCAGCAATATCGAGCTGGCCGTGCAAGAGATCCATCGCCTGGGCGCGCATCCGCGGGTCTGTCAGGTGCTGCTTGTCAGCGGCTCGCCTTTCCCGCTGGGGCACAGCTATTTCCATCCCATCTATGAAGCGGCCGTCGAGTATGACCTGCCGGTTGCGATTCATCCGGGTTTGGAGGGGGTCGGCATCGCTGGCTCGGGCGGCACAGCCGGCTTCGTCGCCAATTATCTGGAGTGGCATACGCTATTGGCGACATCGTATATGACGCAATTGGTCAGCCTGGTGGTCGAAGGCGTCTTCCAGAAGTTCCCAACGCTGAAATATGTCTTTGTCGAGGGCGGCGTCGCCTGGCTGCCAGCGATCATGTGGCGGCTGGACAAGAATTGGAAGGCGCTGCGCTCGACCACGCCCTGGCTGACGCGTCCCCCGAGCGAGATCATTCAAGATCACATCAAGCTGACTACGCAGCCCATCGAAGAGCCGGAGGAAATCAACCACTTCCGGCAAGTGCTGGAGATGTTTGACGCCGAGAAGATGCTGATGTTCTCCAGCGATTATCCGCATTGGGATGGCGATACGCCGGATTTCACATTGCGGCAGCTGCCTGCCGATATGCGCGATGCAGTGATGTATCGCAATGCGCTGGAAGTCTTTCATATTGAGGCGCCGGAGCGTGTCGGCTAAAGCGGAAGTGTTTGTAGCGGCGCTGGGCGATCTCGCCCCAGGCCAGCGCCACATTGTCAGCATCGAGGACCAGTCGATAGGTGTCTTCAACACCGGCTCGCGGATTGTGGCGGTGCTGAACATCTGCCCGCATGCCTTTGCGCCGGTCTGCCTTGGCAAGCTCGGCGGCACGACCTTGCCCTCCAAGCCGGGTGTATTTTTATGGGGGCGCGAGAACGAGATCTTGCGCTGCCCCTGGCATGGCTGGGAATTTGATCTGCACAGCGGGCAATGCTTGACTGATTGGCGCCGGCTCAAACGTTTCCCGGTCGTCATCCGCGACGGGCGGGTCTATGTCGAGGTCTAGCGCGGACACCATCCCCCGTCCCCGCTCCGGCCATCTTTATTTAGGGCATCCAGCGAATTGGGGTCGCGTAGACACAGACCTACGGAAGGGGAGTTCAATTGTTGACCTGCATAAACTCCACCACCTCACCGCTTGGTCCCTTGAAGAAGGCCAGGCTTACACTAAGGGGACCAAGATCGGCGGTTCGGAGTTCGACGGTGATTTCCATGCCGGCGGCGCGGACGCGTGCGAGAGCGGCTTCAATGTCCGTGGTCTGCAGGGCGAAGTGGAAGACGATATCGCCGGTCGCATCGTCTGAGGGCTGCGTCCCGGGTATCGGCTCGAATAATTCCATGTGGCTGCCATCGCCGATGTCGAGCATGACGGCGCGGCGTCCGCCGGTCTCGAATTCGACGACTTCGGTCATACCCATAACATCGGTGTAGAAGGCGACTGAGGCTTCGTAATCGGTGGTCTGAACGGCGATGTGGTGGCTGCCTAGGCCTGGGATCGCGTTATTCTTGGTTCCGATTGGCATGAGGTACCTCCTAGCGTAGTGAGTTAGGTATATTTTCACCAATACATACCAGAATTAACACATAATATTTGAGAAGTATACCACCGTGGAAATGTTTCATTTATACTGTGCCAATCCTTATCTATAGTTGCAAGGTTTTCGGCTAAATTGAAATTATGAATATCGATTGCGGCATGTATGAACAGAGTCTAAAGATGTGACCATATATCCACTCACTCGTACTGGAGACAACATTGTTGCGAATAACCGCACTCTCAGGGATTCTTGTCGCTGCAATTTTCTTCAATTTCACGCTTGCCCAAGCCCAGCAACAACTCGCTTTGCCAAGAGATTTCCGTATCGAGGACGATACGCTTCATTGGAACGAAATCCCCGGCGCAAGCGGCTATCATGTCCGTTGGCTTGGATTCAACGCGCTGGATTTTGTCTCAGCCGAAGTCACGCAGAACAAGTTTAGCCTGAGCGGACTGAAATACGGCGGGCGCTACTATGTGAGCGTGCAGGCGCTTGCAGGCGAATCCTCAACATATCTAGACAGCCGCTGGAGCCCGAACTTCATCCTGCGCCGCCCTTATCCCACCGCCACGCCGACGGATACCCCCACCGCGACGCCCAGCCCAACCCCGACTCGCGTGGTGCTGCGCGGCTTGCGAACGCCGCAAAATCCGCGTCTGATTTCGGGCAGCACGGTCGCTTGGGATCCAGTGTTCGGCGCAATCGGCTACCAACTGCTCTTGGCTGGTGAGGGATTGTTTCAACTTGAGACAGTAGACGCGCCGCAAACCGAATACAGCTTCAGCAACTTGCGGTCTGGCCTAAGGTATTCCGTGCAAGTCAGCGCATTGGGCGATGGGCAACGCTATGAAAAGCAGGGGCGGTGGAGCAAGGTTGTTGGGCTGACGCTTCCGCAAATCGCATCGCCGACGCCAAGCGCGACGAACACAGCCACCAACACACCGACGGCAACACTTACATCTACAGCGACCAATACGCCAACAGCCACCGCGACGAATACGGCTACCAACGCACCGACAGCGACGCACACAGCCACCAACACACCGACAGCGACGAACAGCCCGACAGCCACATTGACTGATACAGCGACTGCCACTCTGGCTGCGCTTAGAAAATTGCCAAGGCCGGAAAACTTCCGCGCGCTTTCGGAAGACACGGTGGCCTGGGATGCCGTCGAAGGCGCAGACCGCTATCGCGTTCGTTTGGATCCGCCGAATGCCGAGCGCATTCTAAAGCGGTCAACCCGCCGCAAACGCAGTACACCTTCGAGAATCTGCAAGCGGGATTGGTTTACCGAGTGCGGGTGCGGGCGATGGGCGATGAGGTCGTCTATAAATTGCTGGGCAACTGGAGCATCACGCTTACCCTGATGCCCGGAGCGACCGACGAACCGACAGCGACGGAAACCCCGAGCGATACGCCAACGAACACAGCGACAGCAACTCCTACCGCCACTTCAACGAATACGCCCACTGAAACGCTGACGAACACAGCAACTTTCACGCCTACGGACACACCAACCCCATCGCCTACCGCCACGGATACGCCTGTGCCGCTCTGTGTGTTGCCAGCGCCGGACGATCTCATCGCCGTTGCGGAAACGACTGTGGCTTGGCACGCGGTTGAGGGCGCGGCCGGCTATCGCTTGCGCTGGAAAATGCCGGGCGGCGACTGGCTGACTACCACAACGTCAGATTCGCAGCGCGCCTATCAGTTTGCGGAACTGCAAGTCAGCGTTCCCTACGACGTACAGGTACAGGCGCTTGGCGATGGCGTCACTTGTGAAGAGGAGGGGGAATGGAGCCACGTCTTGCCGTTGACGCTCCACCCGACGGATACGCCTACATTCACGCCGACAAACACGCCGACAAACACGCCAACAAACACGCCCACGAGTACACCTACTAACACGCCGACGGCTACGCCGACAAACACGCCCACGAATACACCTACTAACACGCCGACGGATACGCCAACCAACACGCCGACTTTCACGCCCACAAATACGCCAACGGACACGCCCACCTTCACGCCAACGGATACGCCCACCAACACGCCCACTAACACGCCTTTCCCTACTGATACGCCCGTGCCAACATCAACCGACGTGCCGACCAATACGCCCCCACCGACGAACACGAAGCGGCCGGAGCCGACAGAAGACCGGTCTTGCCGGACGCGCGATGAAAGCCGCACTGACAGACAATCTTTTCGTGGAACGTGCCCGGGCGGAGTTCCCGGCACTCAGCATCAGGAACAGCAATGCACGCGGAAAGTCCGCACCTCAGGCGACTGCCCGAATTTTAGTTGGGACTGCAAGGGCTGGGTCAATACCACCTGTGATCCCGATCCGCCAACGCCGACGGCGACAACTTTCTTTTATGGTCGCAGCGAAACTCGTTCAGGCGATGGCACTAGCCCAGAACGGGCTCTCGCTGCCGCTCGTGAAGCAGCGAGCAATGCGGTAAGGTGTAGTGGCAACGACAGTCGCAACGGGAGAATCCGCTTTGAAAACGAGAGAATGGAGGAGATCATAGGAGGTACTTCCTGGCGCGCCACTGTGACTGCGATACTCCCGTGTCGCAGACCATAGCATAGCACGATATATTAGCGCGTATGCGGAAAGATTGTGCTAAGCCAGAATGATTATTTCACGCTGCAGGTCGGCTTGAACGCCTTTCAGGGCGAGCTGCAAATCCAGTGGCATTATGTGCTGGCGATGACGGTGGTGACGCTGCTGCCGATCACCTTGGTTTTCGCTATATTGCAGCGCTTCATCACGACTGGCATCGCCACGACCGGAATGAAGTGATGCGCGGGCATCGCGTCGTCGTCACGGCGCCCGGCCAAGTGGAGCTGCAGTGGATTGATCCGCCGCAACCGGGCGAGGGGCAGGTGCTGCTGCGGGCGCTGAGCACCCTGATCAGCCCGGGCACGGAACGCGCCTTCTTCCTCAAGCTGACGAACACCGATCCAGATTTCCCCTTTTCCCCCGGTTATAGTTTCGTCGGCGAGGTCATCGCCGTCGGCGACGACGCGGCGGCGCTGAAGACGGGCGACCGCGTGGTATGCCGGGCGGCGCATCAGTCGCATGCGCTGGTTGACGCCCGCGATTGTCTGAAGGCGCCGGCGCAATTGCCCGATGAAGAAGCAGCTTTCTTCGCGCTAATGGCGATTGCGATGCAGGCGGCGCGCAAGGCGCGGATCGAATTAGGCGAATCGGTCGCCGTTTTGGGCGCGGGAATCGTCGGCATATTGGCGATGCGCCTGGCGCAGTTGTCCGGCGGCGTTCCGGTGGTCGGCATTGATTTGGATCGGCGGCGGCTGGACCTGGCGCAGCGGGTGGCGGCGGATGAGGTTCTGGTCAGCGATGACAGCTTGCAAGACAAGCTGCGCGCAAAACTCGGAGCGGATGGCGCTGATGTCGTCATTGAGTTGACGGGCGCGCCGGCGGCGGTGGTGACGGCTTTCCAATTGGCGGCTCCGCGGGGACGCGTTGTGCTGGCGGGCAGCGCGCGCGGCCTCAGCGGCGAGGTCAACTTTTATCGCGATGTGCACAAAAAGGGACTGCGCGTCATCGGCGCGCATGAGAGCGCGCGGCCGCAGCAAGAAAACAGCCCCGGTTACTGGACGCCACTGCGCGAGTACGCGCTTTGCCTCGACTTGATGGCGCGCGGACGGGTTCAGATAGCGCCGCTGATCACGCATCGTTATAATTGGCGCGAATTTCAAACGGCTTACGCGCAGTTGGCTAATTGGGACAGAAGCGCGCTGGGGATGCTAATCGAATGGGACTGACGCTGGATCCGAAAGAGACTCGAAAAGCGCTGTGGGGGCTGCTGGGCGATATTCCGACGCCAGCTTTACCCCAGGCCGCGCTCATTTCGACTCGGCGGGAAGCGGCGTATACGCTGGAGCGCTTCACCTTTACCAACGGCGTCGGCGACATAGTCTATGGTTACCTCATCCTGCCGCATGACATTGATTATCCGGCGCCGGCGGTGCTTTATCATCACGAGCACGGCGGCAAGTATCCGTTGGGCAAGGACGCCGCCATCCGAATCCGCGAAAATGGTTTCGCCCCGGGGCTGGGGCTGGCTGAAGCCGGCTTTGTCGTCATGGCGGTTGACGCCTATGGTTTCGGTCAGCGCGAGCATCAGGGACCGGCGGGCGAGCGCGAGCGCGGACGCGAAACCGAGCTGTCCTTATTCAAGCATTTTCTTTGGCAGGGCAAGACGCTCTGGGGCATGATGGTGCACGATGATTTGAGCGCGCTCGCCTATTTGCGCAGCCGGCCCGAGGTGGACGCCGAGCGTATTGGCGCCGCCGGCATGAGCCTGGGCGCATCGCGCAGCACCTGGGTGGGCGCCCTCGATGAGTCAGTCAAGGCGGTTGTGCCCATCTCGCAAATGACGCGCTATCGCGATTTCGCCGACGCCGGCGACTTGGCGCTGCACGCCATATACTATTACGTGCCGGGCATGCTGGCGTCGGGCTTCGATATGGAGCATATCGTCGCCGTCACCGCGCCCCGCCATCAATTGATATTGACCGGAGACAGCGACCCGCTTTCGCCGATAGCAGGTATACACGCGGTGATGAAGCACGCGCGCGCCGCCTATCGTGAGCTTGGCGCGGCGGACAAGCTGGAGATCGTACTTTATGAGGGCGTCGCCCATGCCTATCTGCCGGCCATGGTCGAAGCCGCAACCGAGTTTTTCCGACGAACATTGTAAGCATCCGCTGATTCAGGCGCGCGTTATGTCAACGCGGCTGAAGTCTTGTTTCCCGTGAATGCTGCGGGGCGTCTTCTGAGCGCTCAATCGTGTTTTCCAATCAAAATGAGTCCAGTTTGACTTGTGCCATATTGCCGTCAAGCTATACTTGTGGCTGTTTCGCGGCGGTGAAATCCACCGAAGCGCTGCGCAGACTGCCAGGAGCGTCCGGATTAGGGGTGTAATTCGGACGCTCGTTTTTTGTGCCCAGTGACGGCATTAGGCTATTTCAAATCTCGGAAGACGTTTGCCGCGCTCGCGGCAGGCGTCTTTTGATTTGTCGGGTGTGGTGAATGTGTTGATATATCCCTCGTTT
>JAPPFH010000130.1 GCA_028875185.1 Chloroflexota bacterium | reverse complement strand
CCTCCTTGTGGGGGCAAGGGGCCGGGGGATGGGGGTTTGTCGCGCTATCAATGAATTTAACCACACCCATATAACATGACACTATGACAAGTCAACAATAATTCAGGATAATATAGAACAAATATACTATTAGTGTTGGCTGCCGCCCGAAGTAAAGTGGAGGAAATGTGTTAAGAGAGAAGGACATTGTTTAGGCTTGCTTGAAGATCATCAGCATGACGCTCGCATTGCCGCGCATGAAAGCGACTCGGTTGCCGGCGCGCATCGCCAGATTCAGGCTTTATCGCCGGCGGGGAAATCGCTATGGTAAATGGCGAGCTTCGTTTCGAGTGAAAGACGAGCGCCGCTTCATCCAGACCGCTTATGGCTAAAATCGCTTTAGAAAATCCTCTACTCAGAAATGCCGCGTCCAGCAGCTCCCTCCTGCGCAGTTTTTCCTTCCTCAAAAAATATCGCCGCATCGCCGCCGGCGTCTATGTATTGGCTTTGGCGAGCAACGGACTGGCGGTCTTCATACCGCAGACGATTCGCTGGATCGTTGACGCGGGCATCATTCAGCAGAATATGGAGATCCTTGGGGCTTCGCTGCTAGGCCTGCTGGCGCTGGCGCTGGCGAAGGGCTTGGTCGATTTCGTGCTGGGGCGCGGGACCGAAATGGCGTCGCAGGGCGTCGCCTACGACATCCGCAACGCCATCTACGAAAAGCTGAGCGCCCTGTCGTTTTCTTATCACGACCGCGCGCAGACCGGTCAACTGCTGGCGCGCTCGATATCGGATGTGGAACGCATCCGTTTCTTAACTGGACGCGGGATCCTGCGCCTGTTCCAGCATTCTGTGCTGCTGCTGCTGACCTTTGTGGCGCTGCTCTTGATGAATGCGCAACTGGCGCTCTTGTCGATGATTTTGATGCCGCTGCTGCTTTATGTGGCGTATCGCTTCGGGCGCATCTACCGGCCGCTGTCGCTTGACTTGCAGCATCAGCTGGCGGAGATGACCAGCGTGCTGGAGCAGAACCTGCGCGGCGCCAAGATCGTCAAAGCCTTCGCCCAGGAAGAGGCCGAGATTGAGCGCTTCGAAAGCGAAAACCGCAAGTGGTTCGATCTGGCGCAGGCGCAAGTCTCGACCTCGACCAAGCATATCCCGCTGCTCGATTTTATCGCCAGCTTGAGCACGGTCGTCATCATCTGGCTGGGCGGCCGGCTGGTGATTGAAGGCGGGCTGACGCTGGGCGAGCTGGTCGCTTTTACCACCTACCTGGGCCAGCTGATCGCGCCGGTAAGGCGACTGGGGGTGATCGTCCCGGCGGTGGCGATGGCGTCCGCGGCCGGCGAGCGCATCTATTCTATCCTGGATGCGCGGTCGGAAGTCGTGGACACGCCGGGGTCGCGTCCGCTGCCGCCGATTACGGGGCGCGTCCGCTTTGAGGAAGTCTCGTTTTCTTATTTTAATCAGCGCATAGTGCTGGACAAACTCAATTTCGAAGCGGAGGCGGGCGAAGTGGTAGCGCTGCTGGGCGCGACCGGCTCAGGCAAATCCACCATTATCAATCTGATTCCGCGCTTCTATGACGTCAGCGGCGGGCGAATCACCGTGGATGGCATTGATCTGCGCGATGTAACGCTGAATTCACTGCGCGACCAGATTGGGATCGTGCTGCAGGAGACAGTGCTCTTCGCGGCGAGCATTCGCGAGAATATCGCCTTCGGGCTGGAAGATGTGGATGACAAGACTGTGATCGAAGCGGCAAAGGCGGCGCAAGCCCATGACTTCATCATGGCAATGCCCGATGGTTATGATACCGAAGTGGGCGAGCGCGGCGTGACGCTCTCCGGCGGGCAGAAGCAGCGCGTCGCCATCGCCCGCGCCTTGCTCAAGAACCCGCGCGTCTTGCTTCTGGATGACGCCACATCAAGCGTCGATACGGAAACCGAGCGCTTGATTCAAATCGCGCTGGAGCGGCTGATGGAGGGGCGCACTTCATTCATCATCGCGCAGCGCCTTAGCACGGTGCGGATGGCGGACAAGGTGTTGGTCTTGCAGGGCGGGCGCGTCGCCGCCGCCGGCACGCATGAGGCGCTGCTGGAATCGTCTGGATTGTACGCCGAGATCTATTACCGGAATTTGCGCGAGTGAGTTGGCTGGCTTGAGATATGGCGCCTAACTTGCCGGGAAACTTCGCGCTCAGGTAAACTAGAACAGCCACGATGACGGAAGCCGCTGGGGACAACACCGATGCGTCATGACTGGACGTTGCTATGCGCCGAAGTGGAGCCGCAACAACAGGGCACAATAACCCTGGGCAATGTAATGACAAGCTGTACTGCGGTCGAACGAGGCAAACTTGCAGTCAGTGGTGAAGCGCTTCCCTTTGAACCGCCCGTCCTCCTGTTATCTCAATGGGCAGCTGAGTCTGTTAGCGACCGGCGATCATTTACCGCTATAGTCCAAATGCTTGCGCCAGGAGGTGACGATGTTATATGGATGGATAGGCTGCAAATTGATTTGCGAGAAACGACTATTTTCCGTATCGTTTATGCTATCCCGAGCTTACGGTTTGAAGGTTGGGGATTGTATGAGTTCCATGTCTTCTTAGATAGTATAGGTCCGATCGGAGAATGGGGCCGGGCCTGCCTCTTGGTGAAATGATTCAGTGGGGGCGCGACTAGATCATGTCAAACCTAAAATTCAAATTCAGTGATGATGCCAAAACTGTCCTTTTCTATCCATCGCCTAATTTCGTTTATCACGATGATAAAGATGCGCCGAAGCTCAAGCGGCTCGCGCCCAGGCGACCGCCACTCAATCCAGCGCCGCCGGAGGAAGACGACAATACCAATCCAGCAGCTCAAGACGAATCTTGAAAGCGTTGCGCCATCGTGAAGTATTTGAAAGCCAAATTGTCCACGACACGAAGATTCTGGTAGGTCATCATCCAACTGAAAACTGCGTCAATTATCCTGAAGACGAGGGTTCGCCCCTGCTGAAGCGACTTGCCCCAAGGCGGCCTAAGCCCTATCGTCCACAGCCTTGCAAGGACGCCAGGCAAGGCGACGCGGAAACGGAGTAAGCTATCGGCTTTTCAATCGGCACATCAGGCTTGGGCGCCGGCAGCCCGCGCCGCACATTAGACGCTTACGCCGACAAGGTGGAGGGCCGCTCTTTCAACTTGCGGGTCGTCTGGCATTTGCTGGTTTTCCTGCGTCCCTACACCTTGCAAATGCTGGGCGCTTTTGTCGCCATGCTGGCTGCTTCGGGATTGACGCTGCTTGCGCCCTTCCTGGTGAAGCTGGCGATTGACGGACCGATCCTCGCTGGCGACATCAATGGCTTGGATGAGATTGTACTGCTGCTGTTGCTCGCGTTTGTGGGGCTATACCTGGCTTCCATGGCGCAGCGCTATCTGCTGAGTTGGGTGGGGCAGCGGATGCTGGCTGATTTGCGCTCGGCGCTGTTCCGTCATTTGCAGGAATTGCCGCTTTCTTATCACGACAATCACATTGTCGGCGTGACGATATCGCGCGTCATCAGCGATGTTGGCGTGATCAACCAGTTGCTGTCGCAAGGGCTGATCACATTAACGGGCGACAGCCTCCTGCTGGCTGGCATCGTGATTGTGATGCTCTCGCTAAACGCGCAGCTGGCGCTGGTGACCTTTTCGATCGTGCCGGTAATTGTGCTGGTGACGATGATATTCGCGCATAAGGCGAAGCTGGCTTTCCGCAAGACGCGCGCGCGCAACGCGCACATGATCGGCGACCTGGCTGAGAATCTGAGCGGCATCCGCGTCATACAAGCTTTCGCTAACGAATCGATCAGCACCGAGAAATTCAATGAGGTCAACGGCGCTAACCGCGACGCCCACGTCGAGGCGATGTCGCTGTCATTCGTTTTTCTGCCGACGGTCGAGATATTGGGCTTGGCGGCTACGGGCATTGTGCTGCTTTTTGGCGGCTTGAGCGTCGCGCAAGGCAGCTTGACTTTGGGCACGCTGATCGCCTTCCTCGCCTATGTCAACCGCTTCTTTCTGCCGGTGCAAGAACTCAGCCAACTTTACGCCACAATGCAGACGGCGATGGCTGGTGGCGAACGCGTGATCAATCTGCTGGGAATGGAGCCGGCGATAAAAGACAGTCCTGATGCGCGAAAGATGCCGCCGATTGAGGGACGGATTGAATTCCGCGATGTGCATTTTGGCTATCGTGAGAGCCTGCCAGTGCTGCGCGATATCAACCTGGATATACCAGCAGGCACGATGGTGGCGCTGGTGGGACCGACGGGCGCGGGCAAGACATCCATCGCCAATCTGATCGCGCGCTTTTATGACGTCAGCGCCGGCGCGATTCTGATCGACGGCAACGATATCCGCGAGGTCGAGCAGCGCTCGATGCGGGCGCAGATGGGCTTGGTATCGCAGGATCCCTTCATCTTCGCCGGCGCCATCGCCGACAATATCCGCTTCGGGGCGCCTGACGCGACCGCGGAAGCGGTGATGGCTGCGGCCGAAATGGCGAATGTCTCAGAGTTCGCGCGTGACTTGCCGCAGGCTTATGAGACCGAAATCTTTGAAGACGGCGCCAATCTGTCGGTCGGGCAGCGGCAGTTGATTTCAATCGCGCGCGCCATCCTGGCGGATCCGCGCATTCTGATTATGGATGAAGCGACTTCGAGCGTGGATATGGTCACTGAGGCGCTGATACAGGATGCTTTGCGCAAACTGTTGAGCGAGCGCAGCGCCATCGTCATCGCCCACCGGCTCAGCACGATTGTGAACGCCGATCTCATCTGTGTGGTCGATGAAGGACGCGTACGTGAAAAAGGCACGCACAGCGAATTGCTGGCGCGGCGGGGGCTGTATTACGAACTATATCAGCGGCAATTCGTCGATGTATCGGATTCAAGTCCCTGACATAGAGCCAGAGCAGCTCATATCAGCGATTCCAGCGGCGACTATTCGTCGGCGTCCTTCTTATGCAGCGGTTCTTCCGGCTGCTGTTTAGGCCGCCTGGGCGCCAGCCGCTTGGGCTTGGGCGCGTCTTTATCATTGGGATCTGGCATAACGGAAGGCGCATGTTCAACAACAACGTTTTTGGCATCGTATATGAAGGTCACATCTGGCTCATTCATCTCATACAACTCCTAAATTTCGCTTAGACCAGTTTTAGAGTGGCTCGTCCCCACTCGCCTCGTTCAGCGAAGTCGGCAACAAGCACGTGAAATTCGTAGGTACCTAAACCTACAAATCTCATCTCACGAATCCCGTGAATAAATCGATATACTGTTGTATGTCGAAAATCGAACTCCAGCTTGCGCTGATCCAATACATCTTCCCCGCCCGGCGTCATCAATTGCAGCAGGCCCGTGTGCATCAGTCGGTCAACATTGAATTCCGCTGTCCATTGCGAAACGATCCACAGCGGCCCATCAATGGAAAGTATCGTGTTAATGGGCGATACGCGAAAGCGATCGGCGACTCTTATTGCAGTTATGACATTCTTCAATGTGATGCTTCCCGAGGATGGAGCGTCCACTTCCGAGCACAACAAGGTCCAATCGTGTCGCATTAGCCTTTGGCTTCTATATAGTAACCACAAAAAACCAAGTATATTGTAAACGACGCAAAGACCGATTTCAATTGAGTCGATTGCTTGTAAGGACTGCCGCGACATATAGATGAGGAAGGCACAGCATGAAAGCACTGATCACCGGCATCAGCGGGCGCGTGGGGGCGAACCTCGCCAATGAGATGAAGGCGCGCGGTTATGAGATCCGCGGGCTGGTGATGCCGGGCGACCCGCAGGCGGCAAAAGCGGCGCGGCTCGGCGTCGAGCTGTTGGAAGTGGATATGGCCGATGGCGAGCGCTTGCGGAGCGCAGTGGATGGCATGGATGCAGTCGTGCATCTGGCGGCGCAGATCCCGCAAGGTGATTCGCCGGCGGAGCGCATGCTCGATGTCAATACGCGCGCCACCATGAGTTTAATGGAAGGCGCGCTGGTTTCGTCGACTCCGCTCAAGCGTTTCGTGCTGGCCAGCACCTACCAGATCTATAATCCATTCATCACTCAGCAAATCACATTTGATGAAGAAACGCCGCGCGAACCGATCGACATTTACGCCTTGACCAAGCTGCTCTCGGAAGAGATCTGCTTCGCCTACATGCGCGAATATGGGCTTTCGGTGACGAGCCTGCGCTACTGTTCAATCAAAGCGGCGAATGAGGTGCTGGGCATGCTTCACCCGGCTTGGCTCAATTATTTCATTCAAATGACCCTATCCAAGAATCGCATCCCCTGGTTTGGCGCGGAGCGCATCGACGAAACCAAGGCGATCATGCGCGACTTGCTGGGGACGCCGGATGCCGTCTGCGGCGTAAGCGACCCCGATGGCGAGCCCTGGCGCCTGGTTGTCACGGATGTGCGCGATGTGACGGCTGGAACGATTCTGGCGCTGGAGAGCGATGCGGCTAGCGGCGAAGCCTTCAACATGACCGGCTGCCCGCCTGTCGCCTATACCGATGCAGCGCGCAAATTGGCTGACGCAACCGGGCGACCCTACCGCGCGGTGACGATGCCCTTCTGGCGCGGGGTGGGCGCGTCAACCGATAAAGCGCGCGCCCTGCTGGGTTATGATCCCCAATTTACATTCGACCGTATGGTGGAAACGGCGCTGGCTTACGAACGAGGCGATCCGATTGACCAGATTCCGAATTAGGGGCGCCGCCAGTTGCAAAACCCTCTCCGAAGCATCAGGATCGCGCAGGTCGCGTAGGTCGCGTAGACACTGACCGCCGACTCTGACCGCCGACTCTGACCGCCGACGCTGACCGCCGACGCTGACTGTCGGAGGAAAGCTACTGCTGGCGCTGCGTCCCGCGAAGGAAGTCGAGGCATTGCTTCATGCCCACAGCCGGCGGCGGCAGTTGATTGGGGTACCAGCGCCGCTCATACTCGATTGAGTAGCAGCCATTGTAGCCGAGGTCGGTCAATGCATTGATGATCGCCGCCCAAGGTATGATACCCATGCCGAGCACAGCCGCGATCCGGTCGGCGCCTTGCCAATAAAAGTCCTTGACGTGAACGTGCTGGATGCGCGGACCTTGCAGAGCGGTTGCCATCTCATACGATTCGCTGTTCATGAAGGCGAGATTGGCTTGGTCATATAAGACGCCCACGTTGGGCAAACCGACTGCGCGCGCAATTGCCATGGTCATCTCGGCTGAGGTCGCCATGGTGTCCATGTGATTCTCGATGTTCAGTTGGACGCGGGCGCCGCTGGCGTATTCGCCGACTTGGCGCAGCGATTCGGCGAGCCAGCCCAAGGCGATTCCATGCTCGGTAGGCGGCACTTCATGCCCGCCGAAAACGCGGATACCCGGGCAATCCAGGGCGACGGCGATATCGACTGCGCGTTTCAGATCGGCGGCGGCTTTGTCTCGGGCGGCCGCGCTCGGGTGATTTGTGTCTTTGGTATAGGGCACGAGACCGGCGATACTCAGCCCAACGTCGGTGGCGCGCTGCCGGATATCGGCGAGTTCACTCGTGGTTGTTGCAAGGTTTATGCCGCAGCCATAATCATCAGCGCAGATGATCTCGATGCCGTCCAGCCCGAGCTCGGCAAAGAGATCAATCGCCTCATGCAAGGTGGCTTCCGGCGTACCCATGGTATGTCCGACTATTTTCATCATCACAACCTCACGGCATTTTATGGCGCTCTTCTTCTGCGACAAACAGGCGCACGCTAGCATCTTCTATAGGATACATCCTTTATGAACGGAATACACTGTAGGGGCGGCCCGTGGGCGATGTCTACCTGCCCGACACGACCCGCTGGGGGATGTTTCCCAAAATGAGGGAGGGACTTCAAAAGCCAGTAATTTCTTGAAAAACTCCCCTTCCCTCCTTGTGGGGCGCGCGTAGACACTGCACTACGGCAAGGGGCCGGGTCACGTAGACATAGACCTTCGGGGATGGGGGGTTGTCGCGCTATCGATAAAATTCACCACTCCCGCAATCCGAGAGTGGTGAAAATGGATGATATACAGACTTAGCTCAATCTTGTAAAACAACCTCGGTGACCTCTTTTCCCTCGGTGTCCTCGGTGGTAAAAAAAATTTGCCGTGTTTGCCCAATGGGAAATCTCCGCGATGTTCACCACTCCCCGCAATCCCGAAGTTTCGACCGAAGGGCAAAAATGCGTTACGATACTGTGATGTCGAAAGTGGGTTGGAACTAAACGGCAATGGAGCAGGGGAAGCGAATGGCGCAAGCCGCCGCCGAGGGTGCCGCGCGCGAGTTGCCGGTCAGCCTGATCGACTGCGATGTGCATCCTTATCTCCAGCACGAGGACGAGTTGCGCGACTACATGCGCGAGCCTTGGCGCAGCCGGGCGATCCCCTCGCGCCGCCAGATATATTTGCCCCCGGGCGATGGGCGGCGGCTGGATGCCATTCCCGAAGACGGCAACCCAGCCGGCTCCGATCCCAAGTTGGTGGAGACGCAGGTGCTCCAGGGCATCGGCGCCGATTACCTCATCTTGATTCCGTCATCGAGCATCAGCATCATTCCCGATCCGGTCTTCGCCGCGGAGGTGGCGCGCGCCTGGAACGATTGGCAAATTGATACCTGGCTGGGCGCCTACAACGGGCATGGTCGCTTCAAGAGTTCCATCGTTATCGCACCGCAGCATCCGGAGCGTGCGGTAGCAGAAATCGAGCGCTTGGCGGGTCACCCGCATCTGGCGCAGGTCCTGGTGGGCTCGAGCGCGCAGGCGGCTTACGGCAAGCGTCAATACCATCCGATTTGGGAGGCGGCCGCGCGGCACAATTTGCCGGTCGCGCTGCATGTTGAGAGCCCGGTTGGTCCGACGCCGCCAACGCCGCTGGGTTATCCCACGTACTTCCTCGAATTTCACACGCTTTATCCGGCGATCTATATGACCCACCTGGTCAGCTTGATCGCTGAAGGCGTCTTTGAGAAATACGTCGACCTGAAATTTGTCTTCGTTGAAGGGGGCAGCGCCTGGCTGGCGCCGATCATGTGGCGGCTGGACAAGGATTGGCGGGGCGCGCGCGCCGAAGTGCCTTGGTTAAAACGCCGACCGAGCGAATACCTGCGCGATCACGTTCGATTTTCGACGCAGCCAATTGAAGAACCGGAGAATCCGCGCCATCTGCTGCAGATCTTCGAGATGATGGATGCCGAGCATATATTGATGTTCGCGTCGGATTATCCGCATTGGGACTTCGATGACCCCAAGCGCGCATTTCCGCGAATGCCGGACGGGTTGAAGCGCCGCATCTTCTGCGAGAATGCGCGTGAGTTGTACGGCTTGCCGGCGACGCGCCCGGTCGATGATTTGGATTCGCCGCCTCCGCCCGCCAAAATGCTGAACAGTAGGGGCGACTCATTGAGTCGCCCGCCGAAGAAAACGATTGCTGGGACAGCCAACTGAATGGGCAGATATGTCGTGGGAAAGGTCTCCGAGCTGCCACCCAGCAGCCGCCGAATCGTCAGCGTAAAGGGACGGGAAATCGGCGTGTTTAATGTGAACGGCGTCTATTATGCCTTGCGCAACCTCTGCCCCCATCAAAGCGCGCCTTTGTGTTTGGGCGAACTGACCGGGCTGGCGGTTTCCGATGAGCCGGGCGAGATCGAGTGGACGCGCGAGGGCGAGATACTGCGCTGCCCCTGGCACGGCTGGGAATTCGACATACTTAATGGTCGCACCATTTTCGAGTCAAAGGCGCGGGTCAAGACCTATGATGTTCGCGTCGAAAAGGAAGCGCTTGAGCGCTTGAAAGACGGCGTCGAGACCTTCCCGGTGAGGGTAGAAGACGAGGTGGTCATCCTTGAATACTGATCGTCTCTGTACAATACGCGGAATGGCTGCAGGGGCTAGCCAGAGGGTCGCGTAGGGCGCGTAGACACAGCCCGTCGACACTGACCGTCGCTCGCGCGTGATATGAAGCAGCGTGCGCTGCAAGAGGAGGCAGCCTGATGCGAATCGCCATGATCGAAGTGGGACATTGGCATGCGGGCATGCACTTGCGCTCTTTCCAGTTGGCGGAGGGGGCGGAGATCGTCGGCGTCTCCGATCAGCAGCCGGGCGTCGCCGCAGCCTTCGCCGCGCGATCAGGCGGGCGCGCCTATGAGCGCTATCAAGAGATGCTTGAGGCGACGCAGCCCGATTTCGTCATCGCCATGGGGCGCCACATCGACATGCCGGCGATTGCGCGCCATGTGCTGGAGACGGGGATTCCCTTCGCCATGGAGAAGCCGATCGGCTTATCGGCGGCGGATGTCGCGCCACTGGTTGAGTTGGCTGAGGCGCGGAAGGCTTTTGTCGCTGTGCCTCTGATCAATCGCTACAGCGGGATGTGGACAATGCTTGATGAATTAGAGGCGGCGGGCCGCGTTGGGGCGCGCTCCCATTTCCATTTTCGCGTCATTAATGGTCCGCCGGAACGCTACGAACTGGACGGCGTCGGCTGGATGCTGGATCCGGCGATTGCCGGCGGCGGCTGCATGCGCAACGTCGGCATCCACGCCGTAGACGGCTTCTTGCGCTATACGCAGGGCGAGGCGGTCGACGTGCTCGGCGCCGCAATTAGCTATCGCGCGCATGGGGCGGCGGTTGAAGAGTTCTGCGCCGCGCTCTTGCGTTCAGAGAGTGGCGTGATCGGCACAGTGGAAGCGGGATACACCTACGCTTCAATGAAGCCGGGGGGCGATTTCGAGGGCAGACTATCGGCGGCAAACTGCACTATCATTGACCGCAACGAGACGCTGGAAGCGGCGACGCTCGACGACGAACACGCGCGGACTCTGCCGATTCCCGATCAGGGCGCGCGTTACGATCAGTTCGGACGCGACACATTGGCGCGGCTGCGCGAAGGGCGCCCGCCGATCGCCACCCTGCGCGATTGTTTTCGCGCGATGCGGATGATAGACGAGATCTATGATAAGGCATTGGTAACCCCGTATGATGCTTGAGTATTGTAGACACACGCGCGACGATGCCGCCGCCTACGCAAAAATCATTGTGTCCCGCCGTGTATTGCTCCCCTTCCCTAGCTGGCTGGGGAAGGGGCCGGGGGATGGGGTTTGCCGGTGGCTCGCCCGAGTTAGTCATAAACGGGCGGCATATTCATGTTGTCTCCACTGCCGAAGAGAAAGGAGCCTTATCGAATCGAGCCGATTGAACGCAAGCCGAATTTAGGTGTCAGTATCAGTCAGTTTGAATTCCATTAGGAGGACGTAATGTCAAGGAAGTTGCTGTTTATACTGCTAATCGCCGCGCTGGGTGTATTCTCAGCCGCCGGTCAGTCCGATGAGATGGGTTCGTTCCTTGTAGGCGAATTCGAGGGACCAACGATCATCACTGATATGGACATGATGCCGTCCATGTTCAGCGAATCGCCAATGTTGAGCGCGATGGTCGAGGCGGGCGATTTGCCGCCGGTTGAAGAGCGCTTGCCGGCGCATCCGGTAGTGATCCAGCCGGCGCATGATATCGGCCAATATGGCGGGCAATGGCGCCGCGGATATACCGGACCGGGCGATGTCTGGAACGCGCGCCGCATCGCGGGCAACGACAATCTCTTGTTCATGGATTACACCCTGAACGAGATCAAGCCTTGGGTCTTCGAAAGCTGGGATGCCAATGACGACTTCACCCAATTCACCTTCAGCCTGCGCGAGGGTCACCAATGGTCGGACGGCGCGCCCTTCACCGCCGATGATATTGTCTTCTGGTTCGAGGAATTGTTCCTGAACGAGGAGTTTCTGCCAGCGCCGTCGACATTCTTGTCGGTCAACGGTGAATTCGCCACCTTGACCAAGCTCGATGATTTGACCGTGCAATACAGTTTCAGCGCGCCTTATCCGCTCTTCCTTAAAGTGATGGCGACGCCCTCCAGCAATATCGCCAGCCATGCGCGGCGCGGCTGGAATGGGCATGGCGGTTATGCGCCGGCGCATTACATCAAGCAATTCCATCCGGACTTCGCTGATGAAGCCGATCTTAACGCGATCCTGGAAGCGGGTGGTTATTCCAATTGGGTTGACCTGGTGAAATCCAAGAACGACTGGGCGCGCAATCCGGAACTGCCGACCCTGGCGCCCTGGCGCGTCAAGCTGGCGCCGGCGGAAAACCCGGTCTACGTGCTGGAGCGCAACCCGTACTACTTCGGCGTTGACACCGAAGGCAACCAGCTGCCGTATATCGACTCGATCGTGCTGACCCTGGCGGAAGACCTTGAGGTGCTAAACCTGCGCGCCATCGCCGGCGAGTACGATATGCAGAGCCGCCACATCGACTTGCAGAAGCTGCCCTTGTATCTGGAAAACGCCGAGCGCGGCGATTACTCGATCCGCCTGGATCCGGCAGATTATGGGTCCAACGTCTTGCTCTTCTTCGGTCAGACTTTCAGCGCTGATGCCGAGATCGCCGGCTGGCTGCAGAATGTCGACTTCCGCCGCGCCGTTTCGATGGGCATTGATGGCGGGCAGGTCAATGAAACCTTCCTGCTGGGTTTGGGCGAGGCGCGCTCGGTCGTGCCGACGGCGGCCAATCCCTATTACCCGGGCGAGCAGTACGAGACGTTGTGGACCGCCTTTGACGCCGACGCCGCCAATCAGCTGCTGGATGATATCGGCTTGTCGGCGAAAGATGGCGACGGCTTCCGCCTGCGCGCGGACAATGGCGAACGGCTGACCCTTACGCTGACGACGCCCGGCGCCAGCTTTGTCCCCTATCCCAAGATCGCTGAGATGGTCGCCAGCCAGCTTCAAGGTATTGGCTTGAACGTCATCCCCGAGCAGTTGGAGCGCAGCCTGTGGCAATCGCGGATTGACAATGGCGAGATTCAGTTGAGCCTCTGGGACAATGGCGGCACCGAGGATGTCTTCCTGCATTACAACAACACCTGGCTTTGGGCGCGGCCGAATTACACCGACTGGATGCGCAGCGGCGGCGCCATCGGCGATGAGCCGCCGCCCGCGATTAAAGAAGCGATGGAGATCTGGGTGAGCGGTCCGGCGCTTCCGCCGGAAGAGCGTATCGAGGCGGGCAAGCGATTCTGGGTGCTCTTCGCCGAGAACGTCTGGCAGGCGGGCATCATCGGCAGTTCGCCCGCGGTCTTGGGTACGCGCGTGGTCAAGAACACGATGGGCAACGTGCCGGCGCGGCAGTTGGCGAATGTGCTCTGCATGACGCCCGGCTGCACGCTGCCGGAGACGTATTTCTTGCGGCGCTAGCATAGACCTTGCGCGAAAACCGACCATTTGTAGGGGCGACCTATCAGGTCGCCCGTTACAGTAATTTTATGCAAAAGGGCGATTCACAGAATCGCCCCTACAGCTATCCAATACAACGAACCAACAGGCCATGCTAACCTACACAATCCGCCGTTTCCTGCTGGCGCTGCTAACGGTTTGGGCGATCAGCGTTTTGGCATTTGCCATCATCCAGCTGCCGCCGGGTGATTATGTCACCGCTTATATTGCGCAATTGGCGAGCAGCGGCGTTGACGTCACGCCGGAATTCGCCGAGAACCTGCGCCAGCAATACGGCTTGGACAGTCCCATCTGGGTTCAGTATATGAAGTGGACACAGCAGATTGCGCGCGGCAATTTCGGCCGCTCGCTGGAATGGCAGGCGCCGGTGCTTGATATCATCGGTGACCGGCTCTGGCTGACGATGGCGGTTTCGGTATCGGCGGTGCTTTTCACTTGGGGGCTGGCGCTGCCGATCGGGATTTACTCGGCGGTGCGGCAATACTCGATCGCCGATTACATATTCACCTTCATCGGTTTCATCGGTTTGGCTGTGCCCAGCTTCTTGCTCGCTTTGATTCTGATGTACTTGGGCTTCCGCTACTTTGGCGCGAATATCGGCGGTTTATTCTCGCCCGAATACCAGTTGGCGGATTGGAGCCTCGGCAAGCTGTGGGATCTCATCAAGCATTTGCCGCTGCCGGCGATCATCCTGGGCATGGCCGGCGCCGCTCAACTCATCCGGATCATGCGCGCCAATCTGCTGGACGAATTGCGCAAACCTTACGTGATCACCGCCCGCGCCAAAGGCATGTCCGAGTTTCGCTTGATATTGAAATATCCGGTGCGCGCCGCGCTCAATCCTTTTGTCAGCACGCTCGGTTATCTGTTTCCTTTTATTATTTCCGGCAGCATCATCGTGGCGCTCGTGTTGAGTTTGCCGACCATCGGACCGCTGCTGCTGCGCTCGTTGGTATCGCAGGATATGTTCCTGGCAGGGACGATCGTGCTGTTCCTCGGCATCATGACCGTGATCGGCACCTTCATATCTGACATTCTGCTGATGTGGATTGACCCGCGCATTCGTTTTGAGAGGCGAGAATGAGCAAAGCCAAACCGCGGGCCGCAGGCGGGGACTCGTTACGGAGCGAACTCGAGGAGCCGCTGCTAACGACGGCTGCTGAAGAGCGGGTCTCGGTAGCTACGCAGTGGCAATTGATGTGGTGGCGCTTTCGGCGGCACCGTCTGGCGATGATAAGCGGCGCGGTGATCATCGCCTTTTATTTGGTAGCGGCTTTCGCCGATTTTCTGGCTTATGCCGATCCGCATAAGACCGAGGCTTTCCGCTCGTTGATTGCGCCGCAGCCGATTCATTTTTTTGACGAGGGCCGCTTCAGCCCGCATGTATTCGCGCTGATAGGCAAGCGCGATCCGCGCACATTCAAACGCGTTTACGAACCTGATCCGACTCGGAAAGTCCCCCTGCGCTTTTTCGCCGAGGGTTATCAATACAAGTTCCTGGGCTTATTCAAGACGAATCGCCATTTTATTGGGGTCGAAGGCGGTAATGCGGAGGAGTTGATATTTCTGCTGGGCACTGATCAGTTGGGGCGTGATTTATGGTCGCGCATGATGGTGGCTTGCCGGCTCTCGCTGTTGATTGGCTTGGCTGGCGTCACCCTTAGTTTGGTGCTGGGCGTTCTGCTGGGCGGTATTTCCGGTCTTTATGGCGGCGCAATCGACACGTTAATCCAGCGCGTCATCGAGATCTTGCGCTCAATACCAACGATACCGCTTTGGATGGGGCTGGCGGCGGCAATGCCCAGAGATTGGGGCGTCGTGCAAGTCTATTTCGCCATCACGGTCATCCTCTCGCTGATCGGCTGGACCGATCTGGCGCGCGTGGTGCGCGGCCGCTTCCTCGCCTTGCGTGAAGAGGACTTTGTGTTGGCGGCTGAGTTGGCCGGCGTCGGCCAGATGCGGATTATCCTGCGCCATATGGCGCCGTCCTTCCTTAGCCACATCATCGCGGCGACAACCCTGGCGCTGCCGAATATGATCATTAGCGAAACGGCGCTCAGTTTCCTCGGTCTGGGGCTGCGGCCGCCGGCGGTGAGTTGGGGCGTGCTGCTGCAAGACGCGCAGAATATACAGACCGTGGCGCTTTCGCCCTGGCTGCTTTCGGCGGCGATCCCGGTGGTGATCGTGATCCTGGCTTTCAACTTCCTGGGCGATGGCTTGCGCGACGCGGCCGATCCTTATGGCTGACGGCGCTCACAAAATGTGGAATCTGTAGGGGCGGCCTAGCAGGTCGCCCGCAGGCTCGTGGCTAGGATGGCGGGCGGTATGGTATGCCGCTCCGACAATCAACCTGGTAAAGGGGAAATGGTCGCGATGATTAACGCGCCGCTTCTAAGCGTTAACAACTTGAAGACCTGGTTCTTCACCGATGAAGGCACAGTCAAGGCGGTGGATGGGGCGAGTTTTGAGGTAGGGGCGGGCAAGACCGTCGGCATCGTCGGCGAGAGCGGCTGCGGCAAGAGTGTCACTGCCCTGTCGATTCTGCGCATCGTTCAAGAACCGGGGCGGATTGTGGGAGGCGAAATCCAATTGCGGCGCGCCGATGAAGCGGGATGCGTCGATTTGGCGAAGCTGGATAGTGAAGGCAAGGAGATTCGCGCCATTCGCGGCGGCGAGATCGCGCTCGTCTTCCAGGAGCCGATGACCTCATTCAGCCCGCATTACACCATCGGCAATCAGATCGTGGAGACGATTCAACTGCATCAGGATGTCGGCAAGGAGGAAGCCAGGAACAGAACCATCGAGCTGTTGCGCATGGTTGGCATTCCGCGCCCCGAGCGGCGGATTGATGAATATCCTTTTGAGTTGAGCGGCGGCTTGCGCCAACGGGTGATGATCGCGATGGCTTTGTCCTGCAATCCCAAGATCTTGATCGCCGATGAGCCGACCACCGCGCTTGATGTCACGACCCAGGCGCAGATCCTCGACTTGCTGCGCGAAATTCAAGAGCGGACTGGGATGTCGGTCATCATCATCACGCACGATATGGGCGTCATCGCCGAGATGGCTGATGACGTAATCGTGATGTATCTGGGCAGGGTGGTGGAAAGTGGACCGGTTGATGAGATATTTCATCAGCCCAAGCACCCCTATACGCAGGCGCTATTGCGGTCGATCCCCAGCATTTTCGCCGAGCCGCGCGCCAAGCTGCCGACGATCGCCGGCTCGATCCCGCATCCGCATAATCGGCCGGTGGGCTGCCCCTTTCATCCGCGCTGCGTCGAGCGCATCGCTGGTGTATGCGATGTCCATGCGCCGCAGTTGCGTCCGGTCAACGAGTTGCAGATGGCCAGCTGCTTTCTTTATCATGAGCCGGAGGAGGCGCCGCCAAGTTAGACGAATGTGTGTAGGGGCGAGCCGGTGGCTCGCCCACAATGCTGTATAACGGGGTAATAATACGGATGGTCGTCCCACTATTGGAAGTACGAAACCTGCAGCGCTTCTTCCCCATCCGCCGAGGGCTGCTGCGGCGGGTCGTCGGTCAGGTGCGGGCCGTCGATGACATCAGCTTTCAGATCAATAAAGGCGAAACGCTGTCGCTGGTGGGCGAGAGCGGCTGCGGCAAGACGACGACGGCGCGCTGCATCTTGCGCGCATTAAAGCCGACCGCTGGTGAGGTGCTGTTTCAGACGGCCGCGGGCGATGTGGTCGATACGGCGGGGCTGCCCAAAGCGGCGCTGGCGCCCTTCCGCCATCAGATGCAAATGATCTTCCAGGATCCCTTCTCGTCGCTGAATCCACGCATGACCGTCTTTGACATCATCGCCGAGCCACTGCTGGCCAGCGGCGTCAGAAGTCGTGGTCAGCGGCGGCAGCGGGTGGAGCGCTTGCTTGAGCTGGTTCGCCTGCGTCCCGAATTCATGCAGCGCTATCCGCACGCCTTCAGTGGCGGGCAGCGCCAGCGCATTGGGATCGCTCGGGCGCTGGCGCTTAATCCCAGCTTGATCGTCGCCGATGAGCCGGTTTCGGCGCTGGATGTATCGGTGCAGGCGCAGATTCTGAACCTGATGCTGGAACTGCAAGATGAATTGGGCTTGACTTATCTATTCGTCGCGCACGATCTAAGTGTGGTCAAGCATATCAGCGACCGCGTGGCCGTGATGTATGTCGGCAAGATCGTGGAGATCGCCGAAACCGACCGGCTGTTCAAAGCGCCCAAACATCCCTACACCGAGGCCTTGCTATCAGCCGTGCCCAAGCCGGACCCGCGTCTGCGTTCCGAGCGGATTGTGCTGCAGGGAGAGGTGGCGGATCCGGCGCATCCGCCGGGCGGCTGTTATTTCCATCCGCGCTGCGCCCACGCCATCGAGCGCTGTCGCACGGAGACGCCGGCTTTAGAGGAAGTTCAGCCCGGGCATCAGGTGGCTTGCCACCGCGCGCGGGAACTCACGTTGAAAGGCGTAGGCGCGCGCCGCTAATACCGCGCCAAACTCAGCCTGGCTAAAACGCGACCAAATAGTCGTCCGGCTGGCTCCCGCCTGCGCTATACTCCATCTCATGTGCTTCCCTACCCATTTTCCGACCTTGTACGATTTCACACCGAATCTTCCAGCCCCTCGAATCGCCCTTGCCCAAAACCGCTGCCCTATACATACTGTATCTATACAACCTTGCATTTTCCCGCACTCTTCTTGCCTCTTCCTGCACTTTTCCCGCACTTTTCCCGTACTTTTCCCGCGCTTTTCCCGTGCTTTTCTTGTGCTCTTATTGCCGCTTCTTTGCCGCGCCACAGTTCCGGTCAAACCTTACAGCTTCACCGTTGATTGAGAAGAGACAACAATGATTGCGCCTAGCAATGAAATCCGCGTTGGCATCGTCGGCTGCGGTTTAATCGGGCGGCAGTATGCGGCGCGCCTGGGGCGCTTGGGCGCGCCGGTTGTAGCCCTTGCCGACCCGCTGCTTGAGCGCGCTCAGCAGGCTGCGGAGGCGAGCGGCGCCGCTGTTTACGGCGACCTGCGCCGCCTTCTGGATGAGCAAGCGATTGATCTGATCTGTGTATGCTCGCCGACGCCATCTCACCATGCGGCAGTCTTGGCGGCAGCGGGGCGCGGACTCCATATCTTCTGCGAGAAACCGCTGGCGGAAAATCTGAAGCAGGCGCGGGAAATGTGCCGGGCGGCGCATGAAGCCGGCGTCACCATGGGTATTGGCTTCAAGATGCGCTACGAAGCCGTCTTCGCCCGCGCCAAATCGCTGATTGAGGCGGGCGAAATCGGCGCGCCGCTTTATTCAATTTTCAGTTACTTTCAGCAGCTTCCGCCGCCGGAACGCAGTTGGTACACCGATTTCGGCACGACCCGCGATAATGTGGCGCATGCGATTGACCTTTCGAACTGGCTGCTGGATAGGCAGCCAGCGCTAGTCAGCGCTCGCCTCGACAATCGGCTCGGGTTCAAGGGCGAAGACAAAGTATTCTTGCGGATTGGCTACGGCGATGGCGCGCTGGCGTCGATTCATGGCGGCTGGGTCGGCGCTGATTATCCGGCGGTGGCGGCTTCTGACGACATCCTGTTTCAGGTTGTGGGCGAGGCGGGATACGTTGCTGGCGACCGCGCCGGGCACATCGTCATCGCCAGCGGGCGTGGCATCGAGCGGCGCGCGCTTGCGCCGGTGGATAGCTTCTCGGCCGAGCTGGCTGCCTTTCTGAATGCGCTGCGCCTGGGTGAGCCGCCACCGGTTCCAGCCGCTGCCGGGCTGGTCGCGCAGGCGGTCATTGAAGCGGCTTTCGCATCGGATCGCAGTGGCGAGACCGTATCAATCGGGGCGCGGGATCTTTCATTCTGAGGGATAGGCTGAATCGGGGGCGTTGCTCCAGCTTTGCAGGGTCTGCCCGCCGTCGATTAGGAGGGAAGCGCCGGTGATATGACGCGCGTCATCGGATGCGAGGAAGGCGACCGTCGCCGCCACATCCTCGGGCTGCCCGACGCGCCGCAATGGAATCCTCTTGGCGAAGCGGGCGAAGAATTTCCCCCAGGCATCCGTGTTTGCCTGACGGAAACTGAGCGGCGTCTCGATGATGCCGGGGCAGACGGCGTTGACGCGGATCTGATAACGCGCCAGCTCCAACGCCAGGTTTCGCGCCAGCGCCTTAACCGCTTCCTTGCTCGCCATATACGGTCCGGAGCCGAGGATCGTGTCCCAGCCGCCGGTTGACGAACCCATCAGCACGATTGACCCGCCGCCGGCATCAATCATAGCGGGGATAGCCGCCTTGCAACTGAGCGCGATGCCGCGCAAGTTGACATCCATGACGCGATCCCACTCTTGAATCGGCAGGTCGACGAACTCAACTTTTTCGCCACCGATGCCGGCATTGGCGAATAGCGCATCCAGCGTTCCGAAGCGTTCGCGCGCCGCCGCAACCATAGCGTCGCAGTCTTCAGGCTGCGTCACATCGGCTTGCGCGGCGATGGCGTCGGCGCCGATATCCGCCGCCACCGCATTGGCGCGCTCCAAATCGGAATCGGCGATGACGACACGCGCGCCCTCCTGAGCGAAACGCAGGGCGCTTGCCCGCCCCAAGGCGCCGCCACCGCCGGTGATTAACACCACCTTGCCGGCGAAGCGCTTCATGAGCCCAACTCGATAGGCCGCCGCGCCGGCGGGGTATGCAGGCTCTTGCGGACGCGCAATTCGCCATCGATGATGACGGCGGAGACGCCCGGCGTATCACCGATAGCCAGCGTCTCCAGCGCGTCTTTGGCGGTGCTGCCAATCGGCGCGTCCATGATGATCATGTCGGCTTCGAAGCCCGCGGCAATTCTGCCCGCTTGGAGCTTGTAGATGCTCGCCGTCGTGCCGCTGGCCATGGCAATCGCTTGCGCGGGCGGCACAGCGCCAAGCGCGCTGACCCAGCTTATCGCGCGCAGCATGCCCAGCGGAAGGACGCCGGTACCGGATGGCATATCGGTCCCGATGATTACGCGGTCGAGGGCATCGCGCTGCCGAGCAAGATCGAGGATGCGCGGGATGATGGCGGCGTTGCCGCATTGGATGATTTCGAGGGCGCTGTCGGTTTCGGCGATGATGCGCTCGATATCCGCGAGGGGCGGCGCGGTGGGACCGCCGTTGAGATGCGATGCGATATGCGGTCTTACCTGGATGGCTTGTTCCGCGCCGATGGCGTCGCTGCCGGGGATGGAGGCGCCGCCGATGTGCATCATGACGGTCATGCCGCAGCGTTTCGCCCAGAGCGTCATTTCCGCGATTTTGTCCCAATCGTGATAACCGCCGAGCCCGATTTCGCCCAGATGCTTGACGCCGGCCGCCGCCATTTCTTCAAAGTCGGCTTCGGTTAGACCTTCCTGCAAGAGCAGCCCGCCGCCTTGGACTTTCATGCCGCCAGGGCGGAAGTTTCCCCAGGCTTGCGCGCCGACGATCGCCAGCGACTTCGTGCCCAGAGCGCCTGTGGGGCGGCCAGGCATATGCACCTCGCCGGCCGATATCATGCGGGTGACGCCACCATGAACGCAGCTTGCGATGAAGTCGACCACCTTTTGGCGCGGGCTGTAATCGCCGATGACCGGATGCGCGTGCGAATCGATCAAGCCCGGAATCACGGTGGCGCCATTGGCGTTGATTTGGGTCGCGCCCGCGCTGGAAGCCAGCCCGCTGCCGACCGCCGCGATAACGCCAGCGCGAATGAGAATCGAATCGCCTTCGATGAGCGGCACAGCGAATTCGCCTGACGCGATTGCGCCTATCGAATGAATCAGTATTTCGCCCATCAGCCGTCGCTCCGCCGCCGCTGAAGCACAGTCAGCAAGGCGTCGAGACTTGTGACGGCGCCATAATGAGTATCAATATCGTATAAGGTGACCGCCTGCGCCTGCGGGCTGGTGGCCATCACCAGGTCTTCCGGCACCAGCGCTTTGTAGCGCAGGAAAAAGGCATCGTGCACGGTGGAGCGTACGCAGATATTGGTGACCACGCCGGTGACGATGACGGTATCGATGCCGCGTTCGCGCAGCGTGAGATCCAGCGACGTTTGGAAGAAGCCGCTGTAACGTCGCTTGGGGATGATGATATCGCCCGCCTCGACCCTCAGCTCGTCTACGACCTCGGCGCCCCAGGAGCCAGCCAGGCAATGCACCGCGCGCATTTCAAAGAGGCTGTCGTCGGGCGGCAGGCTCTGGTTGAGCCAGAGTACGGGCATACCGACCGCGCGCGCCGCCGCCAGCAGCTTCTGGTGAGGCGGATAGAGCGCCTTCCCGCCTTCCAATACCATAGCGCCGCCGTCGTCGAAAAAGTCTTTGAGCATATCGACTATGAGAAGGGCGGTCGTTGCCGGGTCGAACGCGGTGAACATTTCGCGCTGCTGTTTCGCTTGTTTTTCGGAGAATGAGTTCCTGGTCACAGCCATGTCCGCCGCCCTTATTTCTCTGGCGCTGTCAGCCCACTAGTGACTTTATCTTATCATCATAATCCATCTTCGCCGTTGACGTCGCTTAATCGAAGACCGCCGACGCGCGCGTGCGGGCGGCCGCCATCAGCGACTTTGCGCAGCGGCGTCGCCAATTGGCGGAAGCCCTCGGCGTGGATGACATCAACGATGCTGCGGATTCGCACTAGCTCCATTCATAATCCTCCCAGGAGAATTGCGGCTCATAGCCGAGCCTCGCCTGCGCTGTGGCTGTGTCAAACAGTGACTGATTGCCCGATAGGCGCGACCGAATGCGCGCCTGCGGATAATACTGCTGTGCCAGCGACGCCGAATCGGTCTTCATGAAGCTGTTCGCTGCGCTGATGTAGAACGCCTCGTGCCCGCTGCTTTCGGCTTCCAGCGCGAGCCGGCATGCACCCGCGACATCGCGCGTGTCAATATAGCCCCAGAGGTTGGAGGCGCCGCCGGCGGGATCATCCCAAAGCGGCCTCAGCACAGATCTGAAGGTCTCCGGCGTGTGAATCCAAGGGAAGCGCAGGCTTACGACCGACAGCGCCCCCGCCATCCGCCGGACAAAAGCCAGCGCGATATCTTCGCCGAGCGTCTTTGACAGGGCGTAGGCGTCTTGCGGCGCCTTTGGATGCGCCTCATCGATGGGAAGGTAGTCCAACTCTATCGGCGTATAGGAGAAGGGCAGCCCCAAGACTGACATGCTGCTGATATAGACGACGCGCGGAATTTCCAATACGGCAGCAGCCTCGAATACGTTGAAGGTCGCCATGACATTCGTGCGGAAGACTTGATCGGGACTGTGGTGAATGGGGCGGGGGATGGCGGCAAGATGCACGATGGCTTCAGCGCCTTGGCAGGCGCCGACGACCTGCCCTAGATCGGCGCAATCGACCAGGCGATAGTCCGGCAGCAGGCTCGGCGACGGCGCGCGGTCGATGCTGATGACATCGCAGCCCGCGTCGAGCAAATGCGCAACCACAGCGTAGCCAGCGAGTCCACTGCCGCCAGTGACTGCGACTTTCATCCCGCATCCTCCTCAATAGCAGTGCTTGCAGTAGAACCAAGAAAGTAAATGAATACTTTACCACCGAGAACACCGAGTTTAAGAGAGAACACCGAGAACAAAGGCACAGCTTCTGCTCTATTCCCTCTGTGCCTCTGTGGTGAATTGTTGTTTAACGGCTTGGTTGCATTTTCTGCCAAGCGCATCAGGCGTCGGACACCGCTTCCATCCAGTTGGGAGCGCCAACGGTGGTGATGCTCATGTGGGTCATGTTCGTGCCGGCGACCGCGCCATGCCAATGTTTTTCGCCCGGCGGGAAATGAATGACATCGCCGGTTTTGGCGACGCCGCCTTCACCGCCTTCATTGCCGAAGCGGCACTCGCCGGCGGTGACCAATAGCACTTGCTCGCCCGGGTGCGTATGCCAATGGGTGACGGCGCCATCGGTGAAATGCACCAGCGCGACCGAAACGCCGCCTTCCGCCTGCGCCGAGAGCAGCCGCTCCAATTCCGATGTTCCGCCGGAAACGTAGATATTGGCGCTGGATTCTCGTTCTTCTTTCGGCACATGTATCATCTTGGACCTCCTAAATCATTGATTAGGGCGAGCGCAGAAGCGCCCAACGCAAGTATAAGATGCCGGCGAGATAGAGCGCGCCGCCGCCGGCAAGCAAGAGAAACGACCGTCGCGGCGCGCCTTTGAATTCGCCCGTCGCCAAACCCCATAGGTAGGTCCACAACTGCGATGTGGTGCCAATGGGCCAGGAGACGGCCGCCGTAAGCGCGCCGGTGGCGTAGGCGTTGATGATGTTGCCGCCGTAATGCGCTAAGGCAGCGATGAGCGAGTAGCGATGCTTCGTCCAGCCGGCGCGGAGAAGCTGCGACCATTGGCGGCGGATAGTCAATGCAGCGCCGGATGTTAGAAGCGCGCCAGCGAGCGAGCCGGTCACGAATACAGCCATGCAAGCGAGCGGCGTCAGACCGTCATCGTTGCCCGGCGTCCGCAGCGAGTAGGCCAAGCCCAGCGGGTAGGCGGTAATGATCGCCGATGCCAAGCCAACTAGCGCCATGTTCTTGGCGATCAGGCGTTTGCTGGTTTCGCCGGCGGCGTCGCGCAATTGCGAGGGAGCCGCTTCGAACAGCGCGCGGTCGCGAACGATTCGCGCCCGAACGGTGACCATTGCGGCGGCGAACAAAAGCAGACAGGCGACCGTCAAATCAAGCGGGACGAGAGCGGCCGGCGTGCCGCCAGCGAGAGCGGCTAGCGATGTGCCCAAAATCAGGCTCATAAAGGTCTGTATTGGCGCGGTTACCGATAAGCCGACGGCGGCGAAAACGGTCAAGGTGATGCGCACGCCGCTGACAAATACCCCGCCAGCAAGCAGCGCGACGATGATGATCGCCGGCTGCTCGCGCCAAACCAGCGCCAGTTCTTGGAACAGCGCCTCGCCCAGCGCGACCAACACAATAGTCCATACGAATACGAAGGCGCTTATGTAGATGCCCAGGAAAAAGGCGTCCATAGGATAATTGCCCAGTTTCTTGATGAGTACCGTCCAAGATCCCCATAAGAAAGCATTGAAGAGACCGCCCAGTATGGCGACTTCCTGCGTCATTGGGCTTGGATGGCGCGGATCATTTCTACAGCCAGCTCGACATCGGCATTGGCTTCGGCGCCGGTCGTGCGCGCTTCGCTATCCTCGCGAATGCAATCGTAGAAGTGCAGCCATTCCCGGCGAAAGGCCTCTTCGTGAGACGCCGGCACGACCTTGGTAATCGGCGAGCCGTTTTCGTTCTGCTGGATGGTTACGGTTGTCGGCGCGTATTTGACGTAAGGATTGGGGAAGGCGATGCTGACCGACTCGCTCTTGCCGTAGGCGGTCAGCTGCTCGTCCCACCAAAGATAATCGGGCCAGACACCCGCTTCAAAGACGCAGCGCCGCTGGGGACCGAAATCAAGAACGGACAAAATCTCGGTCGGCGAGATGGCATCGCTGAAAAGGACGCCCTGCGCCGCGCCGAATGCGCCGCGCAGGATGGCTAAGTCGTGGCTCGAAAGCATTAGCAGCATATTGTAAAGCCCAGCGAGGTGGGCGTGGCTTGCGCCCAGCGCCGTTTTGGACGCCGATTCGATTTTCGCTGCGCCGTCGTCTAGCGCGCGCTGCGGGATGTCATCGCCAGTCGCCAGCGTATAGAGCGGCTCGTGCACGCTGAAATCGCCTGCGAAATCGTGGACGCGGATCAGCCGAACGTCTTCCATCGCTCGCATCCGCGCGCAGCCGTATTCGTAACCGGGGTCGTATCGTTTCATGTAGCCGACCATGAGCTTGACGCCCGCGCGCGCGACCGCGTCCAAAACACGGCGTCCCTCAGCCGGGTCGAAACAGAAGGGCTTCTCCACGAAGATATGTTTTCCCGCCTCGGCGGCCGCTTCGGCGATATCGGCGTGATCCATCGTCAGAATGGCGGCGATGTCAATATCAGGCTGGGAGAGCGTATCTTGGTAATCGACATAACGATCGCGGACGCCATACCACTTGCCGACCGTATCCACGACTTTCGCCGAGATATCGCAGACCGCCTTAATCTCAAATTGCGGCAGTTCCTTCAGATATGGCAGGTGCATGATCTGGGCGATCTGCCCGCAGCCGATGACGCCAACGCGTAATTTGTCCAATTCTCAGCCCTTTCTCAGCAACAGCGAATACGAAATCTGAAACTCATTCTTTTGCCAACTGTAGGGGCGTTTAGCTGAAACGCCCACATGAACAAAACAACTTATTGAGCTTTCTCTATGCGCAGTATTTTTGAACCGACATTATTCCGTATTCGATCGTTTCGATAGCTGTATGGGCGAGAGACGGGCGGTGTCTACGCGCCCCTTGGCTCGCCCTAACACGCATTCTATCGCTGCGAAGGGCGGCTCACCGAGCCGCCCCTACAATTCGTACGTAAGGCGCGCTCAACTCTTGACGGCGCCGGCGGTCAAGCCTTCTATGAACCAGCGCTGCATCGCGACATAGAGGACGATGACCGGTATCGTAACCATGCTGAGCGCGGCGAAATAGAGCGTCCAATCAGCCGAATAACGATAAAAGAAGTTCACCAAGCCCAGGGGAATCGTCTGCAATTCCGCCTGGCGGATGAAGATGAAAGCCAGGAAAAACTCGTTCCAGAAGAACATGCCTTGAAAGATCGCAACCGTCGCCAGCCCAGGCCGCGCCAGGGGCAGCACCACATACCAGAATACCTGCAGCCGATTGGCGCCATCGACGAGGGCGGCGTCTTCGAGCTCGGGCGGGATCGACATGAAGAAGCCGCGCAGCAAAAAGATGCTGAATGCCATTGAGGTGCCGGCGTAAACGAAGACAAGGCCGAAGCGGCTGTTGAGGATGCCCAAGGTTCTGACCACGATGAAGAGCGGGATGACGGTGACTTCGGACGGGATCATCATAGTCGCCAGGATGATGAGAAAGATCGCCTGCCGCCCCGGAAATTGCAGGCGCGCCAAGGCATAAGCGGCGATTGATGACACGATTAGCAGAACGGACAAGCTGAGAATGGTAATGATGACGCTATTGCCGATGCGCGCGCCCAGGTCTGCGATGCGCCAGGCATCGACGTAATTCTGCCAGATCATCGTCCGCGGCGGCCCCCAAACGTTGTTGAAGAGATCGGCATCGGTTTTCAGGGAGCCGAAGACCATCCAGAACAGCGGATAAATCGTTTGAACGGTAGCGGCGATGAGGATGGCGTAGACCAGCAGCAGCTTGAGCCTATCGCTGAGAAGGCGCGAAAACAAATCGGGGAAGCTTTCGGGATTTCTTGGTCCGGCGGCGGTTGCCATGCGCGCTCGCGATCTCAGAAATTATACGTGCCGCTGCGGCCGATGCGGATATAGCTGAAGGCGATGACCGCTACGACGACGAACAAGGCGAAGCCCATCGCCGAGGCGTAGCCCAGCTTGCCGAAACGGAAGGCTTGCGTCACCAGATGAGTCAAAACGACCTCGGTGGTGTGATTGGGTCCGCCGTCAGTCATAACGAAGACGAGTTCGAAGTTTCTGACGAAGGCGCCATTCAGCGAAAGCAGCACGCTGATAAAGGTCACCGGGGCGAGCAGCGGCAAGGTGATGCGCGTCAGCCGCGTCCAGGCGCTGGCGCCATCAATGATCGCCACTTCGTAGAGATCCTTGGGGATGGATTGCAGCCCAGCCAGGAAGAGCACCATGTGAAAGCCGGTCCATTTCCAAATGTCGACCGTGATAATGGCGCCGAGCGCGGTCGCCTGATCGCTGAGCCAGGCGCGTATCAAGCTATCCAAGCCGACCAATTCCAAGCCGGCGTTCAGCAGGCCGAAGGTGGGGTTGTAGATCCAAGACCAGAGCAAGCCGATAACGACGAAAGACAGCGTCACCGGCAGAAAGAGGGCGGTGCGGAAAAAGATGACGCCCTTGATCTTTTGATTGACCAGCAGCGCCAGAAAGAGCCCCAATACATTCTTTACCAGCACGACGGAAATGGCGAAGATGATCGTATTCGTCACCGCTTTCAGGAAAACATCATCGCGTTCAATCAGCCGGATATAATTCCTCGTGCCGATGAACACGGGCGAGTTGAAGCCATCCCAGCGGTGAAAGCTCAGGTAGAAGCCGTATAGAATTGGGATGATCACGAAGATGATCAAGAGAATGATGGCCGGCGTCAGCATCAAGTAAGCGGAGAGATGCCGGTAGACGCGCGGGTAGCGCCTGCGCTTTGCGCGCGCCACGCCGGCGGCCGCCGGGCGATTTCGATTTGGAGGCGTCTTAATGATCTTCTATTCCCAATATGCGCTTGCCTGAAAGCGCGGCGCCTTAGGCAATATTCAGCTTCAAGCCCAGGTCTTTCACGACATAATCGATACTCTCGAGGCAGCTTTCCTCGGCAGTTTTATGCGATGCGTCCAACTCGATGAGCGCCAGCCCGTCGAAGTCGCTTTCCAACATGATCTCGACCATAGCGGGGAAATCGACCACGCCGGCGCCCAGCTCGCAGAATGATAGATAGCGCGCGTAGCCCTCAAGCCCTTCAAAGTCTTTCGCGTCTTTGAAGTGAATGTAATCGATGTGCTCCATATAGGTTCGCATAATATCCACCGGGTCGGTGTCTTTGATGACCAGGTGCGCGGGGTCAATGCAAAGTCCCACCAGGTCGGTATCGACGATGGCCATGAAACGGTCGAGCTGCTCGCGCGTTTCGATGAAGCAGTCGAGATGGGGATGATAAACGGTGCGGATGCCGAGCTTGTTGCTGAAGGCGCCCAGTTCTTCCAGCGCGCCGGCGAAGCGCCGGAAGTCGTCATCGGTTTGCGGCTTGCGTCCCACTGGCGGACCGCCGCCGCAGACGAGAATCTTGGAGCCGAAACTCTGGAGGAAGCGCGTCACCGCCATGACACAATCGCGCTCGTAGGTCCATAACGCCGCGTTGGTGTATTCGCAATTGGCGTAAAGTGAAGACAGCCGCAATCCGTAGTCTTCCTGCGCCTGGTTGAAGAGATGCATGCGGCGCAAGAAGTCGGTGTCAGTCATCATCTGGGGCGGGCCCGAATCCTCAAGCGTCATGAAGCGGCGGGCGAAGTAATCGCTGAGGCTGTTGAAGATCAGCGCTTCGTACCAGACGAAGCCAACGTCAGCGAGGAAGGGAAAGCCCTCTTCCGGGCGGCCTTCGAAATCCCAAGTATTCAGATGGTAGCCTATCTCAAATTTTTGCTCTTTCGGCATGGAGACTTGTCCTCTTTTTGCGGGGCAGATTCTGAAGATGACGGGTGGGCGCGTCCCATTGCGCTGGACGGACCCACCCGCATCCAAACGAAAGCGGAAGCGCTCAACTCACTCAGTCATCGTAGGAATAGCCGTCGAAGACGAGATCGTCGAAGACATTCTGAATCGAAGCCATGCCTTCTTCGGCGGAAATCGTGCCGCCGACGATACCCTGGATGGCGCTTTGGAACGCATCGTTGATTTCAGTGGGCCAGATCCAGTCGAGAAAGCGCGCGGTATTCGGGAAGTGGTTGGAGCGCAGGTCATCGGCGATGGCTGATTCGACAACGGTCACACCCTTGATCGAGGTCGCAAGCGGCTCCATGATGCCCAGGTGCTTATCGGCGATATCGGGTCGCGAGAGGTATTCGAGGAAGGCGACAGCGTGCGGCAAGGCTTCTTCACTAACCCCGCTGTATATGCAGTATCCCGAATCGGGTCCGCCGCCGTGGCCGCGCGTGCCGGGTACATCGGCGAGCTGCGGAAATTCGAAGACGCCCCATTCGAAATCGACGACATTCGCTTCGATCCAGGGCAGCTCCCAGGTGCCGCCATAATAAACCGCCGATTGCTGGCTGGCGAAGGCGCTGCGCATGCCATCCCAATCGACCGAAAGTGAATCGCGATCGAGGATGCCGTCTTCGACGAATTGGCCGATCCGCGCAAGCGCTTCGACATCCTGGGCGTCGGTGAATTTGGCTTCGCCGCGCAGGTTCTGTACCGTCTTGGCGATGGAGTCGCCCATGGTCTGGGCGGCGGTTTCAAAGTACCACATCGGCCACATCCAGACGTTTTTGCCCTGGTGCAAGACAGGCACATAACCGGCTTCGTCAAGCGCCGCCGCGACCGCGATGAAGTCGTCGTAGCTATCCGGCTCGGCCAAGCCGAGCTCATTGAATACATCGACATTGTAGAAGAAGGACGAGGTGGAAACGGGCGAGACCGGAATGCCATAGACGCGGCCGCCGATGGTATAGGCGTCGAGCGAGGCTGGCTCGAAGCGCTCGACCCAGTCGGCGATATCATCGGTGATATCGCGCAGGACGCCACGCCGGACATACGCGCCATTGGTGGGATTGGCGGCGCAGCCAATGACGTCCATGCGCTCGCCGGCGAGGTGCGCGGTCAAGAGCCGCGTCACGCCGCCATCGATGGGACCTTGCGCATCCCAAACGACATCGGAGACATCGGGATTCTCCGCCAGGTATCCATCAATGACCTCCTGCTCCACCTGCGCCTGGATTTCATCCGGCGCCATCGAGCCGAGGTTGTCAAGCGATGTTGGACCGAAAACATGGAGGACGAAGCCATCTTGAGCGGCGACCGAGCCAATAGCGAGCAACGTCAAGACGAATAGTAGCGTGCATAGGAAGACTTTCTTCAACATATTGTTTACACCTTTCAGTTCATTAAGCGAGCATTCAAAGAAACGCATTCCTGCGGCGAATATAACGAATCATGGCATCTATGGCAAAAAGTCGAGAAGCGGAATCTGTATACGGCGAGCGCTTGGTCAGGACGTCGGCGGCTTCATTCGGCGATCGACTTGATCTCAATTCGCCGCTCGCTCTCGTGGCTGCGCGCAGCCGCGCTCAGGAGGCGTTGGATGCGCGCGCCCTGCTGGAAACTTGGGCTGGGCTCGCTGTCATTGATAATGCCGTTAATGAAGCCGCGAATCATGAAGTCTTCCGAGCGGAACATGTCGCGATAGGTGTTGTGCACTGTATCGCGGCGAGCATTGCCCCATACATGATCGGGTATCGGCAGCTCGCGGATCATGCCTTCGCCGACGCGCGCGCCTTTGACTTGCTGGATCTTGTCCCAATCGATGAAACTATACAGTGTGCCGTCCGAACCGTGGAATTCCATGTGATGCGTTTGTCCGAAGGGACTGTCTTCATAACAAAGGGCGGTGCAATGTATCATGCCGAGCGCGCCGTTGGCAAATTCCAGCGTGAGCATGCAAGAGTCGTCAAGGACGTCGTAAGGCTGCCCCTCGGGATCCACCGGCGGACGCGGGACAGTGTGCCCCAGCCGGCAGGTGAGCGCCTCGATATCGCCGAAGAACCACTCAGCCAGATAAAGAAAATGCGACCCCAGATCACCGATGACACCGGCGCCGGCGATCCGCTTGTCGAAGCGCCAGCGGTAATCGCCTTCGCGGGCGAAGCCGGTGTAGTAGCGCATATTGAGATGATAGGGATTGCCCAGGTAACCGCCATCAATCAGCTCTTTGAGATAGCGGGCGGTCGGCATGAAGCTGTAGGTGAATGGCGCCATCGTCTTAAGACCGCGCGCCTGCGACGTTTCCGCCATTTCGCGCGCCTGCGCGTATGTGAGGGCGATCGGTTTCTCGCAGAGAACATGCAAGCTCGCATCGAGCGCTTTCATGGCGATGGGATAGTGCGTGCTGTTGGGCGTGGAGATGACGATAGCGTCAAGATCGGCGCGTTCAATCATCTCGCGATAGTCGGTAAAGACCTGCGGGATTCCCCAGGCATCAGCCATGCGCCGCGCATTGCTGCGATTTCTACCGCAGATGGCGACGGTGTTGGCGGCGGGATGACTGGCCAGCGCGGGCAAGTGCATGGCGTCCGCCCACCAGCTCGTGCCGACGACGCCGACGGATACTGCATTGCTAGTCATAGTGAACTTCCGTAAAATGGCTGGATTCCAAAGTGGGATGATTGTAAGTACTGGAATGTCATTCGGCAAGAAAGGCTTTGATAGCGAGGCTTATGCGCAGGTTACTTGATTCTGAATTAACGGAACGCCTGCTCTTCACCGCGATTGTGGTTGGCATCATCCTGGCGGCGGGCGGGGCGATTCGCTATGTCATGCTGGCGAATCAGCTTTCCGGCAATATGGCGGCGCGGATCCACGACGAAGGCGGCGAGGTCGAGATCGAGAGCAAGCGCCAGGCGCAGGGATTGATGGCGGCGGATATTGAGCGGCGGCGGCTGGTCGCGGAGCAGTTCAATATGATGATCCTGGGCGGCTTTGGGCTGGCTTTGCTGGGTTTGGGCTGGCTGGGCAATGATCTTTTGGGCAGCCGGCGTCGTAGGGCGGTATCGGCGTTCAAAGATTCGAGCGCGGCATCCTCTTAATGCGTTATGCTGTAAGCGGCAGCGCGCTTCAATGGCCGCTTATTGGTAATATCCATGGCACAATCATTACCGTCAGACGCCTCTAACTGGACCCTGCGCCAAGGCTTGGGCTACGCGCTTCAACCGGCGGTCATTCTGCGAAGCCTGTTCGCTGGCGCGATTATCTGGCTCGTATTCGCCAGTGTGACGCCGTCATATTCCAAGTTGATTTTTCAGGGCAAGCTGTCGGGTTATTTTGCCGCCGGCCTGGCGATGGCGCTTGTTAGCCAGCTAATCGTCACTTTAGTCACCTCGCTCTTCAGTTCTGATCATGCGACGATTTCATTGGTGCAGAGTCCATCCGCGGTCATCCAAGGGCTGCTCGCTGGCGCCGTCATCTCGGCGGCGCCGGCTGATATGCCTGAAGAAGCGCTGTTTTCTCTCGTGTTTTTTTTCATCGCGCTTTCATCGGTTCTATCCGGGCTCTTCGTGCTGCTGCTGGGTATTACGCGTGTAGGCGATTTTGTCCGTTACATCCCATATCCCATCGTCGGTGGATTTATGGCTGGCTTGGGCTGGCTCATGTTGAACGCTGGTTTCGTCGTATCGGCTGATCTGAGAATCAACGTGGAGAACCTGGGCCTGCTCCTTGAGGGTGAAGCAATCCTGCGCTGGCTGCCTTCCCTGGCGCTCGCGCTGTGCATATTGGCGCTGGGCGCTCGGGTCAAAAGCGCCGCGATCATGCCAAGCGCGATCATCGTGTCTCTGATTCTCTTCTATGCCTGGGCGCGGTTTGTCTATGGCGATCCGCGAGGTTTGGAGGAGGCGGGCTGGTTTCTGCCCAAATTGCCCGAAGTGATATATTGGAAAATACCCGATCTGAGCGCTGTCGGGCTGATTACTCCCGCCATGATCTTGGCGGGCGCCGGTGGCATCGTCATGACGATTGCGCAATGCGCGCTCAACTTATTCTTCAAAGCCAGCGCGCAGGAGATCATCACCGAGCGCGAATTGGATTTCAATCAAGAATGTAGAGTTAACGGGGTGGCAAATGTGGCCGCCGGCGTATTCGGCGGCGGCGTCGTCGGCTATCACACGCCGTCGATGACAACGGTGGTGGAAACCATGCGCGCGTACGGCCGGCTTACAGGCTTTATTCTCGCGATCATGTTTGGGCTTTCGCTCGTCTTCGGCAGCTTCATTTATGCGATCATACCGCGTTTTCTGCCCGCGGGTTTGCTGATGTTTGTCGGCCTGCTGTTCTTGAAGCAGTGGCTTCTGGATAGCAGGTTCAAGCTGCCGCGACAAGATTATGTCGTGGTCGCTGTCATCGCGCTGGTTACTGCGGCCTTCGGCTTATTGGCCGGCTTCTTTGTTGGCGTCGTTGTGGCGATAGCGTTATTTGTACTGGAATACAGCCGGATGGATGTTATCAAGCAAGAGTTCTCCGGCAGCATCCATCGCAGCAATCTCGACCGCTCCTTCGCGCAGAACCAACTGCTGCAGCAAGAGGGCGACAAGATTCTGATTTTGCGCTTGCAGGGCTACATCTTTTTTGGCACCGCATACCGCTTTTACGAGCATTTGCGATCTCGAATCACGAGTGCTGAGGGCGGCCAGCTCGGGTTTATCATTCTCGACTTCAAATCTGTACGTGGGTTTGACGTGTCGACGATGGTGGACTTCCAAAAGCTGAAGAAGCTGACGGCGGGCAAGGGCATCAAATTGCTGGTTTCGAATGCGGCGCCGCATCTGCATACGCTGCTTGCCGATGGCGGGATTACACAAGCCGAGCCCGGTTATCGCGCTTCATTTGACGATCTGGATCGCGCGTTGGAGTGGTGCGAAAGCATCCTTCTGCAAGAGGCGGATCTGCTGGACGCCGGTCGCGTAGACCTGGAAGAGCAGTTGGCGCAGCATGCGATTATCCGCCAACGGGATGCCAGGGCGGTGCAGGCATTTCTGGAGCGGATGGCGACGAAAGTCGGCGATACAATTTTCAAACAGGGAGACGAATCGGATTCGCTGTATTTTGTCGAGTCTGGTCGCGTCGATGTTTTATTGCGCGATGAGGCCGGTCACGTCTTGCGCCTGCGCAGCATGACAGCGGGCGCGGTGATTGGCGAAGTTGGCTTTTATTTGGGCAATGCGCGATCCGCTTCAATAGTGGTGACCGAGGCCGGCGTCTTGCAGCGGCTGAGCCACGAAGCGCTGCGCCGAATGGAAGAGACAGCGCCGCAGACGGCCTCGGCGGTCCACGTGCTAATCGCGAGCTTGCTGTCCCATCGGCTCTCGACGACCAATCGCCTGGTGCAAGAATTGATGGATTGACGTCCTCATTCGCCCATTTGCACCGTTTCTGCTAATTCTCGTAATCCTTCCCGTAGTCCATATCTGGAATCGGGCTGGTGCTGGTCCAGCCGCCATCGACGATGATCGTTTGCCCGGTGATTTTGGCGGATTGAGGCGCAGCCAGAAAGAGAACGGCATTGGCGATGTCCGCCGATTGAATCGCTTTGCCGATTGGGATCAGATTGCCCCAGCGCGATTCATAATCCGGATCGTCGTTTAGGTTGCGCGGCGTGATGACCGCGCCCGGCGCCACGCAATTGATGGTGATGCCTTGCGGGCTCAGCTCCAGCACCAGGTTCTTCGCTAGCATTTCCAGCGCCGCCTTGGTCATGCCATAAGCGCTGAGGTAGGGCACGGCGCGGTGACCGGTGACCGATGACATAAGCACGATGCGGCCTCCGCCGCCTTGTTCGCGAAATTGACGGGCGGCCGCTTGCGCCAGGAAATAACTGCCGCGCAGATTGACGCCAATGACACGCTCGAAGTCTTCGGGCTTGTAATCGAAGAAGTCGCCCCAGGAGGTCAAGCCGGCGTTGCAGGCGCAGATGTTCAGTTGACCGAAAGTTGTCACCGCGCATTGCGCCAGACCGCGCACGGTTGCGACATCAGCGACATCGCCGGGCGCCGGAATGCAAGGCGCGCCGGTCTCGCTTGCGATCGCCTCAGCGGCGGCTGCAGCGCGTTCAGGCAGGATGTCGTTCAATATTACAGACGCGCCTTCCGCGCAGAATTGACGCGCGACCTCGTAACCGATGCCTTCGCCAGCGCCCGTGACGATGACTGTTTGATTAGCAAATCGTTTTTGTGTCATAATCTGCTTTGCCTGAACTATTCAATAAAGGGTATTTAACCACCGAGTACACCGAGTACACAGAGACAACCGGCGCAAACAAGAAGTTGTAGGGGCGTTTGACCCGCAGTGTCTACTCGCGGCGCCGAAACGCCCGGCGAAATAATACAGGAGAAACGGGTGTCTCAGCGAGACGCTCTTACACGCTCCTTGTGTAAAAAGAAGACGCCCTCGGTGGAAACAATTAGGAGGCCCGAATATGAATCATGAAATCTATGGCGGGGCGGATTTGCTGCGCTCGACGCGCACGCGCGGGCAGGGGCGGGAAGGCGCGCTGCCACTTGATGAAGAGATGCTGCTGAATGAAGCGAGCGGCAATCTCTTCGCCATGACTCAGAATGTGGCGATGGGATGGCATCCGGAAGAGGTCAATCGCGAGCAGTACGTGATAGTCAGCACGAAGGGCGGCTTGCGCGCCGAAGACGGCAGTCCGATAGCGCTGGGTTATCACACCGGGCATTGGGAGATCAGCCTGCTGGTCAAGGAAGCGGCCGAGACGATCCGCGCGCAGGATGCGATTCCCTTCGCCATCTATTGTTCCGACCCCTGCGATGGCCGCTCGCAAGGCACAACCGGCATGATGGACAGCCTGGCATACCGCAACGACGCGGCGCTGGTGATGCGGCGCATGATCCGCTCCTTGCCGACGCGCGATGGCGTCATGGGCGTGGCTACCTGCGATAAAGGGCTGCCGGCGGCGATGATCGCTTTGGCTGGCTGCGGCGATCTGCCGGGCGTCATCGTGCCCGGTGGCGTGACCTTGCCGGCCGAGGGCGCCGAAGACGCCGGTACGGTGCAAACGATTGGCGCGCGCTTCGCTCACGGCTTGATCACGCTGGATTACGCCGCCGAGATGGGCTGCAAGGCTTGCGGCTCATCGGGTGGCGGCTGCCAGTTTCTGGGCACAGCGGCGACTGCGCAAGTGGTGGCCGAAGCTCTCGGCTTGAGCCTGCCACATAGCGCGCTCGTGCCTTCGGGCGAAGCGGTCTGGCTGGATAACGCGCGGCGGTCGGCGCTGGCGCTGCTCGGTCTGAAGGCAGCTGGCGCGACGCTGGCCGATATCTTGACGCCTGCGGCGCTGGAGAACGCCATGCTGGTGCATTCGGCTTTTGGCGGCTCGACCAATTTGCTGCTGCATATCCCCGCCATCGCCCATGCCGCCGGGCTGAAACCGCCGACGGTCGATGACTGGATCCGCGTCAATCGCAGCACAGCGCGCCTTGTCGATGCTTTGCCCAACGGACCGCGCAATCATCCGACGGTGCAGGTGTTTATGGCGGGGGGCGTGCCGGAAGTGATGGTTCATTTGCGGGCGGCGGGACTGCTCAACACCGATGCGCTGACGGTCACTGGTGACAAACTGGATGCCGTGCTCAATTGGTGGGAGAGCAGCGACCGGCGGCGATTCGCGCGCGAGCGGCTGCGGCAAAATGATGGCGTCAACCCCGACGATGTCATCATGTCGCCGGAGCGAGCGAGGGCGCGCGGCCTCACGAGCACGGTGGTTTTCCCCCGGGGCAATATCGCGCCGCAGGGTTCCGTCATCAAAGCGACCGCCATCGATCCTTCGGTGATTGATGCGGACAACATCTATCGGCATCGCGGTCGGGCGCGGGTATTCACCTCCGAGCGCGCGGCGGTACGGGCGCTGAAGGGCTTGGAAGGCGAGGCGATACAGCCCGGCGATGTGCTGGTGCTGGCGGGCTTGGGTCCGATGGGCACCGGCATGGAAGAGACCTATCAACTGACCTCGGCGCTCAAGTTCATCCCCTGGGGCAAAGAAGTGCCGATCATCACCGATGCGCGTTTTTCCGGCGTTTCGACCGGCGCCTGCATCGGCCACGTCGGCCCGGAAGCGCTGGCCGGCGGACCAATCGGCAAGCTGCGCGATGGCGACCTGATAGCGATTTCAATCGACCGGGAGGCGCTGAGCGGCTCAGTGGATTTGGTGGGCGCGGAGGCGGGTGAATTATCGGCAAAGGAAGCGGGGGCGCTGCTTGAAGCGCGGACGCCACATCCGGATCTGCAGCCTCATCCAGAGCTGCCTGCGGACACGCGCTTGTGGGCGGCGCTGCAAGCGGCCAGCGGCGGCATCTGGGCGGGCTGCGTCTACGATGTGGACAAGATCACTGAGGCGCTGGCGGCGGGCCTGCGGGCGGCCGGCGAGGGCGAACTTTCCCTAGAGTCGTAAAGGACTTCTGATGTCAAGCCAACTTAACCAATCCAACAAAGAAGCGGTTTGGGACTTCTGGCAGAAACTGAATCACTTCGGCGCGGAAAATGTGCCGGCGACGGTGCGGGCGGCGCTGAGCGACGATGTCGACTGGAATGTTTCAGCGCCGATTGATCAGCTGCTCGGCGCGGAGGCCGCGATCACCGGTTTCTGGACGCCGCTGTTTCGCGCCTTTCCCGATCTCAAGCACGAGCCTTACGTCTTCATCGGCGGCATTGACGCCGGCTCGGCGCTATACGCGACCGAAGCGGGCGAGCAGTGGGTCAGCGGCTGCGGTTATCTGACCGGCGTTTTCGCCGATGATTGGCTGGGCATCCCCGCGACTGGGAAGAAGACCAATATCTGGTTCGGCGTCTTTTATGTGATGCGCGAGGGAAAGATCGCCGAAGCCTATCTTCAGCTTGATGTCTTGGCGGTGATGCGGGGGGCGGGCTTTCAAGTGCTGCCGCCGGCGCCGGGCGCGGAAGGGGGCAAGATTCCCGGTCCGCTGGCAAAGGACGGCTTGCTGCTCACGGAGCAGGATCCGCTGGAGTCACGGAAGAGCCAGCAACTGGTGCGGGCGATGGGGCTCGGCATGCGCCGCTACCTGCGGAGCCGCGATGGGGGCGATTTACGCTCGATGGAGCAGGACAAGTATTGGCATCCGGATATGAAATGGTACGGTCCCAGCGGCATCGGCGCCTGCTTCAGCAAAGAAGAATACGAAGATTTTCACCAGCGGCCCTGGCTGGAGGGTTTCGGCGATCGCCATATCGCGCGCGCAGGCAGCGGGCGGCGCATGGGGCGCATCGGCGAGGGCAACTACTGCGCCGGCGGCATCTGGGATACCGCTTACTCGCATCATAACGGCACATACGCGGGCGTTCCGGCAACGGGCAAACTATTGACCCTGCGCGACTTCGACTGGTGGAAGCGCGAGGGCGAGTACTTGATCGAAAATTGGGTGCCCATCGATATGATCGACCTCTTCCGGCAGATGGATGTCGATCTGATGGCGCGGCTGCGGACGCAGATAGAAGCGCGCAAACGGGGCGCGCATGGGCTGTGGTAGTATCGCGGACCATACGCGGTTTTTTGGCAAACCGGGGCGCGTTTGTTATTCTTGTGGCATGAATCAGTTTCCGCTGGCGCAATGGGAGAGCGTCGCAGTGATCGCTTGCTGCCGCGCTCCAACTCATCGTATCTGAGTTTCAGCGAGTAAAAGGAGGTGCAGCGGTATATCTATGCGGAAACGTACGAAAAGAAACCTCAAATTTATGTAAGAAGGAGAGAACAATGTCGAAGAAGATACTGACCATAGCGGTACTCACGCTTACTCTGCTGGCGCTGGCCATTCCGGGCGCCGCGCAGGACGCGACCGAAGGCGGCGAGCTTATCATGATGCAGTCGGCAGACGTGATTGCCTGGGACCAGACCAGAACCACTTGGCCCAGCATTCGCAATGTCCGGCCCCTGTATGACACCTTGCTGACAGTGGATGACAACGACAATCTGATGCCATTCCTGGCTACGGATTGGGAGATTTCCGAGGATGGACTGGAATACACCTTCCATCTGCGCGACGACGTGATGTTCCACGATGGCACGCCCTGGAACGCCGATGCGGTGATCTTCAATTATCAGCGCCAGCTTGATGATCCCGATGCGCGCGGTCATGTGCGCTTGAGCAAAATACAACGGATGGAAGCCGTTGATGATCACACGGTCAAGATTTGGATCGACAAACCCAACGGCGACTTCATCTATGTCGCAGCGGTTGGCACGGATGCCTATCAGATCAGCCCGACAGCCTGGGGCGATGACGGCTCGACCTTCCACGAGAATCCGGTCGGCACCGGCGCCTTCATGTTCGAGGCGCACGAGCCGCAGAGCGAGATTCGTTATGTGGCCAATCCGAACTATTGGCAGGGCGCGCCGCTCTTGGATCGCCTCACCATTCGCATTCATGGCGATACCACGGTGCGCTTGATCGAGGTCGAATCGGGCAATGTGCATTATGTCGATGGCATCGAGCCGGAAGACGCCGTGCGTTTGCAGGGCGAAGGCCGGTTCGTGGTGAACACGCCGGTTGGACCGGGCGTGACCATGATCAGCCTGAACACATCGCGCTATCCGATGACCGAGCTGTCCTTGCGCCAGGCTTTGGCGCACGCGGTCGATTTTGACGCGATCATCGAAGAGATCCTTTTCGGCTTGCCGCAGCGCTCGCGCGGTGGCGTTTCGCCCAACTCGCCCTACTGGAACGATGATCTGCCAGAAGTGGCGCCCTACGATCCGGAGCGGGCGGGCGAGATTCTGGACGAAGCGGGCTGGCTGCTGGCTGATGATGGCTTCCGCTATCGCGATTGCAACGATCGAACCGTCGATTGTGTGGACGGCAAAGAGCGGCTGGTCGTCAACATCATCTCGGCCGACTTCGCCCTCTGGGGGACGTTCAACGAGATTTACCAGCAGTTTCTGACTGAGATCGGCATTGACGCCCCGATCAAGACGGCTGAATGGAACGCTATGCTGGATGAATGGCGCGAGAACCAGGGCAACTGGACCTTCGGCCACCATTCGCAGGGTTCCTTCTTCGCTGTGACATCGGCAATCGAAGCGGCTTGGGCGCCCGACGCCTTCTGGTCGATTTACCAGATTGACGACGCGACCGATCCCTATCTGGTCGAGGTGGCGGCGGAGCTGCAAGAGACATTCGACGCCTTCTCGGCAACGACCGATCTGGAAGAGCGCAAGCGGCTTTCACACCGGGCGCAGACAATCTTCCTGGAACAACAACTGACGATTTGGGGTTGGCACTCGCCCTGGATCAATGTCATCAACCCGGCGGTTGAGGGCATCGTGTGGGAGCTGGGTGGCCGCATCCCGCTGTTCCACAAAGCCTGGCTCAACGAGTAGCGTGTTGACTCAACTCTATTTCCCTCTCGCTTAAGGCGGGAGGGACCATTCACCCCTTCCCTCATTTTTGGGGTCGCGCCTCATATTGATGCGGGAAGGGGCTATGGGATGGCTTGCTTTCATGCAGAAATACATCGTAAAACGCCTGCTGCTGGCCATTCCTACAATTGTTGGCGCGATTACGCTGGTATGGTTCGCCATGCAGCTGGCGCCGGGCGACCCAGCCTTGATGTTCGTGCCACCGGATTTCCAGGGCGAAGATGCGGAAGCCTACCTGGAAAAGATCAACGAGAAGTATGGCTTTAACGATCCGCTGCCGCTGCAGTATTTGCGCTATATGCGAAACACGCTGCAATTTGACTTTGGCACTTCCTTGCGCACGATGCGCCCGGTAACCGAAGATCTAATTCGCCGGGTGCCACATACCTTTCGTCTCGGTTTTGCCGCTTTCCTGCTCTCGATAGCGGTGGGCGTTCCTCTTGGCGTATTGGCGGCTATCAAACGGGGCACATGGATAGATGGTTCTTTGATGGTCATCGCCTTGCTTGGCGTCTCGATGCCCAACTTTTGGTTCGGTTATGTGCTCATCCTCGTATTCGGTTTGTTTTTTCCCATACTGCCACCTTCTGGGCTGGGCGGCGCGAAGCATATGATCTTGCCTTCCATCGTCATCGGTTTGTCGATCGCAGGTTCGCTGGCGCGCTATTCACGCTCAAGCATGCTGGAAGTCATCAACCACGATTATGTTCGCTCGGCGCGGGCCAAGGGCGTTGCCGAGTACAATGTGCTGGTCAAGCACGCCTTCCGCAATGGGCTGATTCCTATCGTGACCATACTGGGCATAAACTTCGGTTTCATCTTGTCGGGCTCGGTCATTATCGAGAGAGTATTTGGCTGGCCCGGCGTCGGCTTGTATTTGATCGACGGCATCAACGGGCGCGATTTCCCGGTGGTGCAGGGCGCGGTTTTGCTGATTGCTATTTCAGTTGTGATGGCCAATCTCGTTACAGATTTGCTTTTGGTATATGTAGACCCGCGCATTCGCTATGAATGACCGAGCGCGGGCTGTCGTCAGTGGTGGAGGAGCGGCCGCGTGGCTCTGACTGGGCAAGACAAAAGCTACAAGAAAGAGATCGCTCGGCTTGAAGCTGATGAGTTGCTGCATATATCTGGCGCGCGGCGAGCGTGGTACGAATTTCGACGCAACCGTTTTGCGCTGGTAGGATCCGTCTTCATAATCTTCATCGCGCTGATGGGCATCCTGGCGCCGGTCGTTTCAACGCATGATCCCTACAAGCAGTCGCTGCGAAAGCGCATGAAACCGCCGTCGGCTGAACACTGGATGGGTACCGATGAGCTGGGGCGAGACTTTTATTCACGCCTTGCCTATGGCGCGCGCGTTTCGCTCTTTGTCGGCATTGTCGGTACTGCCGCTGGCGTCATCAGCGGCACGATAGTTGGCTTGATTTCCGGCTTTTTTGGCGGCTGGGTCGACACACTGGTCATGCGGGTCATAGACGTCATGTACGCCTTTCCCGGCATCGTGCTCGCGATATTGTTCGTGGCGGTGCTGGGTCCAAGTCTGTTTAATCTGATCATTGTGCTGGCGATCTGGGCAACGCCAACGCTCTCGCGCATCGTGCGCGGCAATGTGCTGTCGCTCAAGGAGCAAGATTATGTGCAAGCGGCGCAGGCTCTCGGGGCGGGGCGGGTGCGAATCATGTTCTTGCACCTGCTGCCCAATACCCTGGCGCCGATCATCGTCTATGCTACCCTCGGCGTCGCCGGCGCCATCTTGACGACAGCTGCGCTTGGCTTTCTGGGTTTGGGCGTGCAGCCGCCGCAAGCCGAATGGGGCAATATGCTCAGCAACGGTCGGCAATATCTGCGCAAGGCGCCGCTTTTGATGATCTTCCCCGGCGCCCTGATCTCCATGACGGTGATTTCGATCAATCTGATCGGCGATGCCCTGCGCGACGCCCTCGATCCTTACATCCAAAGTTGAATCGGCGCGAACGAAATAAGAAACATGCGGGCTGACCGGCGGCGCTGCGAAACAGGCTCGGCCGGCTCTGGGATTCACTGTCTGAAATAGTTCGTTTTTGTGAGGAACATAAATGGAAATCAAGCTGAACTTGGCGCGCGGGCACGAGCCCTCAGCCGAGCCGGACATGAGGCAGCGCTACGTCCGCGCTGAACGGTTGCTGGCGGCCAATGCGGCAAAACTGACCTCCGATCTCGTGATCGATCCCAATTGGATCGGTGAATCCGATCGCTTCTGGTATCGCTGGAAATCGCTCACGGGCGTCGAGTTTGTGCTGGTAGACCCGGCGACGGGAGAAAGAAGCCAGGCCTTCGATCACAGCCGGCTGGCGGCCGCGCTCAGCCAAGCAACCGGGACGCCTTGCGCCGCCGCGCGTCTTCCCTTCGACGAAATTGAGTTTCTTGATGAAGGGGGCAGCATCGTCTTCGAGATTGACCATGACGGAAAGGGCGAGCGCTGGTCGATTGATCTGGAATCTTACAGTTGTACTCGCATTGGCGAATCGCCGAAGGGTGCGCGCGATGTCCTCCGCTCCCCCGATGATCAGTGGGAAGCCTTCACGCGCGATCATAACATCTGGGCGCGCTCGGTTGCGTCCGGCGAAGAGCGAGCGATCACGACCGATGGGACGGAAAAAAACGACTACGGCGAGCATCTGCTCTCGCCATTGACCACCGGCGGCATCGACCATCCGCCGCCGCCCTTCATCAAGTGGTCGCCCGATAGCGGCAAACTGCTGTTCTGCCGCGTTGATCAGCGCGAGGCGCCGCAGTTTCACCTAGTACAATCCGTTCCTAAGGATGGCGGCATTCGGCCAGTTTTGCATTCATTCGCTTATCCCTTGCCGGGCGATGAGGTTCTTCCGCTGGCGTATTTGCATTGCGCTGATCTGACTTCGGGCGCAGTCACCGCGCTCGATACCGACCCCATCGAAGTTCAGTATCATGGACCGCCAGTATACGGCGACGGTCTCTGCTGGTCCGCCGATTCCGAGACGATATATTTTCTGCGGCAGGGGCGCGGTTATTTCCGCATTGACTTGTCCATTATTGACGCCGAAACGGGTGTTGCCCGAATTGCGATATCGGAAGAGAGCGGCACCGGCATTGATCCATCAGTCTGGCGCGGCACGTCCAACGTTCGCGCTTTCGCCGATGGCTCGCGCGTCATCTGGTATTCGCAGCGCGATGGCTGGGGACACCTATATCTGTACGATGCTGAAAATGGTTCCCTGATCCGACAACTGACCGCCGGCGATTACGAGGTGAGCAATGTCGAGCGCATCGACCAAACTGCCGGATGGGTCTACTTCACAGCGATGGGTCGCGAAGCGAATCGTGATCCCTATTATGGCCATCTTTACCGCGTCAGCCTTGAAGGCGGCGAGCCAGAACTGCTGACACCCGAAGATGCCGATCATACCATTGCCTTTTCGCCCGCTGGCGGCTGCTTCATCGACAATTATTCGACGGTCGATCAGGCGCCAGTTATCCTGCTTCGCGCTGCTGACGGGTCGACCATCCGCGAACTCGAGCGCGCCGATATCAGCGCCTTGGAAGCGACGGGCTGGCGCAAGCCGGAACGCTTCAAAACGAAGGCGCGCGATGGCGGCACGGATGTTTACGGCGTCCTCTTCCGCCCCTCGGACCTGGATCCCGAAGCGCAATACCCGGTGATCGACTACATCTACGGCGGCCCCCAGGCGATACAGGCGCCGGCTGCCTTCGCCGACGCCGCGCGCCAACGCGACAAGAATTTCTGGGAGGCGCAATCGCTGGCGGAGCTGGGATTCCTGGTGGTGATGATCGATGGCTTGGGCATGCCGGGAAGATCCAAGGCGCAGCACGACCACAGCTATCGCAACCTGCCGGACAACGGCTTGCCCGATCATATCGCCGCCATGCGGCAGCTGGCCGACCGCTACGACTACCTTGACATTTCGCGCGTGGGCATCTTCGGGCATTCGGCCGGCGGATACGCCTCCTGCCGGGCAATGTTCGCTTATCCCGATTTCTTTAAGGTCGCGGTGTCATCGGCCGGCAATCACGATCATCGGCTAGACAAAGCCACCTGGGTCGAGCGCTATATGGGGCTGCCCGTCGGCGAACATTATGTCTTTTCCGCTAATCAAAACCATGCGGAAAACCTGAAAGGCAAGCTGCTGCTGATCCATGGCGATATGGACGAGAATGTGCACGTCGCGTCGACGATGGTCGTAGTGGACGAACTTATCAAAGCGAATAAAGATTTCGACCTGCTTATCATGCCGAACCAGCCGCATTCCTGCACCGCGCACCCGTACTTCGTCCGCCGCCGCTGGGATTACTTCGTCCAGCATCTGCTCGGCGTCGATCCGCCGGCGGGCTATCAGATTCAATAGGTCGCTCTTCGACTGTAAATCGCTGCCCGCGTTTTGCCGCGAAGGCATGGAGATCAAAAGAGGAAAACAAGATGTTGGAAAAACTTAGCTATCCGGAAACGCGGCGCGGTGATGTTGTTGATGACTTCTTTGGCGCGCCCGTGGCCGACCCTTATCGCTGGCTGGAAGATGCCGATGATCCCGAGGTGCGGGAATGGACGCGGCAGCAGCACGATTTGGCGCTGGAAGCGCTGAATAACCTTAAGGGGCGAGATACGTTTGAGCGGCGTCTGCGCGAGGTATGGGATTATCCCAAATTTGAGATTCCGCGTAAACGAGGCAATCGGCTCTTCTATATGCGGAACGATGGCTTGCGGCAGCAGCCCGTCCTCTATGTGAAAGAGGGGGACCAGCCCGAGCGCGACCTGATCGATCCAAACAAATTGAGCGATGATGGAACCGTCGCGATCTTTGACTGGCAGCCAACATCAGACGGTCGGCTTGTGATGTACGCCCTCTCGGACGGCGGGCTGGATTGGGTCAACTTTCGCTTCCGAGATGTGGAGACCGGTGAGGATCTGGACGACAAGCTGGCCAAGCTCAAGTTCTCTTCAGTGGCTTGGCGCAAGGACGGCGCCGGCTTCTATTACAGCCGATACACCGATGGCGCGCCCGACGAAGGCCCCGAGAATCCCGAGGTGTCGTACCAGGTGTACTACCACAAACTCGGGACCCAACAAGCTGATGACGTATTGATCTATGATGATCCGGCGCGGAAAGGCATTCAGCTATCAGCCTCGATCAGCTCCGATGATCGTTTTCTCATTCTCGATATCACTTGGGAATCGCGGATTGCCAATCGCCTGTATTATCGAGCGATCGATGATGAGGGCGACTTTGTGCGCCTGTTCGACGATCTGGATGACGAATACCGCTTTATCGGCAGCGATGGCGATATCTTTTATATCCTGACGACCAATGGCGCCCTGAATTGGCGCGTGGTCGCGGTGGATATCAAGGATCCGGCAAGCGAAAACTGGGTCGATGTGGTGCCGGAAAGTGAAGAAGCCATCGACGGCGTCGCCATCGTCAATCAGCAGTTTGTGGTCACGGCGATGCGTCTTTGCCGACATATCATCAAGATCTACAACAAAGATGGCTCGCTAGAGCGCGAGCTGCTGCCGCCCGGGCTGGGCGCCGTGGCGCTGCGCGAGTCTGCCGGCGCCTATGGCGGCGCCAAAGACGACAGCATGTTCATCTCCTGGACCTCTTTTCTGCAGCCGACGCAGATCCTGCAATACGACTTTGCGACTGGCGACCTGGAACCATTTTTCGAAACGACCGCGCCATCGTTTGGTCCTGACCGATACGAAACGAGACAGGCATTCTGTCCGTCTCAAGATGGCACGAAGGTTCCAATCTTCATCACCTGCAAAAAGGGATTGGACCTGAATGGCGACAATCCGGCTATCATGTACGCCTACGGCGGTTACAGCTTCAGTCAGACGCCGAGTTATCGCGAGTGGCTGCCGGTCTGGTTGGAAAACGGCGGGATATTCGTCGTCGCCAATATCCGCGGCGGGGGCGAATACGGCGAAGCCTGGCATCGCGCCGGTATGTTTGCCGGCCGGCAGAACACCTATGATGACATTCACGCGGCGGCGGAATGGCTGATCGAGAACAAATATACATCAAACCGGAAGCTGGCGATTGAAGGCAGGAGCAATGGTGGTCTGCTGGTGGCCGTCTGTATGTTGCAGCGTCCGGATCTTTATGGCGCGATTCTATGCCATGTGCCGACGATCGACATGCTTCGCTTCAAATACTTCACCTCGGGGCGCTATTGGACCACCGAATATGGCGATGCCGAAAGCAGCAAGGAAGTCTTCGAGTTTCTGACCGCCTACGGGCCGCTGCACAACATCAAGACTGGGCAAGCCTACCCGCCGATCCTGATTCTCACCGCCGATCATGATGATCGCGTCGTGCCGATGCACTCCAAGAAGCTCGCCGCCTCCCTGCAATACGCCAATGAAGGTGACAATGTCATTCTCTTGCGCGTCCTGACCAGAGCCGGGCATGCCCTGGGCAAAGCGACCTCGAAGCTGATTGAAGAGCAAGTGGATATCTTCGCCTTCCTCAATCAGATTTTTGATATGGGGGTGGACTAACTTCGCCACGCAAGATACTCGTTTATATTGCGATATGGCACATCGGAATCAATAGCTTGGGCCATGTCTTGCGTCAGGTAATTTGTCCAATAATGATCGAATGTGCTTTTGCCTAACGTTGCGAATACTCCATTGCCGTTGACCAGATCGGAAATGTTGTTTACTGAACCGATGTTTTTCGTGTTGCCGCTTCCAGGTCTGTCTGTCGCAATGCGCCATTTTTCTTGTAGCAAGAATTGAAAGTTATGCGCGACTGATTGTATGTTCTGTAGTTGTTCTGTCGCGCAAACTCCGAGATTAGCGGGAAAAGCATTAGCTCGATAAGTTTGGAAATGACCTTTGTGTCAGCGGAGATTGTATAGATATTCCGATAAGTATCGATGAATCCTTTTACGACCCAATCTCCTATATCGTCTGCTAATGCTGACTTAAACCTTGGCAGATACTCCCGCATCTGACGTTCGAAATCCGACATCGGTTACTGACCTATCAAGAGGATCTCATTGGAGATCTTGTTCTTTGAAAGCGCATACTGGTAGTTGCGAAATTTCTCAATTCGTACATCAGATTTGAATCGCGAGAGGAGTCTTATCAATTCTGACTCGGATGGGATTCCATCGCTCCTGTACGATACAACGAGAATGCTGTCCGCGTGCCGTTCAAACACTTTCTCAAATGCCCGGTAGATCCGACGCTTGTCTATCCAATCGTTTGGCATTCGATTGAGCCGCCGGTGCTTTGATGACATATCTATCATTTCCAACCATCGGTCATAATTTGCTAGACCTTCCAGAAAGTGATAAAAGTCTCGAAAATCCACGCCAACGCCCTTACCTGATATATACGGCGGATCAAAATAAACCAAGTCAAAATTGCCTTCAACACAGTACACATCTACATTTGTCGCCGCGCACGATTTTCCGCTAGAAAAAACTGCCTGATTGGCTTCCGTTACAAAGTGTCTGAACCACGCTTCGAAGGGTCGATCCCAACTGGTTTTGTTGCCAAAGGAACGCTTTACATCGGCAGTACGGACATATAGATTCTTTCTATGAAAGAGATTGTAAGGCCTCTTAATGATGCAGGATTGGGCTAGGGCGAAAAACGCAAGCGATCTCTTATACTTGTTCTCAAGTCTGTGGATGTTTGTGATTACCTTGTCGAGCCACCGGTTTTCCTCTTCCAGAAAGTAGATGTCCGCAAACGTATCTGCGATTAGCGTCGGATAAGACGCATCGTGCGCGGTGAGAATCCATTCAACGTCGTTTTCCTGCAACACGACATATGAATTCTCTATAAGCGCTTGTCCAAACCAATAGTTGAATTTGAGAGAATCGTTGTAAGTTACTTGCTTGAATTCTCGCTTGAGACGGTGTGAGATTGTCCCAGTACCACCAAATGCATCAAGACAGGTTTCAAATTCCAGATTTGAGATTTTCTCCCAAATCCAATTGCTTAGTTTCGCCTTGCTACCCTGATACCTTGTCTTGGGGAATTTGGTCTGAACCTGTGGAAAGAGCGAGAGTTGATCAGCCATAACTTAGGTCTTCCACATTGCTTGAGAACGATACAAGTATAGCAATAAGTAACAATTTCGCGCAGTTGCGTGTGGATCCCCGTCTTCGCCTCTACATTGTCATGACGGGGCAAATCTTCTATACTCTCGGACAAATTCACCTGAGGGATAGCGAACCATGTTGTCTGCGGAAGAAATCGCCTTTTATCACGAAAATGGCTACATCGTTGTCGACGATGTGCTGAGCGATGACGAGTTGGCGGCGCTGCGGCGGGTGACGGACGAATTCGTCGAGCGCTCGCGCGCGGTTGCCAATAGCGACGACATTTTCGACCTGGAGCCCAATCACAGCGTTGAGCGGCCGCGGCTGCGGCGCATCAAGAATCCGATTGCGCAGCATGAGGTTTACGATCAGACGATGCGGCATCAAGGCATCCTGGATATCGTCGAGCAACTGGTCGGCCCCGGCGTGAGGCGTCAGAATACCAAGCTGAATATGAAAGAGCCGGATCACGGCAGCGCGGTCGAGTGGCATCAGGATTGGGCTTTCTACCCGCATACGAATGACGATGTGCTGGCGGTCGGCGTTTGTCTGGATGATATGACCGAAGAGAACGGCTGCATGTTGATGGCGCCCGGCTCGCACAAAGGCGCGCTCTACAGCCATCATGAAAACGGCGTCTTCGTCGGCGCGGTCAGTGACCCGGATTTCCAGCCCGGGGAAACAGCGAAGTGCCTGGTTAAGGCGGGCGGCATCACAGTTCATCACGCGCGCACGCTGCACGCCTCGACGCCGAATCACTCGGCGAATCCGCGGCGGCTGCTGCTCATTGAATACTGCTCGCTTGATTCTTGGCCCCTGCTTGGCGCCAGTTATGCTGACTACCGCGCCTCGGTCCTTCGGGGCGAGCCGAGCGTGCGCCCGCGGCAAGAGGCGGCGCCGGTGATCATCCCCTTGCCCAAACCGGAGAACGCCGGTTCGATCTTCGAGATTCAGGAATCGCTGCGAAACCGGGAGATGGCGCGGCAGTGAGCGTCATGTTGAGAAGTTTCCGCAAGTGGTGGCAACGACCGCGCGCCATCGGCGAGCGTCCTGAACATCGGCAGGTCTCTTTCTTGGAGTTGTTTTATGACCTCGTCTATGTAGTTCTGATTGCCGAATTGACCCACGCGCTCGCCGCTCATATTGATTTGCGGCATATCGCGGAATTCTCATTTCTATTCATCATTACCTGGTGGGCTTGGATAAACGGGACGGCTTATCACGATCTTCATGGCAACAATGACATCCGCACCCGCATATTCACTTTTCTTCAAATGATCACCGTGGCGGCAATGGCGGTGTTTGCTCATGACGCGCTAGGCGAGACTGCTTCGGGATTTGCTTTATCTTATGCCGGCTTTCAACTTATCTTGACCTTTCTATGGTGGCGCACCGGCGTCCATGATCCTGATCATCGGCCCTTATCACGCCCGTATGCGCTGGCATTTCTCATAATGACTCTATTATTCGTCGCCTCCGCTTTTGCTGAACCGCCCTACAGATTCTACATCTGGATAGTCGCTGTATTGATATCGGCTGTCTTACCGCTGTATCTCCTCCGGTTGGGGCGCAAAACCCCCGCCGTGCAAGCGCAGATTGAATTGAGCATGACGGCGACCGCGTCTTTGGTGGAGCGTTTTGGGCTTTTTACGATCATTGTGCTTGGCGAGGTCATTGTTGGCGTTGTTCAAGGCTTGGCGGGCTATCATGATTTGAATTGGCAAGTAGGCGGGATTGGCGCATTGGGCATGATAATCGCTTTTGGCGCTTGGTGGCTGTATTTTGACTTTGTATCCCATCGCATTCCGCGCTATGGGACGAAGTGGGTCTATCTATGGTCCTACGCTCATTTGCCGGTAACCGCTGGCATCGCCATGGTTGGGGCTGCTATCGTGAATGTCGTCGAACATGGGACCGAGCCGCTGCCGGTTGACGTCCGCTGGCTGCTGGTCTGCGCGCTTGGCATGGTGCTAGTCGGCATCACGCTGATGATCCGCTCGCTCCCGCCACCGGAAAATAGCGCCCAATCGCATCGCCTGAATCAAATCGTGATATTCCTCGTCGCGATCGTCATTGTCGCTTTGGGTTTCTCGTCGCTGGGGACGATTCCCTTGCTCGCGGCAATTGCCGTTTCGCTGCTCGTGCCGGTCGCCTTCGGTCTCATTAACTGGATGAAACGCGAAGAGATCACCCTTTGATTCTCCCTTGGCTTGGCCACGGCGGCGCAATCGGAAGACCGCGACAATCGCCCCGCCGCTATTGACAAGCTGGCCGCTTCCGCTTACTATACGCGCTTGAACAGATTTTCTATACGCAAGCGCAAGCTAAGCTAAGGAAGGCACAAATGTACATCGTGAGCAAATACCCCCACGGCACCTTCAGCTGGGCGGACACCAGCTCGACCGATTTGGCGGCGTCCAGGCAATTCTATATGAGTCTATTCGGCTGGGGCATAGTTGACATCCCCGTTGGCGAAGGCATGACCTATTCCATGTTCCAGCACCAGGGCGAAAATGTCGCCGCGCTCAGCGAAGCGACCCCCGAGGCGCGCGAGCAGAATATCCCGTCGCATTGGTCCTGCTATGTAACGGTCGATGATGTTGATGCGATTTTGCCGGTGGCCACAGCCAATGGCGGCACGGTCATTTTTGGTCCCATGGATGTTTTCGACAGCGGCCGCATGGCTTTTGTCACGGACCCGACCGGCGCGCCTTTGGGTTTGTGGCAGGCGCGGAACCACATCGGCGCGGGCATCGTGAACACAGTCGGCGCGATGTGCTGGAACGAATTGCTGACCAAGGACGCCGAAGCGGCGCAAGCCTTTTACGGCGCGCTATTCGGCTGGGAATTCTGCGTTGATGAAAACAGCTACATTCGCATCCTGAACAATGGGCGCAATAACGGCGCCATGATGCAGATAGACGCGAGCATGGGCGAGATGCCGTCAATGTGGCAGCCCTATTTCACCGTTGCCGATATCGACGAATCGATCAGCCGCGCGGGCGAATTGGGCGCGACGATCATCATTCCCAAGACCGAAGCGCCCGGCGCTGGGCACTTCGCTTACCTGGCTGACCCGGCCGGCGCCCACCTCTACATCATTCAGTTGATCCAGGCTGAGGCGTGGGTCGAGTAGGGGCGAGGTAGAAAAAAGAAAAAAGGCTTTTCGTAGGGGCGAGCCGGTGGCTTGCCCAAAGCCGGCAGACAACAGCAGGAGACAGAATATGTACACCGTATCAAAATATCCCCACGGCACATTCAGCTGGGCGGATACCAGCTCGACCGACTCGGCGGCTGCCAAGCAGTTCTACATGGATCTCTTCGGCTGGGGCAAATTCGATATCCCCATCGGCGAAGGCATGACCTACACCATGTTCCAGCGCCAGGGCCAGAACGTCGCCGCGCTCAGTGATGCGGCGCCAGAGGCGCTCGAGCGGAATATCCCGTCGCACTGGTCATGCTATGTATCGGTTGATGATGTCGACGCGCTGCTGCCGGTGGTCACGGAGAATGGCGGCACGGTTATCGTTGGTCCGATGGATGTCTTCGACAGCGGGCGCATGGCGTTCTTAATGGACCCGACGGGCGCGGCGCTGGGCTTGTGGCAGGCGCGGAACCACATCGGCGCCGGCATCGTCAACACGGTTGGCGCTATGTGCTGGAATGAGCTGCTCACGCGTGACGCGGAGACCGCCAAAGCCTTCTACAGCAAGCTGCTGGGCTGGGAGTTTTATGGCGATGAGCATTATATCCACATCAGCAATCGCGGGCGCAACAATGGCGGCATGATTCAAATGGACGAGCGCTTCGGCGAGATGCCGCCCTGCTGGATGCCTTATTTCCACGTCGCGGACATCGACGCGGCCATGAAGCAAGTCGAAGCGCTAGGTGGACGCGTCGTCACGCAGAAAATGGAGGCGCCCGACACCGGCTGGTTCACCGTCATCGAAGACCCGGCCGGCGCCGTATTCTACATAATGCAACTGGTCAAAGCGGATCCTTGGCTGGAGTAACGCTGGAACTTGCGAACACTGGCGACCCGATGGCGCGTGCGGGTCGCTCCGACGCCGACCGCCGACACTGACTGCGGGGCGCTCTTAAACATCGCCGTTATTCACGCTATTCTGGTGCAGGCAGCTCAGGCGCCAGATATGTTCCTCGCGATCGAGCAATTCATCAGCCGCTGCCGGTCCCCATGAGCCGCTCTTGTAGCATTGCATCGGCGGCGCGCTGGCGTCGCTCGCCCAGCCTTCAATGATGGGATCGACGATCTTCCAGGCGCTTTCGATCTCGTCGCCGCGAATGAAGAGGGCGGCGTCGCCGTTGATGGCGTCCAGGATCAAGCGCTCATAAGCATCGGGCAAGTCTTCGGCGACGAAAGCGTTCTCGTAGTGCAACTCCATATCGACGGACTTGGCGATTTGCTGATCGGGGATTTTAGCTTCGATCGTCAGGTGAATGCCCTCGTCCGGCTGAATGCATATCGAAAGCATATTGCGCGAATAGTCGCCGGTTTCGGTCAATTCGAAGATGCTGTTGGGCGGACGCTTGAACTGGATATTGACCTGTGTGGTTTTCTGGCCCATCGCCTTGCCCGAGCGCAGATAGAAGGGGATGTCTTTCCAGCGCCAGTTGTCGATGAATAGCTTAAGCGCGGCGAACGTCGGTGTGCTTGAATCGGGCGCGACGCCCTCGGCGGAGCGGTAACCGATGTATTGCCCGCGCACCGTGTCTTGCAGCTTGACGGCGCGCGCGGCTTGCAAGACCTTGACCTTCTCGTTGCGCAGGGCATCGGCGTCGAAGGCCGACGGCGGCTCCATAGCAATCAGCGACAGCAGCTGGAGCAGGTGATTCTGCACCATATCGCGCATAACGCCGGAACTGTCGTAATAACCGGCTCGCGTGCCGACATCGACCGTTTCGGCGACTGTCACTTGAACGTTGCTGATATGGCTGCGGTTCCAAACCGGCTCAAATATCGTATTGGCGAAGCGCATGAAGAGGATGTTCTGCGCTGTTTCCTTGCCCAGATAATGATCGATGCGATAAACCTGCGACTCATCAAAGACTGAATGCACCACGCGATTAAGCGATTGCGCAGTCTCCATGTTGTAACCGAAGGGCTTTTCGATGACGATGCGGCGCCATGTCGGGGCAGAACCGGCGCGTCCGCGGCCGTTTTCGCGCGCCATGCCCAGGGCGCCCAGGTTGCAGATGACGTCTTGGTAGAACTCGGGCGCGATGGATAGATAATAGAGGCGATTGCTGCAGCCGCCGTCCAGCGCGTCGAGATCGTCCTTCAGATTCCGGTAGGTCTCGGGTTGGGGCAAGTTCACCTTGCTGTAGGAAAGCATGGGGCGGAAGCGATCCCAAGCGCGCTCGTCGTAGATGGGAGCGGCGTAGTTAAGCAGGGATTGATGCGCATGGTCTATGAGGGTCGCGTCGGTCCATTCGCGCCGGCCGACGCCGACGATCCGCAGGCGCTCGGGCAGGCGCCCTTTGATGAAATTGCTGTAGAGCGAGGGGATAAGTTTGCGGCGGGCGAGGTCGCCTGTTACGCCGAAGATGGCTATCACAGTGGGATTGTCTGTCATCGCCGCCGCCCTTCTCCAAGTGGGTGGCGGCTATTCTAGCGTATATTCGCGATTGCAACGAATTTAGCAAGGCTGGCGCAGGCGATATGGAATTGACGCCGTTGGAGATGGTAGAATTGTGGTATTGGCAGACGGAGAACGGCATGATGTCGACATACGAAGTCTTGCAGCAGGCGAAGGCGCTGAAGCCGAGTGAGCGTAAAGAACTGCTCAGATTGCTGCAAGAGGTTATTGCAGTGGACGACGGGCAAAAGCCCAAAAGGAGCCTACGCGAGCTTCGCGGCCTTGGCAAAGAGATTTGGCAGGGTATAGATGCTCAAGAATATATCAACGAACTGCGCGCTGAATGGAAAGAGCGTGATCGTTGAACCTTGATGCGGCCTTTGACGGCATCTCAAAGCTCTATGTGGATTCGGCGCCGCTTATCTATTACGTCGAGGAACATATCGCCTACGTAGACCAGATGGAATATATTCTAAACATTGTCGACAATACCTCTATTGAGGTAGTCAGTTCTGTTCTAACTCTGGCCGAGGTGTTGGTCTTACCTGTTAGAACGGGCGCGCATCAAGTAGCTCAACTCTATCGCGCCATTCTTATGAATCGCGAAACCTGTACGCTCGCAGTAATTTCAGAGAACATTGCAATCGAAGCCGCAAGTATTCGCGCGCGCTATCGAAACAACACGCCGGACGCGCTGCATATTGCCTCCGCTATAGAATTCAGATGCGACGCGTTTTTGACAAACGACCATAAATTGAGAGCAGTGCAAGAGCTAAACGTGCTTGTCTTGGACGAACTGGAACTCTGACCAGAAAGCGCTCCCGCCGTCACTCCCGCGCTTCGCCGCCCCAGCGCGCCGGAATCTCCACGACTTTTCTCTTATAGCTTTGATAGCGATTCATATCAGCGGATTGTACGATGTAGGTTCCGTCCGCGCGCGAGGACATGCCAATGTGCTCCCCTTGGGAATCGAGCGCGATCAGGTTCATGCCGCCGATGAAGTCGCCGCCCAGATCGCGCAGGTCGGTCATGGCTTGACGGGCCGCCTCCCCCAGCGGCATGCCCATTTTCATGTAGAGAACGAGGCTGCGCGCCGTCCCCGCGCGGATCGCCATTTCGCCCATGCCGGTACAGGCGCAGGCGCCGGAGCGGTTATCGGCATAGTTGCCGGCGCCGATGATGGGCGAATCGCCGATGCGTCCGGGATATTTCCAAGCCCAGCCACTGGTGCTGACGCCACTGGCGATGTCGCCCTGCGCATCCAGCGCGATGAAGTTGACCGTTCCATTCACGCGCTCGGGGTCGGTCGCCAGTTTGACCAGGCCGAGCAGGGGAGTCTCCTCAGTTATTTCGGGGTCCTTGCCTGATCGGCCGGCGACCCGCTCGTTAGCCCTTACAGCCGCCAGACCTTGACGCCAGACCTCAAGGATTTCAGCGGTCAGCATGTCATCCCATTGCTCGGCGCCGATCTCGCGGGCGAAGCGTTCGGCGCCCTCGCCGGCCAGCAGCACATGAGGCAGCTCGCGCTCCATAACTTGGCGGGCGATAGCAATGGCGTAGGGGAAACCGCGCATCATGGCGACAGCGCCGGAATTGAGCGTCCGCCCATCCATGATGCTGGCGTCCAATTCGAGCTCGCCCAGGATATTGGGGTAGCCATCATAGCCGACGCTGTGTTCGTCAGGGTTGGCTTCGACCGCCCGGATGCCGATCTCGACAGCGTCCAGAGCGCTGCCGCCATTCTTAAGCGCTTGCATGGCTTGCTCGATGCCGATGGCGCCGTTGCTGCTGGCAATGATGCGCATGACTCGATTCCTCGCTCAGGCTACAAGAGCTGCGGTCCCGGCCCTTTACGCCGACCCGCTGCCCGTCCGCCAGAATTGTGGCGGGACTTCTAAACCTGCGTGTTTGCCGCGAGCGTCCCCCTAGCATTCAGTCGAAATAGAAGAACCGATAGGCGGCTGCCAGACGTCGGTGGTGGTTCTCTGGATATTCGGCTCTTGCATGGTCGAGGCTAATCGTATTGATGCCCGCCTGGATGGCGTCGGCCGGGATCAGGACTTCGTAATTGCCCCATACCGCATTAATTGCTACTGTATCCACAACCTCATTATTGACCGAAATTGTGACTGTTTGCCCCTCCAGGTACGGCGATGCCACAAATCGCATTTGCGTGTCTCTGGGTTCCAGTCTCAGGCGAATGACAGCCTTTTGACTCGCCCATCGGCTCTGCACGCCACCGATGTTTTCAGTCGCATACCAGCCGTTGCTAAAGTACATTCCATCGCGTGGATTTCCTGCCTCAAGCTGTCTGCTTTCCAGCTTAAGTCCCGGTAATTGCACAGAATCGGATTCCAGACTTCGCGCTGGCGCGAATACTTGCAGGCTAACCGATGCGTGCTGTGGGAATACGCGCGCGTCTCGTACAAAGAGAAGATCATCTACTTTCACTAGATCGAGATCGGAATTTAGGGCGGAATAGAGTTCTGGCGCATAATTTTCAGCATCCAGGACAATGACATATTTCGGTTGATCCCTTGCGATGATTTGGGCTAACTTGTCAGGGCTGATGTAAAGCGAATAGAGCAGTCGATAATCTTTTAGATGATACTGCGACGCCCGAAAAGATCCCTGGGATACGACAAGCGCATCTTCAGCTTGCGGATAATGTTCCAAGATATAGCTTGTCGCTTGCTCCGGTGGTGGCGGAATCCGCGTCAATCCGGCGACGAGCGGTAGCGCTTGCCAGAGCAACGCTACGATGAGCAGAATGACGCCACCGCGCACGAGTTTGAATCGTCCGCGCCAGCGCGCGTATCCCAGCCCAGCCAAGAGCAAAAGTGGCGCCAACGCGGGCAAGAACAATCGATGACGAGCCAGCGATGCCAATAAGAAAACCTTGCCGGCTTCCACCACAAACCAGACGATGAATAACCAGGTGTATTGACTGTTGATTGGGACTTTGATGAGACCGACTATGAGCAGCATGAGAATCAATATGAAGGCGCGCGCGTCGCCGCCAGCCAGTAAATGCATCCATCCGTCCAAATAAGCTTGAACGCGCAATGAGAGTGTTTGGCTATTGATTTCGGATTGGAATAACGAATCTGAAGCGTGAACATGTTCACGGAGGTTTGTGAGATGATTGACAAATCCATCAAAGCCGTCAAATGCGAATAAGATTGGCATGAACCAGATACTGATCGCCAGTATGCCAGCGATTAAGCCGACCGCGACTGTTTGAAAATATTCTCGGCGGAACCGGCGCATTTTCACAATTGCCCACATAGCGGCGATGACTATGGGAATGGCATTATGCGGGCGGACGCCGAGCTGTAATCCGGTCACAAAACATGCAGCGACAAAATCCAGCGCAGCTCGCTTTTTCTCTGCCCGAAAAAACAAATATACGGCGAGCAAGGTAAGGCTGTTGCCGGGGATATCACTTAGCGCCACCCCGCTGTTGATCCAATATCCCGGCAAAAACAGAAGCAGGCCAGCTGAAATAAAGCCCGCTTTTCTGCCGCCAGCCAATGATCCAATCTTTGCGACACAAGCAATCCCTAGCGCGCCACTGATCGAGCTTACTAAGGTGAGCGCAAGCTGCGTGTCACCGACAATCAACTGGATCAGTTTTGCGATGAACAGGTATACCGGGAAACCGAAGGAATGGACCTCAGCCAAGCCGATATCGGGGTCGTCGATTACCAGCGCAAAGGTGTGCGAATCAAAGTAATCAAGACCAATCGACATGAAACTGACGTAAATCATGAACGCAGTTAACGCGAGCAATAGGTATGGATGTCGCAATATTCGTTGCATATTGCTGCCAAGGAAGGTTTCAATTGCAGGCATTATAATCCGCCCGGCGGAAGGTCGCTCTTGTGGACGGCGCCGACGAGGGCGCGCCTGTCCTCATCCAGCGAGCGCAGCTTATGCAGGGCGCCCGGAGCCGACCCCATCCCCATACGCCTGTGTCTACGCGGCGCGCCCCCTTGCCCCAGCGAGCTAGGGTCGCGTAGACACTGACCTTCGGAAGGGGGCTAGACCTTGCGAATACGTGGTTCTTCCAGTTTCTTGCCCACAGGGAGACGTAAAGTCTATTGCATGGGCGGCAGCGTCACGGCGCGTGTGTCTGCAATTTGCAGGAAACCTTTGCGGAATCTAGGGTTTGATTTGGCAGCTCAGCGTATCGCCCTTGGATAGGCTCTGCGGCTGGTCAAAGCGGACTGCGCCTAGTCCAGTCAAGGCAAATTCGCTGAATGCGATCTCTCCGCCCAGTACGCGAAACTCGACATCGCAGGCGCCGCCGGACCTTGGGCAGAGCGCGCAGCTGCCCCAGGCGTAGCCGCTCGACCAGACAGTGCGGCGCTGGCTATCGGGCGCGGCGAAGCGGATGCGCTGCTCAACAGCCGAGTATTGGAAGCCAGTCAGCGCCAGGATCGCCGCCCAGCTGACCATTGCGCGCGCGTAATGATGCCCGCATTCGGCTTCGTCAAAGGGATTGCGCTTTCGCCCGTCGTAGCGATCGCGGATGGCGGCAATGCACTTGAGGCCGTTATCGATATCGCCTTCATAAAGCATGCCAATTGCGGCGGTGTATTCAAAGCCGGTCATCACTTCGTTGTAGTACGGGAAGGGCCGCGCCGGTCGGTCGCCGCGCGGGTAAGTCGCCATTAGCAGAGCCGATTCGTCGTTGAGCACGTATGAGCGCATGTGGTTGAAGTGACCGTACATAGTCTCTTTGAAGTTATGGCGCATGATGCTGGCCAGCGCGCGCTTGACATTGCCCTCTTCCACCAGGTAACCCAAGCCGCAGACGTGGGCGAGGAGCTGCCCGATAAGTTGATCGACCAGGCAGCCAGCGCCCAACTGCAAGACCGGCTGGCTGGGATCGGCGGCGCCCATATCGCTCATTAACATGCCGAGCACAGCGTCGGCGCCGGCAGCCGGGCGTATCTCGTGTTCGTAGTAATCGCCGTTGAAGAGATGGGCGTCGATCCAGGCGCTGCCATTGTCGTAGAGGCGGCGGCAGTCATCGGCAAAGGAGCGCGTAGACACTGCTCCGTCGTCGCCTTCGCCCAGGTGGCGCGCCATCTCTTCCATCGCGCGCAGGGCGCCCAGATACCAGATGCCCATTTGCGGATTTGGTCCGTAATACTCGACATCCATTGTATTGTGCTGGCAGCCTTCCATAATGCCGTCTTTGTCGGCGTCCCAGCCACCGGGCAACCAGCAGAATTCGAGCGCCTTGCGCGCTCTGGGCCACATCCCGCGCAGCCGATCATCATCGCCGGAGAGCTGCCAATCGCGGTAGAGCTTCATGATGCAGCCCATCTGCCCATCGGCGGCCGCCAGCGACCAGGCTTGCGACTGTTCGAGCGGCAGCTCGACGCGGAAGCTCATGCCGCCGTCATTGCGCGTGGCGTAGTTGAATTCGACCTCGCGCATGCCCAGCGCCAGCCCGCCGAAGAGGAAAGCGGTCGCTTGCTCGTAATTCCAGACGTGAGTGCAAGAGCCGAAACAGCAGCCAGCGGTATCGTCGCAGCCTTCCCAGCCGAACATGAAGCCGTCGGGTGTGCGGAAAACGGTCTGCGAGCGCAGCGTGCTCAGGTTGAAAAGGGCGGATTCCTTGACCACATCCGGCAGATCGCTCTCGCGGACGGCATCGACGAAAGCGCGCGTTTCCGCTTCCAGCCAATCAAGATGCTTTGCTGTGTATGCGGCCGCTTCCCAGGCGTCGGCGTATTGGGTCGTGTAGAAGTTGCCGATGATCAGGCCGGTTTGGTTGAGACTGTGCGGGTGATTGGAGCCGGATTCTTTCCAGGTCGTGCGGTTGGGGAAGTGCCAGGTCAAGAAGAAGGTCACCTCGGCCGAGCTATTGGCGGGGACGTCCAGCGAGACGCAGAGGGAAGCGGTCGGGTCATCTTTGCCACCCCGCTCCCGTTCTTCCAGGGCGCCGTCTTCGCTGAAGTCATCCCAGAAATCGAGCAGGGAATCGCCCCAGCTGAAATTCGCCCAGGCTGTTCGATGGGTTATACCCCCCGGCTGCGCTTCCACCGATTCCGCTGGGGGGGCTGAGCGGGGTAGGGGCGTCGTCAAGGCGAGCGTGCCCCATTGTGGCGCCTCGCGCTCGACGCCGCTGGACGCCATGAAGACGCCAGCCAAGCCGTCGGCTTCGCGATACGTATTGCGGTTGTCTCGGGGCGCGCCATTGGTTCCGTCAGCGCCGATGAAATTGTTCAAGCTGCCGCAAACAGCGGCATGAATATCGGCGTCCGTTTCGTTCGTCAAGATGAAGCGCAAAATGGCGACCGGGATGCCGCTGTTATCGCTGTCTGTCGGGATCAGCGGGTTGAACGCGCGCAACTGGACGCCCAGCGGCACATCATCATCCCCAAGCGTGACTTGCCCGAAGGGATAAGCGGCTTCAAAGCGGCATTGACGGAAGCGAGGCAAGCCATGATTGGGGACCGCCGCGCCACGCGCGCCTTCGTAATCGGCCGGCGGAATGACCCCTTCAAGCGCAGTGGCTGTCCGGCGCCCGTCAGCCGATTCTGTGTACAGGCTGAAGAAGGTTTGCCCCAGATCGAAACCCTTTGCCGGGCGGTTGACGATCTCCCAATCATGGAGATTGCCGCGCCCACCTAGCGAAACGACGCCCGTGCCGATGCCGCCGAGTGGCAGCCCGATCTGTCGCAGGTGATCCTGGTCGTAGCTGACTAATGAAGGATAGCCATTTGATACCGTCATGCCTTCGTCCCTTCTGTCGCCTGCACCTGCTCAAGCGCTCGCGCTATTGTAAACTGCAGGGGCGACCGACGGTCAGTGTCTACGCGACCTATCAGGTCGCCCGCTTTGACAAAATCCATAACCGGATGCAAGACCCGCCCGCCTCAGCCTTTTAGCCCGCTCCGCGTTAGCGCCTCGATGATCCAGCGCTGCAGGGCGATAAATACGACTAATACTGGCACAATCGCCATCGTCACAGCCGCCATCACAACCGAGGGATTGCCCGAGCCCATGTAGCCGGTGAGCAGGGCGATGCCTTGCGGCAATGTCATCTTGTGCCAGGAATTGAGGAAGACAAGCGGCAGAAAATAGGCGTTCCAGGTGGCATTGAAGGTGATGATGGCGAGGGTCGCCATAGCGGGACCGGCGAGCGGCAGGGCGATTTGCAGGAAGGAACGGACGTGCCCGGCGCCATCGACGCGCGCTGCGTCAAAGAGTTCCTGCGGCATCTGCTTGAAGAATTGCCGCATCAAGAAGACGCCAAACGCGCTGATGAGGCCGGGCAAAATGATGGCGAGCGGATTGTCGATCAAGCCTAGATCGCGCATCAGCAAGAATATGGGAATGATCGTCACCTGAAAGGGCACCATCAAAGAACCGAGCAGCAGGAGGAAGAGCAGGTCGCGCCCGGGAAAGCGCAGGCGGGCGAAAGCATAGCCGGCGAGGGAGCAGGTGAAAAGCTGGCCGAGCGTCACGGCCACGGTAATTCTCATGCTATTGATGAACAAGTCGACGAAGGGCACGCTCGATTCGAAGGGGGCGAGATAATTTTCCCAGCTGAATTTCGTTGGCAGCCAGGCCGGCGGCAATTGGAAGCTCTCGTGGGTTGGGCGCAGCGAAGTGGAAAACATCCATGCCAGCGGCATCAGCACGAGGATGGCGGCGATGGTCAGAATGGCGTAGGAGAAGATATCAGCAGCCTTGATGGGTTTCCTGCGCTTTGCGGACGATTGCTTTGCTTGCCCGAAGGCTGTGGCTTCTGTCTGTGCCATGGTTGAATATCCCGCTATTCGTAATGCACCCAGCGGCGGCTGATCCAGAATTGCAGGGCGGTCAGCACCAGAATGATGGCGAAGAGCGTCATTGATACGGCGGCGGCGTAGCCCATGTTGAATGTACGGAAGGCGATTTCATAGACATAAAGCACCACGCTGCGAGTGGCGTCGCCGGGACCGCCTTGCGTGAGCACGATGATTGTATCGAAGACCTGCAAAGCGCCAATCATGAATATGACGAGGATGAAGAAGATGGTCGGGCTGAGCAGGGGAATGGTGATGCGGAAGAAGAGCTGCCGCTCGTTGGCGCCGTCAAGCTGGGCGGCTTCGTAATACTCGTTGGGGATGCTCTGCAAGCCGGCGAGGAAAACCAGCATAGCGAAGCCGGTATTCTTCCAAACGTCCAGAATGATGATAGCCGCCATCGCCCAATGCGCGTTGCTTAGCCAGGGAATCGCGTCAACGCCGAAAAGTCCCAGGTAATAGTTGATGACGCCGGTATCTTGCTGATAGAGAAAGCGCCAGATGACGGCGATATAAGTATGAGCGATGAGCACCGGGAAGAAAAATATCGAGCGGTAAAGATTGCGCATCAATACCGGCAGCCGCCGATTAAGCATAACAGCCAAAATCAAGCCGATGCCGGCGTTAAAGAATACGGCGAAAAGGGTGAATATGACCGTATTGATATAGGCAATCCGCAAACGCCCATCGGCAAACATCTGGGCATAATTGTCGAAGCCGATATAGGTTGAGCCGCGCAATAGGCTGAATTCTTGAAAACTGATGCGCACGGATTCGATGAGGGGATAGAGAATGAAAATCGTGAAGCCAATATACGTCGGCAAAATGAAAAGATAGCCGACGAAAGCTTCTCGATGCCGGGGTGTCAGTTCGGGCAGGAGTCCGCTTTTATGCATTTTCAGTCTGTTTATCGCGCGAATTTAGGGCGACTCACCGGGTCGCGCAGGGCAGGTAGGCATTGCCCATTGACGCTAACCGTCAGTCGCCCTTCGGATGTCTGCTCGTAGCGTGAGGGCGACCCAGCAGGTCGCCCGTACAACATCAGACTACAACTAGCCAGCCAGCCGCTCAGCCAGCTTATCCATTGCAGCGCTGAGCTCCTCATGGGCTGCTTCGAGACCCTGCTCGGGGGTCACCGAGTTGGCCATGATCTGGCTCATGTGACGCATGAAAATGCTCTCGACTTCGGCGAAGTTCGCCGGCGACGGCACTGGCTTGATATCTTCCAGGCTGCCGAAGAAGCGCTGGGCGTTGGCCGGGAAGCTATTGAACAGCTCGTTTTCGGTGGCGCTGCGGCGCGCGGGCAGCGAGGTGCCGACGGCAACCGCCTCCAGGTCGGTTTCGAAAGCCGCCAGATCCTTGATCAATTCAAGCGCCAGCGGCACGTTCTCTGTCGTTTTGGAGACTGCCCAGCCGCCGGAGCCGAAGACGGTCGTGCCGTGTGTTTTGCGGGGCCACGGTGTGATATCAACATCCTTATAGCCGGTTGTGACGTAGGTATCGAAGGGCCAGCGTCCGGCGCCGGTCATGGCGATGGTGCCGGCGGGGAAGAGTTCATAAGGGTTGACGCCTTCGACCGATGGCGCGACGCCGTGTTCATGCACCAGGGAATGCACGAACTTGACCGATTCCAGCATTTTAGGATCATCGAGGTTGGATTGCGACCAGTCCTCGGTGAGCGTTGCCGTGCCATTGGTGTGCCACCAGGGCGTCAAGCCGAAGTTGAAGAAAGGAATCGCGAAGCCGAATTGCTTGTCGCCGCCTTCGCCGGTAGTCAAGATGGACGCGGTTTCCAGGAAGTCTTCCCAGGTCCAGTCTTCAGCCGGCGGATCCAAGCCAGCAGCTTCGAACTTCACTGGATTGTAGTGGATGATCATATTGTTCCACTCGCGGGTGAAATAGTAGGTCTGTCCGTCAGCTCCCTTGAGGGCATTATGCAGCACCGGCTCGACCTCATCGACGATCGCGGCGAGATCCTCATCGGCGGCGATGGCGTCATCCATTGGCAGCACGAGGTCTTCAAAGATGGTCTCGCGCGTGCCTTCGATGGCGATGGCGATGATATCGGTTTTCAAGCCGCTGGCCGCGCGGAGCTTGAGGTTGGTGATATAGTGCCCCCAGCCTTCGGGCCACGGGATGTAGAGGTCTTCGACGACCACATTGGGGTAGCGCTCATTGAAACGCGCGATCGCGTTGCCGAACATGCGCTGCTGCTCAGTGCCGCCGAAGTTGTAGATGACCAGGTGACCCGCGGTATCGCCCGGAGGCGCTTGGGCGAGAGCGGTGCTCAGCGGCATGCCATAGGCGGCCGCAAAGGCGGCGGCGCTGCCCATGCCCGTGTACTTCAAAAAGTCGCGGCGTGAAAGGTTCTTGGACATATCACTTCTCCCTCTATGATAAAGAAATCCGCCTAAAAGCGTACATTGGCAATTATATCGCGGTGTTAAGATGTTGCAAGATACTCGTAGGGCGGGGAGTGGTGAATGTGTTGATATATCCCTCGTTTCCCCCACCCTAAATCCCTCCCCCAA
>JAPPFH010000056.1 GCA_028875185.1 Chloroflexota bacterium | reverse complement strand
CCCGGACATATTCCACCGAGACCCTCACCACTTCACTCTGATACTAAACAGCTAGAATACCCTTCGGTGACAGGCACTGCTAAAATATCGGGCATTGATAATCGCATGCAAATATCCTCCCCCCCCCGCAATCTGAATTGCGGGGAGAACCGGCTTTGTGGCTGATGAAGTTCTTCAGGCTGTTTCTGCCGCTCTTGTTTTTGCTCGCCGCGCCCGCGCTCGCCCAGTCCCTTCCGCCCGTGGCCGCCTGCGGCTTGCCAGCGGGAGGCATCATCGCCCAATCCGTCACCTACACAATGACCGCCGATTGCGAGCTGACCAGCACGCTCACCATTAACTCCGCGACACCAAAGATTTCCGTCACCATCAACGGCGGCGGACATACGATCACCGGCGATTCTTTCACCTTGATTTTTGGTCCAGACGGCATCTTGAACTTAAACGACCTCACGATTGACGGCCAAAACGTCAACCGCGCCGCGAGCATAAGCATGGGAACGGTCAACGCCACCCGCGTCACCTTCACGCGCCACTATGGCGGCGTCATGCTGAACGGCCATCCAATCAATCTAACCGATGTCCTTTTCGCCTGGAATTCTTCTACGGCCAACGCCTTAGGCGGGAACGGTTCGGCTGTACACGCGAGACGAAACACGACTCACACCTGGAACAATGTCGTCATGCGCAACAACATCGGCAATGGCGGCGCCATATCGCTGCTGGCTGGCGCCGCGCTGACAACAAGCGGCTGCCTGACCCTGTCTGGCAATATGCCCTACGATGTCTACGCGCCCGCTGGCACAACCTGGACCGACAACAGCACGGGACCCTGCAGCGGCACGATCGGCAATGGCGAAGCCGTCATACCGCCGCCAGCGCTGATGGACTGCGGCTTCCCCGCGTCTGGCAATCTGGACGCGTCGGCGACCTACACCCTGTCCGCCGATTGTGATTTGACCGGCGTCTATTTTATCTCTGAAGATGTCAGCATTCGTATCATCGGCAATGGGCGAACAATTAGCGCCAGCCGCAGCGGTTACAGCTTCTACATTGCCGCCACGGGCAGCCTCACGCTGGAGAACATCGCGCTGGATGGCGTCCGCATTGGGAATTGGGGCGACTTTCGCGCCGACCGTATTGTCGTCAGCAATATCGTTAATGGCATGCTCAATTTCGGAGAAGCGCGTTTCACCAAGGCGCTCTTTGCGGACAATAGCGCCACCAGCTCCGCGAGCAGGTCGGTATTGCTGGCTTACAACGCCTATGCAAATGGCTATGTCAGCTTCACCGGCGTTACCTTCCGCGGCAACAGCGGCGGCTTGGGCGTCTTGGCGACTTTTGGGGCTGTCTTGGAATTAAACGGCTGCATCCATTTCGAAGACAACAGCCCGGTCAATACTTACGTCTACGCCGGCCGCGGTGGCCTGGTGAACGACAACCGCGATCCGAGCTGTGGCAGCCCCATCACCGATCCGCTGGTTCCCCCGGCCGCGCCGTCAGCGCCGCGTGAAGCCGAAACGATCTGCAACCCGCATTGTGAGCTGCCGGCGATTCCAAAACAAGAGGAATGCAATCTGAAACTGGGCGCGATTGGCGTCATCTGCCGCTCGAACGTTAAGCCGCCGGTCGCCCAAGTCTGGCGAATCCGCGCAAACCCCGACGGCGATCATCTGCCCGCGGTCGGCACGTTCATGCTCGCTGTGAATCAGCTCCAGCTCGAGGCGGTGGAGAATGGACTCGTGGCTTGCTCGGCTGACGGGCGCGTTGCCGCGCGCGTGGGGATGCGGCCCGAGATCCGCCACTTCTTCGAGATAAGCCCCAAATACGAAGAGGAACTAAAGATCCCGCGCCGCTACATTGTCATATCGAAGGGGCCAACTTGGGAGGGCAAGACGCATCACGTCGTGCTGGACAACACCTTGGATGGCCGCGTCTTTGGCATCGTGGATACCTACGACGGACCGCCGGCGGCCGAATGCGTACACCGCGAAATGACGCCAACGCCGGCGCCAACGCCCACTCGGGCATTCGCGCCGCCAGTCATTCCCCAAGCGCCACAAGCAGACGGCTCCATCGTCCATGTCGTGCGGCCGGGCGATACCATCAGCGCCATCGCCGTCGCCTACCGCGCTGAACAACTGGATATCATCATTGTCAACCAGCTTGAGCGCATGGGCCGCTGGATTTACCCCGGGCAGGAACTGCTCATCCGTGAACCTGAGGCGTAATCCGCCGCGTCAATATCGGCGCGGCAGCCAGACGGTCATCTCGTTGACGCCACGATTATTCCAAGCGTAATAGGGAATCAGCGTGACATCGAGGTCTTCTTCCCGCTCGTCCCCCGCTTCTCGGTAGAGGGCGGTCGATCCATTGCGCTCGGTGATATAGCGCGCCACGCCGTTGATCGCTGTGACGCCGCCGAGCAGATCGTCTTGCCAGCTCGCGGTCAAACCCATATCGTCAGGCGCGTACACGTCAAGGATGGAGACGCCCTCCGGCAAGTCATGCCCTTCGAGGCAGTAAACGATTGGTCCGCGCATGACCGCCACATGATTGCGTATCTCTTCTGCCTTCGGGTGCGCCTTCATCATGCGCGGACGCATCGGCAGGTTCAACTCGATTAGGTCCCCGGCGCTCCATGCGCGTTTCACTTCGACATAGCTCCCGGGTTTCAGCGGCAATTCGCTGCCTTCGCCGTTGATAGACAATTCAGCCGCATCGCACCAGCCCGGTATCCGCAGCATCAAGGCGACATCATGCGCCGGCGCCGCGTCAATCGTGATGCGCGCGCTATCCTCCCAAGGGTATTCGCTCTGCTGCGTCAACGCGAATTCGGAGCCATCAGCCAAGGTAGTGTTCACCTGATTGCTGCCATATAGGTGCAGCCAAAGCCCATCACCGGAGGCGCTGTAAATCCAATTGTGCAGCAGGGCGATGGTGCGCGCGGTATTCGGCGGGCAGCAATAGCAATACAAAAGCCGCCAGCGCTCATAGGCGTCCTGGCTCAAAAGCGGATGCTCGGCGCCGTACCAGCGCAGCGGATTGGTGTAGCAAAACCTTAGTCCGTCCAGGCTCATTGATGACAGCATGGAATTGTAAAGCACGAGTTCGACGACATCGCTGTACTTGGCGTCGCCGGTCAAATTCAGCATGCGCCAGTTCCACATGGCATTGGCGATATTGGCGCAGGTCTCATTGTAGGCGGTGGCGTTGGGCAGCGAATATTCGTAGCCGAAAGCCTCGTGCACGTCACTGGCGCTGCCGCCAAATTCGGGCCGCTCCGAGGCGCCGTGGTGCTGCGCCGACGTTCCGCCGGTGATGTACATTTTGCTGTGGATCGCGTTCTCCCAGATGCGCCGCAATCCTGCCATCAGCGCCTCATCGCCGGTTTCCGCCACGACATCAGCCGCGCCGCAATAGAGATAGCCGGCGGTGACGGCATGCCCCACCGCGCGTGTCTCTTCACGCAGGGGCGCCATCGCCTGATTTTGGTCGCCGCCGCCCGGCTGCGAGCCGCGCATATCGACGAAGCAAGCCGCCAATTCCAGGTAGCGCTCGTCTCCTGTGACGCGATACAAATCGGCCGCGCCCATCGTATTGGACGGGTTGAAGCCGAAGTGCGCCAATTCCGGCGGCCGCGGCATGAAAAGATCGTAGAGATAATCGGCTTGCTTGATCGCAATTTCGAGGAAATTACGCTTGCCGGAGACACGATGATGGACGGCGGCGGCCGTCAGCAAGTGGCCCATATTATAGAGTTCGTGGTCGCGATGGTTGGTCCAATATTCCTTATCATCGCGCAACTGCATCGGCGTGCTGATATAGCCGTCTTCTTCCTGCGCCGCCGCGATCATTTCAATGAGCGAGTCTAATTGGTCGAGGATCGACTGCTCTTTGGTGCTGCCATAGACGTGCGCGCAAGCCTCCATGTACTTGTAGCAGTCGCCATCGCTCCACATCGTGCCTTTGCGTTCGCCTTCCCGCCAGCCAGCGGCGACAGCGAAATTGCTGAAGACGGCGCCGTTTTCCGGATCGTCAAGCGCGTCGCGCATGTTCGGCAAGACCGTCTCGCGGCATAATTCAAACAGGTCGCCCCAAAAGCCCGGGCGCCATTGCGCCGCGTCATGAGCCAGCGGTTGCAGTTTGTTATATTGCGACATGGTATCCATAAGTTGTAAGCCTCGTTTCAATCCCTTAGCTATAAGCCGAGAAAATTTCTTCGATTTAGACTTCCCTGCATTACAATTAGGCAAACATTGCCAGATCTAGGACATTTACACGCAAAGGCTGCAAATGCGACTTGGATGGTCAGTTCTGTGTAGGGACTATACTGAGCACGGTGACGGTTCGCTTACTTTAACGCAAGTCATTGCGGATTCTAAACTTGAAGTTTCGGTGACCGAGCCGCCGCCCTCACAAGTATCATTAAGTCCAGCGATTATACTCATATCGCATTGGTTCTCAGAATCGGACCTGGATCTGAATTGATATCCGGCAATACTGCGCATTGTGGCACCGGATGATAATCTGATACTGGAAGAATTGCACTTCTCAATTGACTTTTTCCAATCCAACAGCCGACTCATAGTGTTTCAGCTTGACGTGCTCAACTTCGTCGGCGACGATCTATACGAGTTTCATATTGAAGTTCTGGAATATGGCGAGTGGAACATAATTTCTCGCAATAGCCTTTTTGTGAGCAAGACAGTATGATCGGTACGAGAGAAACGGGGATGGACGATGGAACAAAACAACTGGGTCAGAGGCAGTATCGCCATCACCGAATATCGCCTGGATTCAAAAGGCATCCACCTTATTCGCAACACGATGCCCAACGAAAGACCAAAGAACGAATCCGAGCCTGGCGCAGACGACCCCAAATCGCGCAAAAGCGACGACAAGCGCGATAAGCCGGAATAGCGCGCCCAATATTACTTGTACCCCGTAAAAACCACACCCTGTATAAAATGCTTCTGCGCGAAGAAGAAGACAATGATCAGCGGCAGCATGACCACTAAGGAGACCGCCATCAGCGAGTTCCACTCGGTGCCGAAAGTGCCCTGAAAAAAGCGCAAGCCCAGCGCCAGCGTGTATTTGTCTTGGTCGAGCAGAAAGATCAGCGGGCGGAAGAAATCATTCCAATGAAATTGAAATGAGAAAATCGCCACCGCGCCCAGCACCGGCTTCGACATCGGCAGCGTAATCCGCCAGAAAACCCCAAAACGCGAACAGCCATCGATCACCGCCGCTTGATCCAACTCGCGCGAGTGGGTCAAAAAGTATTGGCGCAACAGAAAAATATAAAAGGGATTACCAAACCAGGAGGGCAAGATCAGGGGCCAAAAGGTGTCGATCATGCCCAAATGGCGGAAGACGATGAACTCGGGAATCATCGTCACCTGCCGCGGCAGCATCATCGTCGCCAATACGACAATGAACAGCACATTCCGGCCGCGCCAGCGCAAGCGCGAAAAGGCGTATGCCACGATCGACGAAACGATCAACTCGCCCAGCAAGCACAGAACCACGATGAAGGCGGTATTGGCGAAATAGAGATCGAAAGGCAATTGGCTGAGCGCATCGGGATAATTCGACCAGACGATCTTCTGCGGCCAAAACTCGGGCGGGAAGCGAAAAACGTGCGAGAGCGGTTTCAGCGAGGTCGAGATCATCCACTGCAGCGGCAGCAGAACCACAATCGAGCCTAGACCAAGGAGCAGATATACGATGATCTTGCTGATGATCTGCCGCGTGTTCGAACCAGCGCCCTTGCTGCTCATCAGTTGTCCTCGTCCGATTCCGCTTCGTAAAAGACCCAGAACTTGGCCGTGGCGAAAATGATCAAGGTCAACAGCAGGATGGCGATGAAAAAGACCCAAGCCAGCGCCGAGGCGTAACCCATCTTGAAGTTCTGGAATGCCTGCCGATAAAGATACAGCAGATAAAACAGGGAGGCGTTGGCTGGTCCGCCATCGGTCATGATGAAAGTCTCGGTGAAGATCTGCATGGTGAAGATTACGCCGGTGATTAGTTGGAAGAAAATCGTCGGGCTCAGCATTGGCAGGGTGATGCGGAAGATGCGCTGCCACCAGTTGGCGCCATCAATCTCAGCCGCTTCGTATAAATCAGTCGGTATCGCCTGCAAACCAGCCAGATAAATGATCATGCCGCCGCCAACGCTCCAAAGCCGCATGATGACAAAGGCCGGCAGCACCCAGATCTTGCTGCCCAGCCAAGCGGGTCCCTCTATCCCAAATGCGCGCAGCGCCGTATTCAGCAAGCCAAAATCGCTGGAGAAAATCCACTGCCAGAGGATCGCCACCGCCACGCCCGAGAGGATAGCGGGCAGATAATAGATCGTGCGGAAGACCGCCAAGCCGCGGATATTGGTGTTGAGCAGCATGGCGATCGACAAACCAAAGACGATATTCAGCGGAATAGACGCCAGCGAAAAGATCACCGTTATCTTCAGCGCATGCAGCGGCAGCGGGTCGGTGAAAAAGAGCTTGTGATAATTCGCCAAGCCCACGTATTCCGGCGGCGTAAGGATATTCCATTCAAAGAAGGAAAGCGCCAGCGAAGCCACCATTGGGAAAGCCGTCAACAAAAGAAAACCGGCCACCCAAGGCGATACCATCGCCCAAGCCAGCACAGTCTCGCCGCGCTGGTAGGTGATGTTCAGCCCCTCGAAGCCGCTCTGCTTCTTGACGAACTGAGCGAGGCTCATGCCCCCCATCCCCCTGCCCCTTCCCCCAAAATGAGGGAAGGGGGGTGAATATTCACAGCCGAGTCTCGTTGAAGCCCCTCCCCCATGATGAGGGAGGGAGAGTAAGAATACACAGCCATGTCTCGATGAAGCCCCTCCCTCTTAATGGGGTCGCGTAGACACTGACCCGTCGGGAAGGGGTTTGGGATGGGGGTGGAAACCATAACTAACCCGAACGCCACTGTCCTTCTTGAATCAGCGGATTGACCTGGCGCACAATCTCATCGCAGACGACCTTGGCATCGCGCTCCTCGCCGATTAGCAGCAAATCAATCTGCGCTTGCATGATCTGCGTAATCTCGCCGAAATTCGTCAGCACCGGGTCGGGCGCGACGAAGTGACGAGCCGCGTCCAGCATGACGTGCTTGTTCGCCGGCGGCAGCGGATCGGTGACAAACCACTTCTCCTGCTCGGCAAAGGATGTGCCTTGCAAGCCGCCTTCGCGAATGATGGTCTCCATTGCCGGTCCGTTGAAGAATTTCAACAGATTCCAGGCGCATTCCGGCGCCTGCGTCGTCTTTGGCACCACCAGCGGGTAGTAGTAAACATAATTGGCGCGTCCGCCGGGACCAGCGGGATAATGCCCGAGCCTGACGTCAAAGTCGACCTCGCGGAAATTGGGGAATGCCCAACTGCCGCTGTAGAACATGGCGAGTTGCCCGGTCTGCAGCAGCGCGGTCGTGCCCATCGCCATCGCTTCCGGACGGGGGGCGAAGCCGTGCTCCCAGCGCAAATCGGCATAGAACTGCAAGCCCTCGACGGCGCCCGGCTCATTCAACGTACATTCGGTGGGGAAGAAGGGATCGTCAACCAGCTGCCCGCCGAAGATGCGCACCCAAGTCTGCCAGACCTTGTCCCAACCGGTGACATCGCAGGCGTATTGCGTGGTGCGGTTGCCCTCGCGCTTGGTCAACTTCTCGCATGAGCTGAAGAAGTCGTCAACCGTCCATTCGGGGTCGTCCCATTGGGCGGTCGGCATCATGGCGCCGGCTTCTTCGAACAGGTCGGCATTATAGAAAATGGCGATCGAGGCGACGTTGTCGGGCATGCCGTAGATGCCGCCTTCATGCGTGTAGGCTTCGATGGCGAGGTCGGGGAACTGCGTCAAATCGTAGTCGTCGGCGTCCACATAAGGCTTGAGATCGAGCAGCAAGTCATCCGCAAGGAACTGCGGCAGCAGACCGATCTCGATTATGAAGACATCGGGTGGAATGCCGGCGGCTAAACTGGTGAATAGCTTATCGTTATAACCTTGAGCAGGGCCGCCCGGCACCGAGGTGAAATTGAGCTTGCAGCCCGGATAGGCGTCGTCAAATGGCGCCAGCGCCTTTTCGCGGATGCCGATCAATGGCGGACCATCCCAGAAAAAGATGGTGACTTCCTGGTCGTCCTGCGCCAAGACCCCGCCGACGCCCGGGATGGTGTAAACGCCGGCCGCGAGCGAACTCATGCCCGTCAAGCGCAGAAAGTCGCGCCGGCTCATGTTGATTTTCTTGGACATTCTGTTTTCTCCATTGCACTTGTCTGAACGAAAACGCTTGCTCGTCGATTACCTGAACGGGCAGATAATCCATTCCGCTACAACTGCCTCGATAATATGCCCCCTTTCCCAATTCGCCTCGCCTCGATTGAGTACCCTATAAGCTGAAAATCCATCTATGTAAAATATCGCAACTGATTGAGATTTGCCAGTTCTCTAGCTGAGGAAGTGGTGAATATTGCGGATATGAGCTACCCAGTTTGACAACAATGTAGGGGCGGCATATCATGCCGCCCGCGTTACACAAAGAAATTCGGGCGAC
>JAPPFH010000068.1 GCA_028875185.1 Chloroflexota bacterium | reverse complement strand
CCCCTACATCTCTTGCGTAATTTAGGGCGACTCACAGAGTCGCCCCTACAGTTTTCCTTGGGGAAGGGGGTTGGGGGATGGGGTGAAAAAGCAAGTGCAAGCGACACAGTTGTGGATAAGGCTTACACCCTCTTCGCAGCCAACCAATCCACGATCATCCGCCCCGTCTCCGCCGGCGCCGCCAGCGGGAAGAGATGCCCCTGCCCCGCCAGCTCAATACCGTCAAGCGCCGGCGCAATTGCTTGAATGCGCTTAAATGCCGCAGCCGAAAGCGTGTCGCTGTCGCCCCCGCGCGCGATAAGGGCGGGCGGCGCTCCAGTCAAGCGTGGAAGCGCTTCCCAAATCTTCAAATAAACAGTCGAGAAGTAATGCGCCTCCCAATCGGCGCTCCAGACAAGCTCGTATCCGCCAGTGGACCTGCGCCGCAAGCCATGCGCGACATAGTGCCAGAGCGATTCCGCGGACCAATCGGCGAACAATCGCTTTTGGCGGAATCGCTTGAAAGCCTCTTCGCGGCTGGCGAAGGTCTGGCGGCGGCGGCGCGCTGCTGCCACCAGCGGCATGTTATTGACTTTACCGACCGCCCAAGCCTCATGAATCTCATTGAGCATTCCCGGCGCCAGGATCGGCGGGTCGAGCATGATCAAGGCTTTGAAACGCTCGGGCGCCTTCAGCAGCGCCAACATCGATACGACGCCGCCCAGCGAATGCCCCACGGCGACAACTTCGCGCAAGTCGTAAGCCGCCAATCCGGCGAGCAGATCGTCTGCCTCCGCATGCCAATCGCGGTATTCGGTCGGTGGCGCTTGATCGCCCCACAAGGCGCGCGGCGGGGCGCAGACGGCGCGATACCCGCTCAACTTTCGCAGCAGCGGCTCGTATGTCATTGGCGGGAAGCCGTTGGCCGGCGCCAGGTGCAAGAGCGGCGCGCCCGCTTCGCCGGCCAGTTCAATCAAGGGCGGCGGCATGCTCGATGGGATTCCATGCTATTTTAAGGGAGAACTTGACTGCCACAGCCTGTATCAAGTGTGGGCTATCCAGGAGAAGCGAGATGATCGATCGCTCGACAATTTTCATGATGGGCGCCTCAATTATCGCCTTGCTGGTGGTGCTTGAGCTGGTGCGGCGGCGGCACCTCAGTGAACAGTATTCGCTGCTCTGGCTGGGCACGGCGCTCGTCATGCTGGTGGTGGGTGTCTGGCGCGATCTGCTCCACAGTCTGGCGGCGCTGGTGAACATACACCATCCGCCGAATCTGCTCTTTCTGCTGGCAGCGCTCTTTCTGCTGTTCATCCAACTTTATTTTTCCACCGTCATCACGCGGCTCACACGCGAAAGCAAAGAAGCGGCGCAGCAAATCGCGCTGCTGCGCCACGAGATCTCACAACTGCGCGCTGAACAAATTGACGACCAAAACGACCACGGCGATTAAGGCGCCGATATAAATCACGATAGCCGGCAGATGCAGCGACAGCGGATTGCTGTCCGTCTTGGCGAATTCGCGCATGCTGCGCACGGGCGCCGTCGGTCGGGAGAGGCGCGGTCCCATTCGCCAGGCGAGCAATAGACCGCCGATCATGCCGCCGATATGCCCCCAATTGTCAATGCGGGAGCCGGGCGCAAAACCAATCACCAGATTGATCACAATCAAGACAAGCATATGCTGCAGCCGCGCCCGCACATTGGGATAGAGCCAGCGATGCTGATATAGATGCGCCGCTTCCGCCGCGAAGATCGCGAAGACCGCCCCCGACGCGCCGACCGACCAAGTCGCCAAGCCACCTAGCGCCAGGCTCGCCGCCGAGCCAGTCAAGCCGCCGAGAAAATAAATGAGCAGATAGCGAACCCGTCCAAAGATCGGCTCCAGATTTCTGCCGACGATATAGGTCGCGTAGGCGTTGAAGAAAATATGACCGAGGCTGCCATGCAGGAACATCGCAGTTAACAAGCGATAGAATTCGCCGCGCGCGACGACGAGCTCCGGCATGAGCGCGCCCCGCAATAACAGCTCCAGTTCAAGCTCTTGAATCAAGAATCCGGCCAGGAAGATAAGCGTGTTGACCGCTATGAGACCATAGGTCAGCCAAGGCTGATCTTCGAGCGCGCGCGCTGGCGGCTGGCGGCGCCTCGGAATAACCGTCTGCTGCCGCGCGCCGTTCACGCGCCTCCGGCTAAGCGGATGATCCTGTTCTTCTTGGCTATTCATCGCTGCATGCTCGTCCCCTAAATTGTCGCGCTATGATAAGTGAAAACCCACGATAATTCAGCGGGAACCTCGCCGAGAAGCCATAAGATTGAGATAAGCATTGTGAATCTTTACACAAATCCGCCTCAATTCATGATAATATTATTCCATCGTCAGAGAATCTTGCATATAATCTAAGCATTGCAAGCTTTATTGCCAGGAAACGTTAGCCGATGTCCACCAAGTCAATCGCCGAATTATTAACTGTTCCGGAAGAGATTCTCTGTGAGATGCACGAAGAAGGCGACGCCTGCGATGTCATTGTGCGGATGGATGACGGCTCTGTATTCACGGCGCTCTTCGCTACTATCCCTTATATCCACCGCCAACTGTCGCTGACTTGGATGGTCACCGAGTCGATTCCCGAGACGCCGCCCGCGCGCTACGCCGTGCTGGATACGCCCCATATCATTGTGGACGATCTGGAACTCAAGTTCATAGAAGACACAATCGACAATATGGTCGCGCAGGATGTCTTTGAAAGCCTGTTCACGCGCGTCACCGAAGACGACGGCGAAGACGACCATCCCCGTGTCAAGACCCGCGAACATACCACCCAAGAAATTGCGCGAGCCGTTATTGAAGAAGTGCTGGTGATCTTAGACAGCTAAGCGCCGCCCCTTATCGTATCCCGCGCTATCCCCTATAATCCGCGCGGGCTTGCCCGCAATCAAGCTGGTTTCGCTCATTTGACCGGCGTCCTCGCGCCTTCGCGGAGCGGTATGCCGGATTGCCGTCGCCTGAACATCGCTAGAGGAAAAACGATGCCTGAAGAAATCTACCAAGAAAGTCAGCTCTACAAAATTCGACATTCAGCAGCGCACGTTATGGCTGAGGCGATGCTTGAGCGCTTCCCCGATGCCAAGATCGCAATCGGGCCGCCAATCGAAGACGGCTTCTACTACGATTTCGAGCTGCCGACGCCGATCAAAGATGACGACATCAAATGGGTCGAGAAGCGCATGAAGAAGCTCCTCGCGCAGCGGCACGAGTTCAACATGCGCGAGGTATCGGCGGAGGAAGCGCGCGCGCTCTTCCACGATCAACCCTACAAACTGGAGCTCATCAACGACCTGGTTCGCGGCGCCCGCGCTGAAAACGGCGCGCCGATGGCTGACGGCAGCGACGGCTTAACGGTCTACACACAGAACAATTTCACTGATCTCTGCCGCGGTCCACACGTCCAAAGCACGGGCGATATCAATCCGAAGGCGGTCAGCATTTCGCTGCGTCCGCCGGCCGGCGCTTATTGGCGCGGCGACGAAGAGCGCCAGCAGCTCACGCGCATTTACGGCACCGCCTGGGAAACGCCTGAGGAATTGCGCGATTACCGCGCCCGGCTGGAAGAAGCGATCAAACGCGATCATCGCGTCCTGGGAGAAAAGCTGGATCTCTTCATCATCGACTCGATGGTGGGCAAGGGCTTGCCGCTCTGGCTGCCCGCTGGCGCGATCCTGCGCGACACGCTCGAACGCTGGCTGCGCGATATCCAGATCGAGCGCGGCTACCTGCCGGTGGTCACGCCGCACCTAGGAAATATTGAGCTTTACAAGACATCGGGTCATTATCCCTATTACGCCGATAGCCAGTACAGTCCAATTGATGTCGATGGCGAAGAGTTTCTGCTGCGGCCGATGAATTGCCCCCACCATTGCCGCATCTACACCAGCCAGCCGCGATCATATCGCGATTTGCCGCTGCGATACGCCGAGTTCGGCGCCGTCTATCGCTACGAGCAATCGGGCGAGCTCCGCGGATTGACGCGCGTCCGCGGCTTCACCGTGGATGACGCTCATCTCTTCGTCCGCCCCGATCAATTACTGGAGGAATTCAAAGGCGTGGTCAAGCTGATACAGCATGTCTTCGGCGCGCTGGGCATGACCGACTTCCGCGCCCGGCTGGGCGCCCGCGACCCCGAGAGCGACAAATATGTCGGCGACAACGCCCTTTGGGAAGAAGCCACCATCGCCATCGGCGAGGCTTGCGACGAGTTGGGCTTGGAATACCATATCGAAAGCGGCGAAGCAGCTTTCTACGGACCGAAGCTCGATTTCATCGTGCGCGATGTGCTGAAGCGCGAATGGCAATTGGGCACGGTGCAGGTCGATTACAATCTGCCGCAGCGCTTTGACCTGGAATATGTCGACCGCGACAACGAACGCAAGCGCCCGGTCATGATCCACCGCGCGCCCTTCGGCAGCCTGGAGCGCTTCATCGGCATCCTGATTGAGCACTTCGCCGGCGCCTTCCCGCCCTGGCTGGCGCCAACGCAGGCGATCATCATACCAATCCGCGCGAGCCACAACGATTACGCGCGCGAAATAGAAAGCTTGCTATTAGCGCGCGGCTTGCGCGTCAAAGCTGATTTACAAGATCGCAATATGCGCTCGAAGATCAAGCAGCACCGCCGCCTGAATATCCCCTGGCTGTTGATCGTCGGCGACCGCGATATAGAAGATCGCACGGTCAGCCTGCGGCTGCGGACGGACGAGGACCTGGGGGCGATGCCGCTGGAGGCCTTCGCCGCTGCCGCCGCCGCGAATGTTCAGGCGAAGTCGCAGGAGATTGGGTTGTAGGGGCGAGCTATCAGGTCGCCCGCATGAAAGACGTGGCGCCGATGGGCGTGTCAATTACTCGAAAGCTGATTTTCCGCATCCTGTAAAAGCGCTGCAATTTCTCCGTCGCTGATATGCTCTTGTTCAGTCTTGGAATAGACGGACAGCATTGTAGCTTGATCTTTAGGGTGGACGCAGTATATGAAGCGAAATCCTTTTCGTTCGCCGCCCGGTACTGCGCGGTTGTTTCTTCTTGCCTTGAAAACTATGCCTTCGTAGCCCGGTATCGCATTGCCGGGTTTTTCGCCCAGCTTGATCTCCTCGCTAAGCAAAACGGACTGCTCAAGCGCAGTCCTGTATTTTCTCTCCAGCCGTTTGAGTTGTCGCTTGTAGCGTGGAAGGCTATGAACAGATATCCGCATTTTCCGCTAATTCTTCACGAGCCAGTTCTTCCGCAATTTCACGATGTACATCGTCAATCGGCTGACCTACCCCGCCGGACATGACATAGACGTATCCGTCGCGGATATCCTCCAGTATATCTTCCTTGGATGGAATGGATTCAATGCCTGAATCAACAATCTGTTCACCGTCAGATGGATTAACGCGAGCTTTAGACTTGTCCACTGGTGTCATTTGCGCCTCCTCTGCTCATGAAGAATACCGCTTCCTAGTGATAAAGTCAAAGGACGCGCAACCAAGGAACTCCCCAAATCATCGCTCCAGGCAGGATTCGAACCTGCGGCACTTGGTTTAGGAAACCAATGCTCTATCCCCTGAGCTACTGGAGCATCTTCATCGCCGCGCCGCTGACGCAGAGCAAGCGCGACAGCAAAATTATAGCAGCCGAAAGAGCCCGCCTCAAGCGGGTACGGCAAGCGAGCGCGGTACAAATCCACAGCCCGGAAAAAATGGGAGTGGTGAATTTGCTGGATATATCCCTCGTTTCCCCCACCCTAAATCCCTCCCCCAAAATGAGGGAGGGACTTCATAAGCCCGTAATTCCTTGAATAACTCCCCTTCCCTCCTTGTGGGCTGACGACAGGACAGATTTGGTCTAATCGAAAATTTATGGCCCAAGTTAGACTTCAAAAGCATCTATCCTGGCGAAAACTGTAGGGGCGACCCACTGGGTCGCCCGAATAGCCCAAGAAAACACGTAATTTGCGACGGAATTCCGCTCGCAGCAAAACTGTCCTGTCCTCACTCCTTGTGGGGGCAAGGGGCCGGGGAATGGGGTTTGTCGCGCTATCAATGAAATTCACCACTCCAAAAAAATTGCGATAGTGACAATTTGCACAATATGGGTTAAACTAATTGATAATCGTGGTTAAAATCACGGAAGTCAGGGACGCGCGGACACTGCGCGACTAGCATGTCGCGGCGGAATGCGCTACTATGACGTATGATAGGCCAAAGTAATCTTATTCTCGGTTGCGAGATCGTTCTATCATACGGTCGAGTCGACTAAGGAGACGTCAAATGACCCATATCATCACCAGCCTGTGCCTGCGGGATGGCGCCTGCGTGGAAGTTTGCCCGGTCGAGTGCATCATCGCTGGCAAGCCGGAGAACGAATGGCCCTGGTATTACATCGACCCGGACACCTGCATCGATTGCGGCGCATGCATTCCCGAATGTCCCTATGAAGCCATCTTCATCGAAGAAGAGGTCTCATCGGAATACGAGATGATGGAAGGTCAAGAACGCGTTCCCTTCGATACCAAGGTGATCATCGAACATGAGGAAGGCGATGTCGTCGATCTCACGCCCGATATCGCGCCCAATTACGACTTCTTCACCCAAGGCCCGGGCTACGACGCCCTGAACATGTGAGCGGCTCGACGGACGTCAGCGTGTTCCATCCGCGCCGGGGTCATCCCGGTGCGCCATGTTTAGTTTCACGACAATAGAATAACTGGAATGATCAAGACAGCAGCCGTCAATGCGCTGATCGCCTGTTCCGCGGTGATGTTGACGCTACTGCTGCTTGAACTTGGTCTGCGCCTGGCCGGTGATGTGGACGGCGATGGTCAAGTTCGCGCGTTTGGCCGAGCCTTTTCAACCAATGCCCTGCCCATCAGCCAGTTGCGGGTGCGGATAGATGAATACATCGAGAACGAAAAATGGGCGACCATCGTGTACGACCCTTGGCTCGGCTGGGCGCCCAGCCCCAACAGGGTATGGCAAGAAGGCAGCGGCAATTATAGCGTGAACAGTGATGGGATGCGAGCGACGCGCGATTACACCCGCGAGCCAGCGCGCGATACCTTGCGTATAGCGGTCTTTGGCGATTCATTCACTGAGGGCAAAGAAGTTGCGGACGAGCACACTTGGCCGCAGCACGTCGAGCGCCGGCTGACCAAGGCGGGCATCCGCGCTGAGGTATTGAATTTTGGCGTTAGCGCCTATGGCATGGACCAAGCCTACTTGCGCTGGCAGCGCTTGGGCAAGGCATTCGCGCCCGATATCGTGATCTTTGGCTTGCAGCCGGAAAACCTCAAACGGAATGTCAATGTCTTCCGTCAATTGCTGAATCCGCCGGGCATGCCTTTTTCCAAGCCGCGATTCGCCCTTATCGACCATGAGCTAACGCTGCTGAATTCCCCCACGTTGCCACCAGACCAGCTCATCGCGACCTTTCAAGACTTCGCCAGCAATCCGCTGGCGCGCTGGGAATATTATTATGGCGGGCGTCAAGCGGCCGGGCAGTGGTGGACCTTTAGCTGGCTGGCCCACTTCTTTTCCAACAGGCTGGGATCTCATCACGAGGACCCGGGCATTTATTCGCAGGGCAGCGAAGGCGGGGAGCTGGGCCGGGCAATCCTGAGCGCGTTCGCCGCCGATGCGCAGGCGCAGGGCAGCCTGTTCGTGGTCGCGCATCTGCCGCTGCGCAGCCACCTGATCCGCCGCTTCGAAGGGCGCGACCCGCCCTATAAATTTTTGCTCGATTACGCGCGCGAATTATCACTACATCGCGATGGAAGAGCAGTTCCATCCGCCTCACGTCGAGAAAACTTACTGGGCTCCACAGGCGCATTATGGCGAGGAACTCACACCCTTGGTCGGGCAAGTCATCAGCGACTGGATCGTCGACTGCCTGCGCGACGGGACTTGCCAACTCACGCGCTTTGAAGAGACAGCGGCGCTGTTCAATTCATATTGAGCGCTGGAGACTTACTCGCTGCCGCCGAACGGCTGCCGAAGCGGCTTCCCCGGCGCAATCATCCCGGTCACCAGTCCGACGCTAACAAGCACAATCAGCAAACCTGCGATCATGCCCGGGCTGATGATTTCGTCCAGCAGGAGCGCGCCCCAGATAACGCCGAAGACCGGGATCAGCAAGGTCACCGTCAGCGCCTGCAGCGGACCGGCGCTGATGATGAGGTAGTAATACAGTTGATAGGCGACGGCGGTACAGAGCAGGACCAGACCGAAGGTCGCCAAGGCGACGACAGCCGACACCTCATACACGGGCAGATCGAGCGCGGAAAAGGGCGCCAGGATAATTGCCGCGCTTAACAGTTGACCGGTCGACATGGACAGATTGTCCACACCGCGAAAGAAGCGCTTGGCGAAAACGCCGCCGGTCGCGTAGCTCAAGGTCGCCGCCAGCAATGCCAGCGTCGCCGCGATCACTTCCGGGTTCAAAGCCAGCGGGCTGCCGCCGACGGTGATCGACACGCCGACGATGCCCAGCAATGCGCCGATGAGCTTATGGGGCGTCAGCGGCTCGCCCAAGCCGACCGCCGCCACAAATGCGGTGAACAGTGGCGTGGTCGACATCAAAATCGCCGCCATCGATCCAGTCACGGTCAACTCAGCCCAGGCAATCAGGGTGAAGGGCAGCGCCGAACCGAAGAATCCCAGCACCAGGAATTTGCGCCAATGCGCCCGGATATCCAGCGGCAACCCGCGCAAAGACGCGTATCCTAGCAGAATCGCCGCGGTCAATGCGGCGCGCAGGAACATCAGCATCACCGGTCCGATAGGCGTCACCGCCACGCGAATAAAGATGTAGGACGCGCCCCACAAAGCGCCGAGGGCGAATAGCGCCGTCAATTGCTTGAGCGACATCACAAGATCTCCTGATTAGGGCGGCGCCGCCATTCTAGCACAGGCGCCGGTAGCGATTCGCTCCGTATATTGCGCGCCCCTAACCAAAGGGTTAGGCGCTCTCCACCCAAAAGTCGGATGCGACGCGAGCGGCGATTGCGGCAGAATGAGTGATAGGCAAAACAAGAAAAGGAGAACATAGTGACAAGTCTGCTGCAACAACTATCGACTGGCATGGCAGACCTGGTAGAAGCGCGCGCCGAGAGCGTCGTGCAGGTGGATGCCCGGCGGCGCATGCCCGCCAGCGGGATCGCCTGGTCGGCAGACCTGGTCGTCTGCGCGCATCACACCGTGGAAATAGAAGACGATATCGGCGTCGGTACTGCTGACGGCGAGCGCATGCGGGGGACGCTTATCGGGCGCGATCCGCGAATTGACTTAGCGCTGCTGCGGGTTGATGGATCGTTGAAACCAGCCGAATGGGCAGCTCAAGCTCACCTGCGAACCGGCAACCTGGTCCTCGCGCTTGGGCGCCCGCGGCAGAACATCCGCGCCGCGCTGGGCATCGTCACCGGGCTTTCTGGCTCGGCTGATTCCAGACGCCAGATCAAGCGGATGAAGGCGCAGTTTTGGCGGGAAATGAAAGGTGACAAAAGGCGTCGGAAAGGGCGCAAATGGCGCAAGCGATTTGCCCGCGACGGCGGCAACTGGGCGCTCGCCCTCGCCGGCGGCGTCATCCACAGCGATGTCGTCATGTACCCCGGTTTTTCCGGCGGCCCGCTACTCGCCGCTGATGGCAAGGTCTACGGCATGAATACCTCTGGCTTCCCCGGCGGCGCCAGCACCGCGATACCGCTCGCCTCAATTAGCGATTCCGTCGCCGCCCTGCTGGCCAAAGGCAAGATTCAGACCGGTTATCTCGGCATCGGCGTACAGACTGCGCAGCTGCCAGACAATGTCGCCGAATCGCTTGATCAAGACGAAGGCTTGCTGATTGTCTCGATCGAGGCGGGCAGCCCGGCAGCGCAAGCGGGCTTGCTGGTCGGCGATATTCTGACCGCGCTCGATGGTGAACCCCTTGAGCGCATCGACGAGCTGCAAGTGATCCTCACGCGCCTAGATGTCGGCGCCGAAGCCAGCACGCAATTTGCGCGCGGCGGCGACCTGCGCGACGGCAGCGTCATGATCGGCGAAAAATGATCCTCTGGAATCACCAGTGAATCTTGGGGGCGACCTGGTTGGTCGCCCTATACGCGGCAAAGTTGCGGAGCGGGCGACCTGATATGGCGTCCCTACAACTCCGCTACCGTTCCGCTATTGCAAACCCGCCCTAGCAATACCAACACAATCCGCTACACTATAGCGCCGATTTGGGAGATTCAGCGGGCGCTTAAAGCCCCGCGCCTATGAGGACTGGTCATAACATGGCATCGTATCACGGACCAAAAGCCAAACCCCAGCGCCGCTTCGGCGAGTTGCTGGTGCCGCGCCCGAAGTATTCCAAGATTTTGGAAGACCGCGCCTATCCCCCGGGCGAGCATGGGCGCGAGCAATCTTTCCGCTCTGGCCGGCGCAGCAACTATGCGGTGCAGTTGGGTGAAAAGCAGAAGCTGGCATTCATATACAACGTGCGTGAAAAGCAGATGCGCAACTATTACAAAAAAGCGGCGCTGATGGCGGGACCCACCGGCGTCAATCTGCTGAGCTTGCTGGAGCGCCGGCTGGACAACGTCGTGTATCGCTCCGGGCTCGCCGCCACAATCTGGGCTGCCCGGCAGATCGTCGGTCATGGACACATCAATGTAAACGGCCGCCGCCTCAACCTGCCCTCTTATCAAGTGCGCCCCGGCGATGAGGTCGAAGTCAGCGACAAGATGAAGAAGAACGCGCACATCCAGGAATGGGTTCAGCAATCAGCCTACTTCCCGCCCTATATGACGGTGGACAAAGAGAGCTTCCGCGTCACCCTCGATCGCGCGCCCGAAGAAGGCGAAGTGCAGACGCCGGTCGATATCCAGCAGGTGGTCGAGTTTTACAACCGCTTGACCTAACGCCGCCCGTCCAATTGGAAAATGTAGGGGCGACATAGTATGTCGCCCGTTATTTCACACGCTTCTCAATCGGGCGACCCAATGGCTCGCCCCTACAGATCTTGCTATCGGTGAAGTTTACTTGCTATTTCGGCAACCTGCGAATCTTCTCAATCAGCCCGCTCGTGCTGTGCCCAGCTAGCAATTCAATCAACACCACACGCCCGCCATAACCTTCGACGGCCGAGCGTTCGGGCAGCGGTTTATTGCCGTAGTCGCCCAGCTGGACTCCTAGTCATCGTGAACAGGCTTTGGCGCAGGTTTCGCATGACCGCCAGCGTCATCGCTCTTTGCAGACGCTAAATCCGATTCTAAGTTGGCCAAATCGCGCGGAGAGACTACAATCCGATCATAGGCAATTGGCAATGAAGAGTTGCTAGGGGGTCTCCGTTTGGCGGCATCTTCTTTTGTCAGGCATAGCTCCGGTTCTCCGATCCAAGTCATGACTACGGGAAGGTCAGTTTCACCGGATTTCATCTCTTCAGGATTCTTTGCCATCGTCTATTCCCCTTGCTTTAGCCAGAGACAAAGCGAACCGAAACGCTGATATGGCAACCCGCCATAGAAATAAGCGAATGTGAATGTATAGAATCCATTCTCAGTATACCACAAGTGAGAGAGGGCAATACTGGCAAGATGAATCCTGGGTATATCGTCGCGATAGGGTATCTCCTCCAATAATCTTATCAAGGTTTTGCCTCGCGGGTCGATGCAGGTCAAATACAGTTGATCGCAAGGTTCATCCATGTGCCAAGCCGTCAGCAGGTTCAAGGGCTGAGGCAGAATCACCGTCCACTTCTCACCATCAAAAGAGTGTTCCGCGCTCGATTCCAGACTTTCAATTGTCCAACTGGTAACCGGAGCGTCCAACCATTCGGGTTGTCCAGCGTCATGCGTAACTTCTAGATTCCAGGTCGCCACTGACCACAAATGCAACACGATTTTGTCTCCTAAGACAGCTTACGAATCCTGTCTATCAAGCGCGTCGTGCTGTGCCCAGCAAACAATTCAACCAACTCCACACGCCCGCCATAACCTTCGACGGCCGAGCGTTCGGGCAGCGGCTTATCCTCATAGTCGCCGCCTTTCACATAAATCTCCGGCTTCAGCGCCAGCAGCAGTTCGTCAGCCGTATTGGTTTCAAAGATGATAACCGCGCTCACCGGTTCCAGCGCCGCCAGCAAGCGCGCCCGCTGGCCCGCGGGCACAAGCGGTCTTCCTTCGCCCTTCAGCCGTCGCGTCGAGGCATCGCCATTGAGGCCGACAATGAGCGCATCGCCCAGCGCCCGCGCCTTCTCCAGGTATTCGAGGTGGCCCACATGCAGCAAGTCGAAATGTCCATTGGTGAAGACCAGGGTCTCCCCTGCGCGCCGCAGCGTCTCGCGCAGCGCCTGCGCCTCTTTCAGTTTGACCAGATCACCCATGCATTCGCTCTCAGCGGTCTTCCCGCCGATAAACCAACTTCAGCCCCGACCACCGCGCATCGATCGCGGCGACTTTGACATCCACCAGCCCGCCAGCCAGCGCGACATCGCGCACCACATCCTCCGTGATATCGGTGGGCATCTTGGCCGCTTTCTTATACCAGGATATCCAGAGCATGCCGTTCTTCTGGATGGCGGATTTCAGATCGGCGAATTCTGCTGCATAGTCGGCGCGCCGGATAAAGAAGCCCTGCACGAAGTCGTAATTCGCGCCCCCCAACTCGTTATCGATGGCGACATCCGCCGGCAGCTCGCCCAGCAGTTCAAGATAGCGCTCCGGCGCATGAAGCAAGGCGATGCGATACCCGCCCTTTATGCCGAGCTTCTTCACCAGCGGCGCGCCAGAGTAGCCGGCGGACATGCGCGCGCTCAAGCGAACTTCTCGGGATAAAGCTCGCGCGATAGCGACTCAGCGCCCGCCACCCATTCTTCGATGACATCAATGCCTTTCCGCCAAAAATCGGAATCGTTGATATCGACGCCGACCTGGGCTAGCAGCCGATCGGGATAATCGGAATCGCCGGCCGCCAGCAAGTCGATATACTTGGGCACGAAGCGCGCGCCTTCTTCTTGATAGAGCTTGTAAAGCGCCAGCACCAGCAGCTCGCCGAAAGAATAAGCGTAGACGTAACCGGGCGTATGCAAGAAATGCGGCACATAACTCCACCAACTGCCGTACTCGTCGGTGATGGTGACGCTGTCGCCGAACATATCGCGCTGCGTCTCCAGCCATAGCTCGTTGAAGCGCTCAGCCGTCAGTTCGCCTTCCTCGCGGCGGGCGTTGTGCATCTTGTCTTCGAAGCGATTCATCGAGATCTGCCTGAAGACGGTGGCGAAGGTATCTTCGATTTTCTCCGTCAGCATCGACAGCTTGACTTCCTTGTCGTCTTCCGCCGCCATCAAATCCTGGAAGACCAGCATCTCGGCAAATGTCGAAGCCATCTCGGCGGTGGTCAGCGGCGTGTATAGGGCGAAGAGCCCATTCTCCCGGCCTGAGAGAACCATGTGGATGCCGTGCCCTAATTCATGCGCCAGCGTGGTCACATCGCGCGTATCGCCCAGATAATTCAGGAAAACGTAAGGGTTTGCGGAAGCCACCGTCGGGGCGGCAAACGCTCCCCCGCGTTTGTTCGGCAAGACGGGCGCGTGAATCCAGTTTCCATCGAAGAATTCCTGCGCCGCTTCCCTCATCCGCGGGCTGAAACCCTCGAAGGCGTCCAGCACAATATCACGCGCCTGATCCCAAACATAGAAGGCTTCATTCTCCTTGAGATTCAGCGGCGCGTAGCGATCGTAATCAAAAAGCTCTTCATACCCCAGCAGCGCCCGCTTCAGCCGATAATGACGCGCGACCAATTCGTAATTGCCGGTCACCGTTGATACTAGCGCTTCGACTACTTCATCGCTCGCCTTGTTACTGAGATTGCGCGCCGAGATCCAACTGTTGTAACCGCGGCGCCGGTCGTTATTGGCTTTGTCCAGCGCCAGCGTGTTGAAGATGAAGGTCAACTCCATTGACTTTTCGCCCAGCTTGTCGCTGAGCTTTTGCCATGCCATCTCGCGCGCATCGCGGTCGGCATCGCGCATTTTGTTGAGCACGAAGGTCATATTGACCTCGTCGCCCAGCCAGTCGAAGCGGAAGGCGCTGGTCAGCTGGGTGAAGAAACGCGTCCAGGCGCCGCTGCCGGTGACGCCTTTTTCGATGATGATCCGCTCTTCCGCCTCGCTGAGGTTGAAGGGACGATAGCGGCGCTCCGCTTCCAGATAATAGCGATACTGCGCGGCGGTCGGGTCGTCCAGAATTGCGCTCGCCCGCTCATCATCCAGCGCGTTCCATTCCAGATCAAAGAAGACCAGCTTCTGGCTCAATGCCGATTCGAGCTCTTCGGCACGGGCGACCGCCGCCTGAAAGGTCGCGTCGCCGGTGTCAGTCGAGAAGTTGAGGAAGGCGAATGACCCAAGCCGGCCGCGCAAATCATAGATCGCTTCCAACGCCTGGTACGCGCAGACGAAATCGGCCGCGCTCATCTCGGCGACTTTGCCTCGCCAACGCGTCTGAAAAGCATCGACCAACTCGGTGAGCTTGGCGATATCGGCTTCTATCTGGGGATCGTCAAGGCTCTGGTAGAAGACGGACAGATCCCAGACGACATCTTCGGCGCCGGTGAGGCGTTCTTGCAGGGCTTCGCTCATCGCGTCCTCTCTCATGGCTGTAGTTTCAAGTCAGTCGCGCAATCGTAGCAAACGCGCGCCCAAGGGTGTAGGGGCGACCCGTCGGCTTCTCCATCTCACTGCCGGCCGAAGGGGCGGCTGACCCGCTGCGGCTGCGCGCGGCGGTGAATCGCCCACACAATTCACCAACATAAACGGGCGAGCCACCGGGCAGCGTGGACACTAACCTGCGCTCGCCCCTACATGCCTGCCTGTGATGGAATATGGGGTCTCAGCGCCCGGCCGCCTGCGGCACGGCGAAGATCATTCTGCCCGTGGGGCGGTTGATGAGCTTGGTCACCTCGACGCCGACATTGCGGTTCATAAACTTCTGGCCCGATTCCACCACGACCATCGTGCCATCATCGAGATAGCCGACGCCCTGATTGGGATCACGACCGGGCTGAATGATGCGAATATCAAAGGTCTCGCCCGGGATGTAAACCGAGCGCACCGCGTTTGCCAAGGCATTCACATTGAGCACATCGACGCCCTGCGCATCGGCGACCTGATTGAGATTGAAGTCGTTGGTCACCAGCGAGGCCTTACGTTGGATCGAAAGCGCCACCAATTTGGCATCGACTTCGCCGAAATTTTCCGGATCATCTTCGACAATCTTGACCGGCAGATCGTTGTTTCGCTGCAATTCGTTCAACTTGGCCAGACCACGCCGCCCGCGATTGCGGCGCAGTGAATCGGAGGAATCGGCGACGCGGTGCAGCTCGCTAAGCACGAAGCGGGGGATGACCAAGATCCCGCCGATGAAGCCAGTCTCGGCGATTTCCACAATTCGCCCATCGATCAGCACGCTGGTATCCAATAAAAGCTGCCGCGAGGCGTAAGGCTGGGTGCGGCGCTGGCGCCCGAATACCCTTTCGTTGATGACATCGAGCAGCTCGCGCGAACGCAGGCTGAATATATTCATACCGAGGTAGCCGAAGATGATCGAAACGAAGGCGGGCGCAAGCTTGCCCAAGGGATCATCTAGCAACGAGAGCGGAAAAGCCAGCATTAGCCCCACAGTCAAGCCGACCAAGCCGCCGATGATCGACACCATCAATTGCGGGACGGTTACTTCACTGGCGGCGCGGCGCCAGCGACGCAGCGGGATGATCGTGATCCAAGGCGTGGCGATAAGTCCAACAAGAGCGCCCAATCCAATGAATATCAATGACGTCTGTGCAACTGGCAACAGCGCGTGCGGAGCGAGGGCTTCGCCAATACGCTGGCCAATCAGGGCAAAAACAATTAAGCCGACAAGGCGGCAAATCACAAAAGCGCTCATGGCCTCCTTTTCCCCGTGCTTAGCCCAATCTGTATCCCGTTTAATGCGGCTGCAAGCGTGCGAAGATCGTGGCTGCAGATGAGGTTAAACAACAATTTCTTTTTTTGACTTGGCAATCGCAGACGCGCAAGCCGACCGTCGCGCGGAACCGGCTCCTGCGGCAACGTCTACCAAGCCTCTCAAATGTGATTATATACACGGAATCTAGCGACTACAAAGAATACCGGCGTCAAATGCCGAGACGGAAAGCGGCGCCGGCTTGCCGCTCTTCAGCTTCCGCAAGGGCGAAACGCATGGAGCGGAAGGCTACGTTGTTCGCGTCAGGCCGTGTCGCCGCGCCGCAGCGCAGCCGCTCCCTGCGGACCAGCATAGCCTTTCTGGCTGCGATCGGCCGGCTGCCCAGGCATGGTGTAGGCATCGCGCATTTGCATGCGCTCAGCGCGCAATCGGCGTCCGTATACACCGGTCAAATAACCCTGCGCCGGGATGAACAGCAAGGGCGCCAGCGGCGGCAGTAAAAGCAGAATAATGCTCGCAGCCAGCGAGCTAAGCAGCCACTGAATGGTCAAGACGCTATGGTTGCCCAGGCTGCGCAGCAACTTGTTGAATTGGTAAAATGCGCCTGCATCCCAGGACTCGGCGTAATTCACCAGCCCAGTCGCCAGCAGCGCCCAAGCAAAGGCGAGATAGATCAGCAGCAAGGGCATGATCGCGGCGAAAACGCCAGCGAAAGTCAAACTGCCGAAGAGGCTCACCGCCAGCGTTTCGCGCGCGATGTAGAGCAAGCCAACCACAACGACCATTGGAAGATGGTAAAGGGCGATAGCCAGAAAGACAGGGACGCCCTTGCCAATGTCACCGCCGATATGATTCCATTCCGGCAGCGGACGCGGATAATCCCGGCTGACATTGTGGACAATCTCCGCCAGATAACCCAGCAGAGCGCAGAGGCAAATCAAGCCAATCACGGGCAGCGGACATAACACGACGAAAAGCGCCGTCTCCAACAATTTGATCAGCCAGCGCTGATCTTTGAAAATAAATGTGAACGCGCGCAAGAATTCCACAGGACGCTGCCATCAAATTTCACATCTGCCTAAACATACCTTAAAATGGTGAACAATGTTGTCAAGAATTGGCTTAACTAACTTGTTTGGCGCGATACACGAAAGTGGATAAATGCAATGGTGGCTAGGTGAGACGCCAGTGCCCAAGGCCTTATTGATACCAGCGGGCGAGCCACCGGGTAGCGTAGACACTAACCTACGCTCGCCCCTACAGATTCATATTTTGTGGATTCGAAATTGTGCTTGACCAAGTCCCAAATGCTTGCAGTTGGAACGCCGGCAGATGCCACTAGCCGATGGCGCGCGCCTGCATTACAGTCTGCGGCGAAGCGTTTATTCGGTGGTTTAGCGGCAATGACCTATTCCTTGCTGAAACGCGCCCTTCCCGCCTCCGCGACTGTCGGCAAACCGCGGCGGATTGTCTTCGTGCGCCCCTGCTGCATTGGAGATGTGGTCATGGCGACGGCGGCTTTGACTGCGCTGCGCCAGACCTTCCCCGAAGCGCATATCACCTGGGCGGTCGGTCCCTGGTCGGCACTCGCTATTGAACATCACGGCGCCATCGACGCCATTCTAAACATTGGGGACAACACGCCGCTGCGATCGCCGGCAAGGTTGCTGCGTTTCGTAAACCGTCTGCGCGCCGGGGATTTCGATCTGGCGGTATCGCTGGTCCGCTCGCCCCTGATGAGCCTGGCGATCCTGCTGGCTCGTATTCCCGCGCGCGCTGGCTTGGACAGCGGCGGACGCGGCTTCGGCTACAACTTGCGCGTCCCGATCGACCCCGCCGCCCGCGAGCATGAGAGCGAGATTTACCTCAAGGCAGTCAGCGCGATAGCGGGCGATGAAGTCCAAGCCTTCGCCAATCTGCCAGTTACAGCAGCGGCCAAGACCGCGGTTCGCGCGCGTCTTGCGGAAGAAGACGTCGACGCCCCATTCATCGTTGCCCATCCGGGCGGCGGCGTCAATCCGGGCGCGCGGATGACTAGCAAGCGCTTCCCGCTGCAGCAACTGGGGGAAACGCTCAATCGAGTGGTGGCGGCGACGGGCGCGGGCCTCATACTGCTTGGGGGGCCCGACGATAGCGCGCTGGTCGCTGAGGTTGAGCGGCATTTGGATATTCGCGCGCTCAGTTGGGTGGACCGGCTGAGCTTCCAAGAGATCGGCGCGCTGGCGGCGGAAGCGTTGGTTTATATCGGCAATGACAGCGGCTTGACGCATCTGGCGGCGGCTAGCGGCGCGAAGACGGTCATGCTGATGGGACCGACCGACGCGCTGCGTTACGCGCCTTACGCGCCCGATGCTTTCGCCATTTCGATCCAGGGCAAAGAAGTCACATGCTATTCGGCGACGCCGTCCAATCCGCTCGTACAGCACGACATTGGAAGTGAAGTCGTGTTTAGCGTGACACAGGTCGTCAATAGCCTGGGCGACTGAGCGGCGCTCTGGCGACGCATCGCTTCGCTTTGCGCGCGGGTGTATGCTACCATTCAGCGCAGCTTGACCGCGACAAATGAAGGGAGCCCCAATGAGCTACGAACATATCCTCGTCGACGGGCCGGCGGAAGGCGTCGGGCGCGTGCAATTCAATCGTCCGAAAGCGCTGAACGCCCTGAATTCGCCGATGATGGACGAGGTGAACGACGCCATGCTCGCCTTTGACCGCGACCCGACGATTGGCGCGCTGATCCTGACCGGGAACGACAAAGCCTTCGCCGCCGGCGCCGATATCAAAGAGATGGACGGCATGACCGCGATCGACATGCTGACCACCGTCTCGCTGATTGAGCGCTTCGAAATAGAGAAGCTGAGCAAGCCGCTGATCGCTGCCGTATCGGGTTACGCGCTGGGCGGCGGCTGCGAGATTGCGATGGCTTGCGATATGATCGTCGCTTCGGAGACGGCTGTCTTCGGTCAGCCGGAGATCAACCTGGGCATCATCCCCGGCGCCGGCGGCACCCAACGCCTGACGCGCGCGGTTGGCAAGGCGCTGGCGATGGAGATTATGCTGACCGACCGCAAGCTGGGCGCCCGCGAAGCGTTGCAGCGCGGCTTGGTCAATCGCCTGGCGCCGCTGGACGAATACATGGATGTCGCCATCGATATCGCCCGGAAAGCCGCGCGCCGCTCGCAGGTCGCCAGCCGTCTGACCAAAGACGCGGTGAACAAAGCCTACGAGATGACGCTGGAAGAGGGCTTAGCCTACGAACGGCGCAACTTCCTGATCGCTTTCGGCTCGGAGGACAAGGGCGAAGGCATGCGCGCCTTCATCGAAAAACGGCGGGCGGAATGGGTAAACCGCTGAGCCTCACCCTGCTCTACACAGCCGATATCGCCGGCGATCTGGCGCTGCTTCCCCGCCTATACACCTTCACACAGCGGCTGCGTCCGCCGGCGGGGAGCCCTGCCCTGCTGCTTGATCTGGGCAGGTCCTGCGCCGAGGGCGTCTGGCATTGCCGCGAGACCGGTGGCCGCTCGACCCTGACCGTTCTCGATGGCATGGGTTATCACGCGGCGAATGTCGCGGGCGCGCTTGACCGCGATAACCGCGACAAGCTGGCGGAACAAGTGACGCTGGCGCTGGTTGACGAGGGGCGAGATTGGCTTTACCAAACAGCGCCGTTCAGCAGTCACGCTATCCGCTTCACGCTGCGTCCGCGAGACGAAGCGGCGCGTCTGCAAGTTGTCATGACGCCGGCGGAAAGCTCGCGCATCGATGGCAACGCGCTCTTTCTCGAAGCCATCGGCGCCGGGATGATTGGCCTGGCTACCGTTGAATTGCATGGCGAGCCCCGTTTGATTTCGGCGCGTGTTCATGTAATGCCACCGAATACGGCGCCGAATCCGAGCATCGCCGGGACGGTCGATTTCGTCGAAGCCGAGGCGCGCTACTTCGCCAAGCAGGCGCGCTAGACGCGGACGATTTGACAAATTGGGTTGACCGCGCGTATACTGCTGGCAAGCTATGGAGCAGCGGACATGGTACTGGACACGACCGAGACGAGGCAGAATCGCGTAGAAAGCGACATTGAGACGCTGCGAACGACACAGGCAAATATTCTGGATCACCTTGACAGCTATTTGAAGACGCTGAACGAAACTCGCGACATTGCCGCCGAAAATCGGGATCGGCTGGACAGCATTGGAAACCGGCAGAAGCAGATGGAAGACCGGCAGAAGCGAATGGAAGACCGGCAGAATGAAATGGCGAACGATCTAAAGCGAAATACAGACCGACTGGATTCGATAGAGAGGGTCACGTTGGAAAACAGCGCCGCAATACACGAAAACCGCATCATCCTGTTGAGCCTCGCCACCAGCATGGGCCTCACCATCGAGAAGCCGGGCGGCGACGATTGAGCGGAAGGCAAGCGGCAAAATGACAGTGACGGACAACATTGGCAGCGAAGGCGCGGTATGCGACAAGGACCCGCACTCTGACCCCGTGACAGGGTCGATGGATCGGACGATTGCTCAGATGGACCGGATCATTCAAATCGCGCGAGAATCCAACGCCGTGCTGCGGGAAAACCGCGCGATAGCGCTCGCCATTGCCGAGCACTTGGGCGTCACCATCGAGAAGCGCGACCGCAGCAATCATTCGGGCTGAGACGCTCGCTCCAAATTGAGCGCCAGCAGCCGCCGCAGAATTTCTTCCTCATCATCCAGAATCGCCACCTCCCAGCCGTAGGCATCGCAGACAGCGCGGTCGAGTTCGAGGTGGAGTTGGTCGAGGCGGGGGGCGAAGTCGGCGGCGGCTTCTTTGGTTTTCATGCCGTCGCGTCCGCGGAAGACGGCCAGGGCGTTGTAGAGATTGGTCAGGGTGCGGTCTTTGAGATGCTTTTCACCCAAGCCTTGGGGATTGAGCCAGGTATCGCGCTCTTCGTGCAACTGCTTGGCGGCGGCGCTGATGCGGCGGTGAGCGGGGTGCGAAGTTGCTTCGTGGCCCGGCGACCAAGGGAAGGGGAAAGTCTCGAAGGTGGTGGAGTTGTTGTAACGCGGTCGGTCTTCTAGTGTCGCTCCCTTCCTCAACGCCCATGCAACGTGAATGCTCGAATGCAGCATGCCGAACATATAGTCGTCGTCCCTGGCAATGGCGACTACTGTATTAGCGGCGCGTACCTCGCTCGGATACCAAACGAAGAATCTGTGCTTTGCCGTTAGCGATGTCATCAACTGTCGCGTTACCGAGCCTAGCGCACTTATCATGCCTGATCGAGTAGCCTCGAATTGCCACCAGTATTCTTGAAGCTTCTTGTTGCGGTGATTGTCACGGTAAGGTTTTACGTGATCCAGCAGATGGCGCAGCGGAATTTGATACTGCTCAGCTTGGCGCAAATCCAACTCGGAAAAATCAACAATCCAATTCAATCGATCTCGGGCAGTTATGTCTTTGCCGCTGATGTAACGACGCAGCGCCTCCGCATTTTGCTCGTCTGCCGCCAACATCTCTTGCGCGAGGTTTTCGTCAATGGAGAAGTTGCCAGTTGGCGATAGACCCATAAATGAGAGATCTCTGTTTTCTTCCAAGCGAAGCGCTGCTGAAATATAGTCCGTTCCGGTTAGGTCTGGATTAATCTCATTAACGACTACGCCATCTAGCGTCTTCGCAGACTCGGCGCCGTCGTCAAAACCGATCATCGACACGCGCACCGCAGCGCCATCCAAAATCCATTCTCTGTCTGACCATGCCATAAAGATGTCGCCCGTCTCTTTAATTCTGTTTAGGACTGCTCGACTTCGTACTCCGCGAATGCTGTTTGTACTCAACAGCCCTGCGCGTTTAACCAGTCCGTTTTCGACCTGCTGTCGAGATTTCTCAAACCAATATGTTGATAAGTCGGCTTCGCCATGAATCTGCGGATAATGCGCAAAGAGCCGCTCGATGTATCCATCGCCAAGTTCACGTCTTTGCTTCTTGCCGCCCAAGAAAGGCGGATTACCGACGATTACGTCTACGGCAGGCCAGTCGACGCCCCCCGCCCCAAACCCCTCCCCCACATGGAGAGAGGGGCTTTCGTCGCCTTTGGCGAGCTCGGCAGAATCAAGCTCCCCTTCCCTCCCCTGTGGGGGAAGGGGCCGGGGGATGGGGGGAAGTATCGCATCCTTGCAGACGATGTTATCTTCCAACTCTTCCAAAATCGGCTCGGCGAATTCTTGACCGTAGCCGTTGTTGACGCGCCACTGAATGTAGCCGATCCACACGACGATGCTGGCGAGAGCGTGGGCGATGGGGTCGATTTCGATGCCGTACATCTGGCGCGGGTGCACTTCCCGCGTCGCCATTTGCAAGCCCGCCCAAAGCGGATGATGGATGACTTCCTTTTCCAGGTCCATCAGGGATTGCAGGGCGATATAGAGGAAGTTGCCGCTGCCGCAGGCGGGGTCGAGCACGGTGGTTTCGCGGATGCGCCGCAAGATGCCATCGCGCAGTTTCAGCAGTTGATTGCGGGCATTGGTTTTGGCGCGGCCCGTTCCCGCGCTGTCGTAGCGTCCGCGGATGGGCGCTGCTTCCAATTGAACCGTATCCCAGGCATAACGCAGAGGCTTCATCAGGACCGGTTCGACGATGAGCAGGATATCTTCGCGCGAGGTGTAGTGGGCGCCGCGCTGACTGCGTTTGTTCGGGTCTAGGCTGCGCTCGAAGAGCGTGCCGAATACGGACGGTTCAATCGCTTCCCAATTCAGCTTCGCCGCTTTCGCCAATTCCTCTATCGCGTTTACCTGAAGGGTTTCTACGGTGACGACTTTGAAGAGCGCGCCGTTGAAGTAAGGGATGTCGCGCATGAACATGTTTCCGCCTTCGTTCATGGCAACAAAGAGGTTGCGCACATACTGTTTGAAGGCGCCGGGCTTGCCGCGCGAGTGCTCAATAATGGTGCTGAAGATGCCCTGCGCGTCGCCGGGCATGGCGGGCAGCAAGCCGACATCTTCGGCGAAAAGGCAGAAAACGAGTTTGGTCAGGAAGTAAGCGATGCGGGTTGGCTCGGCATTCCAGTCGCTCATATTGTCGGCGATCAGTTGAAAGGCGTCGGCCGCCTCTTCTGTGACTTGCGCGGTGTTGCGCCCCGGGTGCAGGCGTTCGGGCGCGTGAAACATGGCGCGCAGCCAGCCCATAACTTCGTTATTGCGGGAGATTTCACGATGGCTGAAGCGATAGACGCGCTTCTCGGTATTGGGAAAATTGGTATGAATTTCCCAATGGTTGATATCGGTGACGACCAATAGCGGCGGATTCTTCAGGTTTTCGCGGTATCGTTGCAATTGCTCGTATGCGGCAATTAGGTTCTTATATTTGTCCGGCGACTTATATTCGATAGCGAAATGGTTTTCGTAATAGACATCGGCAAAGCCGTGACCGGTTGTCCCTTTGAGCGATTGCTCGAAGACGAAGGTCTCGCCCCTATGCGTCATGCCTATGCCGCCGGGCATATCGACGCCCACTAAGCGGCAGACATCGAGAAAGTGAGCTTGGGCGATTTGCTTTTCGCCAAGATTGGAATCGGCCCATTTATTGACGAATTCTTGGGGCGTCATGCGATCGGAGACCTAAGGCACAACCCGGTGATTCAGCATCTCGTTCAGCGCGACCACCAGCCGCCGCAGTTCTTCTTCCATATCGCGGCTGATTCCATCCTGGATCAGCGCCTCGCGGAAGAGATCGCGCGCGTCGCGGATGTTCTCGTGGCCCTCGCGCAGCTTGCTTAAACCCGTGCGCATCTGCACCCGAGCATCGGCGCTGGCGGAGCTTGTGTAATAATCGGGGAATTGCCAGCCAAGCTCGGTAGCGGCGCGCTGCAAGCCATTGACGAACTCGCGCGCCGTTTCGATCTGCTCGCCCGCCCCGCGCTGCAGCAGCTCGGTGATGCCATCGCTGAGGCTTGGCTCCATGCTGAAATCCAGCGAGTCGATATCGGTATAGCGCCGTTCGACCGCGTCGCGGCTGCTGGGCTGGGGGCGCAGCGAGGTCTTCTGCGGCGACATGCCGGTGAATATGGTGTAGAGCACGCCGACGCACATATTATGCACATCTTTCATATATTGCTGCGGCGCCTGCATGCGCTCGTCTTCCAGCATGCGCGAGCTGTTGAAGTCGATCACTTTGAGGTTGATGCCGTCCCAATAGACGTGCTCAAGTTTGTGATCAAGGTAGACGATTGAATTGGCATGCGCCAGCGCCAGCAGCTCGCTGAATTGCAGCGCCAAAGCCAAGCCTTCTTCGCTGGGAAGGCGCCAGCGTCTGTCGGGTCGGTTCGGCTTCATCAGATAGAAGAGGCTGTGATAGCGCGGTAGGTTTTCCAGCGCCAGGTAGGGCCGCCAGCCGGCGGCGGCGAAACGCGCCAGGCTGTCGCTGAAGCCACGGATATCGCCCTGAAAGGAGGTGATATCGCCAGCGCGCGGCGCTTCTTCACCATCGGAGATGAAGCCGCAATCGTAGAGCTTGACGATATTGGGGCTGTGCCAGAGGCGCGCCAGGATATCGGCTTCGTTGCCGAAGGCGCGGTACTCCCAGCGCATATCGCCGTCGGCGTCGAGATGTTCAGGCCGCATCACCTTGAAGGCGATGCTGCTGCCGCTGCGCAAGTCCACCGCATCCAGTACGCGCGCATAATGACCCAAGGCGAAGGTGTCGATGTAATTGCCCAGCCGGTAGAATTCCGAGAGTCGCGGCATGGCTTGTCCCGCTCGTTGAGCGCCGCCGGCCGAAGCGCAACGGCATAAGCCTCTAATCTACCATATTTGACTAGAGATGACACAGGGTAGTTTTAGCCGACGATCCCTCGACGCCGCCTTCAATGCGTGTATTATTGCATCTGTTAAAATGGTTATCGTTCTCGCATGTGTCGCCGAGGTATCGCCTTGCGTACCGCTCTTATCTGCCTGCTCTGCTTGTTATGCCTTGGGCGCGCGCAAAGCCAGCCCGCCGACCTTGTTGAACGCGTCCGCCGCAGCCTGGAAGCCGCCCTGCACGCCTTGAGCGCCGCGCCCGAGCCAACGATCACGCAGTTGACGAATGTCAATACGACCGCGCTCGGTTGCCCGCTGATTGACGGTCTGCCCTTGGCGACGACGATTGAAGCATACCGTCTTGTTTTCGCCCTCAACAATGCGCCTTTCGCTGCCTACGCGTCGGCGGACGGACGGCTGATCCAAGCCTGCGATGAGCGCTTTCCCAATTTGGGCGCGGGCGCGATGCCCGTCAGCCGCGCGCGCCGCGATAGCGATGGCGATGGGCTGGTCGACAGCGCCGACGCCTGCCCCAATGTCGCGGGCGTCCCGGCGATGGCGCGCGCGGGCTGCCCCTTTGCCAGCAGCGGCGATCGCGATGGCGATGGCAGCGGCGACCGGCACGATCATTGCCCGGATCAGGCGGGCGCGGCCGCAGCTCACGGCTGCGCGCTGATGCGCGACGAAGATGGCGATGGCCTGCCCGATCATGTTGACATTTGCCCGGCGGAACGGGGTATTAGCCGCGATGATTTTGCGCTCGGCTGCCCAGCCGACGGGAGCGGCAGTTCTCCGCAAAAGCGCGCCGCGGAGGATGACTGCCTGGCCGGCGGCGCCGGACCCATTTATGCCGCGCGCGCCAAGGACGCCGATATCGCCGGCGATCTCATTGACGCGCAGCCGGTCATCGGGCGGACGGCTTCCAACGATTGGTATCAATTGTCTAGCGGCTGGCTGCGGGCTGAGACTGCGCGGCTATCGGGCGCTTGCTACAATATCCCGCTGGCAAATCCGGCGCCCGGCGGCGCCACCGGCTGTTTCCTGCGCCCGCGCGCCGAATACGCCAATGTGCGGGCTGCGCCCGGCGGCGCCCAGGTGACGCGGATCAGCGCTGAACAAAGCTTCCCAGCGTTGGGCCGCAACAGCAGCGCCGATTGGCTCTTCTATCGCGGCGGCTGGGTCAATCGGGCAGTGTTGCAGCTATCGGGCCGCTGCGATCAGCTGCCCATTCTGGACCCGGCGACGGTCGCTTCCGGCATCATTCACTTTTGCCCGCCGGATTATCCGGGCCTGTTGCCACCGCGCATTGAAATCGGCGAGCGCCGGGCGCGGATTGCGTCCAGCTCAATCGCCAGCCGCCTGCGCGCCGCCCCCGATATCGCCGCCGAGCAAATCGGCGAGATTCCGCCGCGCGCCGTGCTGGATGCTGTACTCGATGGACCGGCTTGCAAGCCGCCTCATATTTGGTGGCAGGTGGAGGCGGGCGGCCTCATCGGTTGGACCGTCGAGAGCGATGTCAACTTCAATTTCTACTACCTGGAGCCGCTTGACACAGGCGACCCAGCCGGTCATGGCGGGCGCCGATTCATTCACCGCAAGCCATCGGATCAGGCGCGGCGGCCGACAAATCGCATCATCCACAGCGCCAACGCGCGGCAGCTCGACACGATAAAACTGCTCAGTATCGAGTCGCCACAAGCCCTTGCCTGGTCGCCAAACGGCTCGGCGCTGGCGGTCGTCAGCGGGAGCGGATCGGTCGAGCGTTACAGCTACCCGGAACTGGAGCGGATGCCATCCAGCGGCGAATCACGCCACGCAACAGCCGTCGCCTACCATCCGGATGCAAACTTCCTGGCGCTTGGCGACGCCGATGGCTCGGTGTTCATTGCCGACTTGCGAAACCAGCAGCCCAGTGCTGACGCGCTTGCGCTGCGCGAGCTGGACGGTCCCATTCGCGCTTTAGCTTGGACGCGCGCGGGCGACATGCTGGCCGCCGCCAGCGGGGACGACGGGCTGAAGCTCGCCCGCCGCGCCGGAATTCTCAAGCTATGGGAAGTCGATCCAGCGCGCCCCGGGCAACATCAACTCCGGCTGCACTATAGCTTCCCATACCCGCTGACTGCGCTCGCCTTCAGCGCCGATTATCAGTTGTTGGCGGTCACCGGCGAATCGATTGCCGACAGGCGCGCTGGCTTATGGATTTACCGCGTTGATGATGGCGCGCTGCTGCTTTCAAAGGCTCTGCATCCGGCGGGCGGCGCCGCCAGCGTGGTCGCGTCGCCGGATCGGACGCTCGGCGATTTTGTCTACAGCAGTGGCGACAGCCTCTACCAGATCGATGTCGACAGCGGCGAAGATCGGCGCATTGTCCATCAGGCTGGCATGAGGCTGCCGCGCTTCGCCTTTCGCCGCCAGGTCATCCCCGATGCGGAAGCGCTTCTCGCCCTAGCGTCCATTGCGCGGAATGGCGCCGCCCGCTTGCGCCTCGCCAACGCGCTCAACCCGTATTCGCCCACCGCCGCGCTCGATGTCGCGCCCGCCGACATCGCCTTCAGCCCCGACGGACGAGCGCTCGCCATCGCCGAGCCAAGCGAAGACCGCGTGCTCATCCTCGGGATTGCTGATGGCTAGCTGCTGGCTGACAAGGACCGGCAAATATGCTAGCATGAGCCGTTGCTTCACGAATCAAAGTTGGAGGCGCCGCCAATGCCGCAGCCTTTGACCATCACGCCTCTCAGCGCTCCGGTGCAGTCGCAGCCTTTCGATCTGGCCGCGACCTTGCGAGCCAGCCTGGAGAGAGCCGCGATACGTCTGGAAGATGGCGATGTCGTCGCCGTTTCCAGCAAATACGCGTCCATTGCCGCGGGGCGCATCGTCGCTCTCGCCGATGTGGCGCCGACGCCGCAAGCGCAAAAATTGGCGGCGCGTTATCAGATGGACGCCGCCATCACTCAACTCGTGCTTGAAGAAGCCGATCACATCTTTGGCGGCATCAAGCTGGGCTTCCTGCTGACGATGAAAGGCGGCGTGCTTTCGCCCAACGCCGGGCTGGATCGCTCGAATATCCCCAGCGGCAAAGCGGTCTTATTGCCCAAGGCGCCATTTGCGCTCGCCGAGACAATCAGGCGGGCGCTGGCAGGCTGTCGCATCGGCGTGATCTTGACCGACAGCTGGCTGATGCCGGGGCGTTTTGGCACCACGGGCATCGCCATCGCCATGGCAGGATTTCTACCAATCAAGGATGAGCGCGGCAAGCCGGACCTCTTCGGGAATGCCATGGCGGTGACGCAAATTGGCGTCGCCGACTCGCTGGCCGCCTGCGCGCAAATCGTCATGGGCGAGCGCGATGAAGCGACGCCTTTTGCGCTGGTGCGCGGCGCCGATATCGAGTTGACCGATGCGCCGCTAAGCGCCGCTGCTGTATCGATACCCTGGCGCCACTGTATCTATATTGAATCGCTGACGCTCGGCTTGCTTCCCGTTGACGCTGCCGCCGGCGCTATGTCTTGAGGCGAAACCGCAGCGATTGGGGTGAACCGTCAAAGCCGGCGTTGGCTGCAAATCGCCTTGTGCAGTTTCGACAGAATTGCCGAAAAATACCGCTCCCGCCTTTGACATTGGATTAGCGCTCGCTTAAACTGAGGGTATACGAAACAGGAATCGTACGCGATGCAAGATGACGTTCACGCACATAAATTGACAATGAAAAACGCGGAGTGACCGACCCAGTCGCGCCGCGTTTTTGCGTCGTCCGCGGGCTGCACGGTTAATTGGAAGGGATTCGTATGGACGCAAGCATGATAAACAAAATTCAAAAGGCGGGGGAGTACGCCAGCCAGCCGGAACGCGCCACCTTCAATCGCCTGAGGCTTCAATTCAACGGCGCCAACAGCAGCTATCTTGTCAGCCTCAGCGATGATGGCTGGTCTTGCACCTGCGCCGGTTTTCAGAAATACGCCATTTGCCCGCATATCATGGCGCTCGAGAGTTTATTCAAGCCGATGCTGAAGCGTCGACCGCTGCCCTACGCGCCGGGCCAGAATATCGTCAGCGATGTCACCAAGGCGAAGCGCTACTCGCAGGAGATTGACCGCATCCACCTCATCAGTTTCGAATGCAGCTTTGAAGGTTACAACAAGACGCATACAATCACCTACGACCAAGGACATTGGACGAGCACCGCCTCCTTCTTCGCGCAACGCGGCGTTTGCAGCCATACGATGGCATTGGAAAAGATCCTCAAAGGCTTCGTTGAGCCGGTGCGCGTCCAGCCGGCGGTTTGAAGCAAATTGAAAGACTATTGGAAGCTCGGACGACCCACCGGGTCGCCCCTACACATTCCTCTCCTGGAGACGCCTGCAGGGGTTAGGCCGCGTAGGGCGAGAAGACACAGTTCGCCGACACAGACCACCGCCGGTGGCTGACCCGCCGGCATGGATTCGTAAAGGAATCTGAGAAAAGAGGATTAGACAGGACGCGGCTTAATTCGAATCAGCCGCCTCCCCCTCGTCTTCTTCCTCAACTTCCAAGCGCGGATCGCCGGGCGCCACCTCGAAGACCGCCTGCCAGGGCTGGTAGCGCGTGAAGACTTGATCGCGCTTGACCAGGTTGCCCGCCCTATCATAGACATTGCGATAAACCCAAACATCGGCGCCATCGGCGGCATAATCAATCTGGCGGATCTGCCCGGAATATAAATCCTCCGCCTCGACGTATTTTTCAGCGGGCGCTGGCACGATATCGCTGATGACCGCGTTCTCGATCACCGTCCGCCAATGCCGCGTGCTGTAGATGCGGAATTGCAGCGCGTCTTTCGCCCCGAGGAAGCTGCTTTCGATCAGCAGGTGATAGGGCGTGTTATTCTGAAAACGCAAGTCGATCTCGGGCTGCCAGATGGCGGCGTCCAGACCGGGCCCGGCGTTGGCGTATTCGTAATAGCCGACGCGATAACCGTGGCTGTTGCGCTCGGTGATGGCGTAGCCGCCGCCGAATGCCGCGCGATACATCGTTGTGCTGACTTGGCAGATTCCGCCGCCGATACCGGTGACGGTGGCGCCACCGAGGATCACGCTGCCTTCCAGATAACCGGCTTCGGGCGTGATATCGCCCAGATGGTCATTGAACGAGAATTCCTCGCCGGGCGCGATAATGATGCCGTTCAGCTTTCCGGCGCCGAGGGCGATATTGCTGCGCCGATTGGGCCAGGAGCCCCAGTAGTAGGTGGTCGCCTCGGAAACCAGCTCGGTGATGCCCAGCTCGGCCGCGGTCAGTCCCTCGTGAAAACGCGGCGTCAATGGCTCAAAACCCATTGCCACGCGCCGATTGACACTGTCGAAAATGGCCGCTTCCAGCCGCGCGATCGTCTCCTCGACATTGAGCTGGCGCCCGGCTGCTGATGGCGAGAGCGCTGTCAGGTTGCCCGTCTGCGGATCGAAGTCGAAACGTCCGTCAACCGCCGGCTTGGACAGCGCCGGCGACAGCGTTGCCAGGTAGCGTTCGAGCGCGCTCAAATCCAAGCCGACTTCATAACGCCGGCGCTCGCCATCGGCATGGAGCGTCACTTCCAACGCCGCGCGAATCTGCTGCTGGCTGATGATCCAGGGCGTCAGCAGCGCGCCATTGCGGTCGGCGCCAAGGAGGTGAATCGGCGTCGACAGTGCGGTTTCGATCTTGGCGGCCGCTTCCGCCACGTTCCAGAGGCGCGGCGGGCTCTCGTCGATGACCAGCGCAATCTCCCGTTCGATGTTCTCAGACAAGATCGCAGCCGATAGCGTCAACAAGGTCGCGTCGATATTCAGTTTCCGCCCGGTCGCGCCTTGATCAACGCGCGCGTCCAAGCCATCCAGCCACAGCGAGGCGTCGCGCCTTTCACGCTTGATTTCAGCGGCCAGGTTGCCCAGGAAGGCTCGCGCCACGGACGGATCGAACTCCAGCGTCGCCGGCAAATTCGCCCCGATGAACCAGGCGGCCGCTTGTTCGCGCAGGCTGCGGCGGCTATCTTTGCCATGCCCAATGCTGTAGGCGCGCTCCACCAGCGCTTCCGCTGGGAAGCTGAGCCCGAGCTCGCGCGCAGTCGCGCTCCAGCTACGTTCGCCATCGTGGAAGGCGTAGCGCGTTTCTTCCCGGTGTTGATAGCGTTCCAAGAGAGCCGCGGCCGCTTCCTCGCGCGTCAACCCGCCGAGATCGATATCAGCGACTCGGATTCCCGGCACAATCCGATCTTGAATCGCGATCTGAAAGGCGAGCGCCCCGGCGCCCAGCAGCAGCGACAGAAGCGACAGGAACATGAATGCGAGAATGGCAAATCGCAGCAGGCGCACCAGCCAGGGCGCGCTAGGCGCAGGAAAAGGTAGGGCATTCATCGATTGGCTATGGTGCCTTTGCCGGCGCCCAACTAAATCACCGCGAGAATGCGTACATCGTGCTGCGGCATCGGCTTGGGCTCATCGCCGCAGGACGTCTGGCGCGGCGCCGACATGCGCGTGCCGACCTCAGCGGAAAAAGTGGCGCCATTTGAGCCGCGGAAGCTGACATGGCGTTGGCCATCGTTCAGGTCGGTCACCGCCTTCAGCCGCAGGTCAGCAATGCCGTATTGCCGCGTCTCATCGCGGATGACGGCTTCCGCCGCGCCCGCCGCCAGATGCGCCGCCTCGTCCAAATCCTGATCCGCGTAGCAGCCGCGCCCGCGATATTTGTGCGTCAGAATGTAGCCGGCGCGATGATTCATCAGCAAGCTCTCGGCATCATGCGGGTCGACATGGCCGTAGACGATGCCTTGCGGGAAAGCGATTAGGGTGGCGGCCATGCGATGACCGCCGATGTGCGTCGCCTGCCAGACTCGCTCGGCGCCCGCGTGATCAGCCAGCGCCTGGTAGACCGGCGCGCCATAGGCAGCGCAGCAGGGATCGTGCCGCCCATTGGCGCATACGGTGTAGAGCTCGTCGATCCGCGCCAGCTCGCGTCCCTTCAGGCGGGGAGCGCTATCGGCGGCCAGCCCCCCGATATCGAGCTCAAGCAAATCGGCGTATTCGTCCAGTTCGGCGTGGTAGATCTTGGGTTCATCTTGATTGGTTACGGCGATGAAAAAATTCTTGCCATCGCGGCGCGGCCGCCGAATGAAGAGGATCTTCGCCCGCCGCGCGCCACCCAGATGGCGCAGAATTGGCGCGAACTCGCCTGAGCTGCCGGCCGCTTTGACGATGCTCCCGCTCCAGCCGCCGTAATCGGGCAAGTGGCTCTCGATCAGGAAAAAAGTATCGGCGGGCTTGAAGGTGCCAGCCAGCGTTTCTTCCAGCGCGCGCGATTCTTCGGCGCAGGTCATGGTCATTTGCATGGGGATCCCTCATATATGAAGCGGTCGAGTTGGGTTCAAGTTTACCATGCGCGGGGCGAGCGTCAAATTGGGGCGCGTGGCGGTAGGATTTTTTGCAACAGATGAAAACGAGGCGACACAGAGGGCGCGCAGGCAAACTGGCGGCCGGATTGTTCCGCCAGTTTTTCCCTAACCAGTGACACCTGTAGGGGTCAGCCGGTGGCTGACCCGCCGCCCAATCACACTTAGTTTCACATTGTGGGCGAGTCACCGGCTCGCCCCTACAGATTTCGACGGGGGCGGATATGGGCTAGGCAAGCGCGCGAAGCCCTTGGATTAGCGCAGGCCCCGGCACGACCTTGCCGGGGCAAGACGACTTCTGCGATACAATTGAGTGGACTCATGTCCCCGTCTCAGGAGCCGCCCATGCCCAAACTCGCCATTCGCAATCTCAGCCTCAAACGCGGCGGCGCCACCGTCCTGCAGGATATTTCGCTGGATGTCGCCGAGGGCGAATTGTTGGTCGTCATCGGACCCAGCGGGGGCGGCAAGAGCTCGCTGCTGCGCTGTATCAACCGGCTGAACGACATAGAGTCGGGCGCGGTTGAGCTGGACGGGCGCTCAATCTACGACATGCCGGTGACCGCGTTGCGCCGTCAAGTCGGCATGCTTTTCCAGAAGACCGCCGCCTTCGAAGGCACGGTCGCCGACAATATCGCTTTCGGCGCCCGCGCCCAGGGCGAGACGATCTCGCGCGCCGCAATCCTCGATTTGATGGCGCAGGTCTCGTTGGAGGTTGAATTGGCGGACAAGCCGGCCTCCGATCTCTCCGGCGGGCAGGAACAGCGCCTGGCGATCGCGCGCGCCCTGGCGCTCAATCCTTCTCTGCTCTTGCTTGATGAGCCGACCTCAGCGCTCGACCCCATCGCCACCAGCCACGTCGAAGACTCGCTGCTGCATTTGCGCGAGAATGCGAATTTGACGATGATCTGGGTGTCTCACGCAATTGAGCAGGCGCGACGCGTCGGCAGTCGTGTGCTGCTGCTTGATGCCGGGCGCGTCATTCGCGAAGATACGGTGGCCGCCATGCTCGACCCGGAGCGCGGCGACAAACGCGCGCTCGCCTTCGCCGAAGGCGATCGAGCCGGCTTGCAGCGTTAATCGCCCGCTTCGTTTCGCAACTGCTGCAGAAACGCGCGATCTTCCTCGCTCAGCGCGGCATTTTCCAAGAGATCTGGCCTGCGCTCCCAGGTACGTTTCAGCGCTTGCTGCCGGCGCCAGCGATCCACCTCGGCGTGATGCCCGCTGGTCAAGACCGCCGGCACGCCCAAGCCGCGGAATTCCGGCGGACGCGTGTAATGGGGGCCTTCTAGCAGACTATTGGCATGGCTGTCGCGATGCTGCGCGCCTTCCGCCCCGAGCACGCCGGGGATCAAACGCACGACCGCGTCAATCAGCACCATTGCCGCCAGCTCGCCGCCGGTCAGCACATAATCGCCGATGCTGATTTCATCGCTGATCGCCAACTCGCGCGCGCGCTCGTCGACGCCTTCGTAATGCCCGCAGACGAGAATCAAACGCGGCTGCCGCGATAGCTCCGCCGCTGCCTGATGCGTCAATACACGACCCTGCGGCGACAGCAAAATCACGGGCGCGTCGGCGTCGGATTTGACCGCTTCGATGGCGCGCACAAGCACATCCGGCTTGAGGATCATGCCGCCGCCGCCGCCGTAGGGGCTGTCGTCCACCTTGCGCTGCTTGTTCGCGGCTTGGTCGCGGATGTCGTGGACTGCAAAGTCGAGCAGGCCAAACTCGCGCGCCTTCCACATCATGCTCTCGGACATGACGGCGCTGAACATATCGGGGAAGAGGGTCAAAACATCGATTTTCATGCGGCAGCTAAACCCCCACCTTAAACCTCTCCCCAACGGGTCAGTGTCAGCGGTCGGTGTCTACGCGACCTACGCGACCCCATAGAGAGCTGAGGACAGGACAGTTTTTCAGCGAGCAGAATTTCGTCGCAAATTACTTGTTTTCTTGGGCTATTTCGGGCGACCCAATGGGTCGCCCCTACAGTTTCCATCAGGATAGATGCTTTCGAAGTCTAACTTGGGCCATATGTTTTCGATTAGACCAAACCTGTCCTGTCGTCAGCTGCTTGTGGGGGAAGGGGCCGGGGATGGGGGCTCGCAGTTGATTCATAGCTGATACGGGCCAATTATTGTCTAGTAAGCGGAGAAAAGCGCAACATAGTCGAGCGCATCCGTGTGATTGCGCGGGACTCGAATTCAACGCGCGCTGTCACATTTCATCGCGCGTTTGCAAAAAGAAAGCTCGCTTGAGATTGGGGAGCGTGAAATCGAATCCGCATGATTTGAAGAATTCTTCAGCCGAGCTAATCGCCATGATCTCGTACACGCCTTCGCGCGCCGCCAGCTCGACGCAAGCAGCGACCAGTCCCTTGCCGATGCCCAGCCCCTGCGCTTCGGGATCGACCGCCAAGCTGCGGATCTCGCAAAGTTTCCGGCTATAGATTTCCAGCGCCGCGCAACCGACAATCCGTCCACCCAGGCGAGCGATGAAGAAGGTATCCAGCAGGTACTCCAGTTCGTCATAGGTGCGCGGCAGAATTTCGCCGCTATCGACGAATGGCTTGATGAAATCGGAGAGATCGACCAGATCGGCCGCCCCGGCTTTGGCTATGTTTATCGCTTTGGATCTGTCGCCCAGCATCTGGCTACCTCGCAGTCCTGTACAATACCAGTGTACCAGCCTCGGCGAATCTGACAACAGCCCTTGAGGGTCCCGCGGCTTGTGATAGATTTGTGATATGTCGAATCCCCACCCCAAACCCCTCCCCGACGGGTCAGTGTCTTCGCGACCTCACAACAAGAGCGGGGCTTCAAGAGCAACTGATCAAGACCGGACCCGCATTGTTGTCGCCTCACAGAATCCGGTAAAGCTCAAAGCCGCATTAGCCTCCTTCCGGCAGATGTTTCCCGCCTACGATTTCGCTGTGGCTGGACTGTCTGTTCCATCTGGCGTGCCCGACCAGCCAACCTCGCTATGCGAAACGATGGCTGGCGCGCGGATCCGAGCGGAGAAGGCTCGCGCCTCCGAGCCGGATTCCGACTACTGGGTAGGCATCGAAGGCGGTATCGAAGACAGCGCGCTCGGCATGACCTGCTTCGCCCGCGTGCATGTGCTCGGGCGCGATGGCGTCACCGGCTTGGGGCAGACAGCCGTCTTCTACTTGCCGCGGGAAGTGGCGGAGCTGGTGCGCGGCGGCATGGAGCTCGGCCACGCGGATGACCGCGTCTTCGGGCGCGACAACTCCAAGCAAGCCAACGGCGCCATCGGCTTGCTGACCGATGACTTGATCGACCGCCAAGCCTATTACACCCACGCCGTGATCATGGCGCTGGTGCCCTTCAAGAATCGCGAACTGAGCTGGTAGCGAAAACGTCCCACCCCATCCCCGAAGGATGGGGGCAGCAATGCGCACCCAACGCCGAGTACCGGACAAGCCTTACAGTTTTCGCCACGAGATATGCTTCTGAGGTCTGACGCGCCGCCCATACGCGCGATTGAGTCAAACCTGTCACGTACTCAGCAGCGCGCTGCGGAAGGGCAGTGTCGTCATGCGCGATATCGAGACGTGTAATGCGGTAGAATCGGGCAATCGCAGGACTTGATGCCCTTTAGCAAGGAGGCAGCGCCATGCCCGATATCTTCGCCGGACTGGAGGGCATCGACCGAGTGCTGATGTCAATCGCCTTCGTCTTCATCGCCGCCGCCATCTCGCGCTGGCAGCATTCCGACCTCGAGAAAGACCTGGCAATCGCCGCCGTGCGCAGCTTCATCCAGCTCATCGCCATCGGTTACGTATTGGAGCTCGTCTTCGAGATGGATGCGCCGCTTTTCACAATCGCCATCCTCCTGGTCATGATCACCATCGGCGGCCGCACCAGCGGCGCGCGCGCCAAGAAGACGCCAAACGGCGTCATGGTCGCTTTCCTGGCCATCGGCATCGGCTCGGGCTTGACCATTGCCCTGTTGGTGGCGCTGGGCGTCTTCCAGTTCGCGCCCAAGGACATCATCCCCATCGGCGGCATGATTGTCGGCACCTCAATGACCACCGCCACCCTGGTCATCACCCGCCTGAGCAGCGACTTTTACGACCAGCGCGATCTGATCGAGAGCAAGCTGGCGCTGGGCGCGACCAGCCGGCAAGCCTCGCTGACGCAGTTCCAGCGTACGATCGTCAGCGCGATGACGCCGATCGTCGACACCACCAAAACGGTCGGCTTAATCAAGCTGCCGGGCGCGATGACGGGCATGATATTAGCGGGGGCGAGCCCGCTGGAGGCGGTGCAGCTGCAGATCATCGTGATGTATATGCTAGTGGGCGCGGCGACCTTCACCGGGCTAATCGCCGCTTGGCTGACCTACCGGCAGTTTTTCAGCCCGGCGCATCAGTTGGTTTTGGAGTGAGGGGCAGGCGCAAAGGAGCAGCGTCCTCAATTCTCGATGGATAAATACATGACAAGATTGACCAACTCATCCGGTCGGCAGTCTTTATGCAATGCGTGCAGAAACTTCACCCATGCTCCAATGAAGTGCTTTTCCTGTTGACCGAAGACTATGCCTCTGTGCTCGATTCCTTGGCTCGCCATATCGACCAGGTCGCTATCATTGGTGCAGAAAACGCGACCCATTCGGATTGCGCGGTTCAATTGCTTCGTATCATCTTCACCGAAGCTTCTTAGACCACTTACGGTGAGGACGTCGATGCCGTGTCTCTTCAACTGACATGCAATCTCGACATCCAAATGCTCGTCAAGGTAAAAGCGAAGGTCGTTTGCCTCCAACACCCTTATCCCTTAAATCTCTGGCTTTCATGATTTGCTGAGCAATGTCTGCGTCTATCTCATCCTTGTGCAAGTTGTAATAGGTCAGCGCGGCGTACACCCCCGCCAAAGAGACCTGAAAGCCCTCGGCAATCTGTTCAGGCGTACGCTCGTGGTAGCGCATAGCGACGACGATGTCGGTCACTCGCAATCCGGTGCCGATGATACAAGGTCTTCCCCCGCGGACGCCTGGCTTGCGGGTGATGAGATTGATGCTTTCTATCGTTTCTTCCATGAGGGCTTGCCTATTGTTACTTTGCACTCAAATTGTAGCAGTGCAGCGAGCTTAAACATAGCATTGACCCACGAACATCCAGTCGCCCACACCCCACCTCAGCCCATCCTGTCGGTCAATGCCTACACGACCATCCGTACGTCTGTGGCAAAAACCAATCCCATGCTAAACTCCCCGCCATGACCCAACCCATCCCCGTCACCCGCGAGACCGTCAAGCGGCTCAGCGTCTACAAGCAAGGCTTGCACCAGCGCCCGGCATCCAGCGGCCAAGCCGCCCTCAAGCGCATCATCGAGCGCATCGGCTTGCTGCAGCTGGATTCGATCAGCGTGGTCGCGCGCAGCCACTACCTGGTCATGCTCGCGCGCGCCGGTTTGTACGACCCGGCACAACTGGACGCCCTGCTAACGAACGGCTTCCTATTCGAGACCTGGGCGCACGCCATGTGCCAGCTGCCGACAGCGCATTACCCCTGGTATCACGCATACATCCAGCAAAAGCAGCTCAAGGAAAGTCAGTGGCAGCTCGATCGCTTAGACATCGATATGGCGCCCATCATCGAGCATGTGCTGGAGGCGATTCGGGGGCGCGGACCGCTGTCGTCGAAGGACTTTGAAAGCGAGCGGCGCGGAGACGGCGGCTGGTGGAACTGGAAACCGACCAAGGTGGCGCTGGAGTTTCTTTTCGACTACGGCGAACTGATGGTCAGCCATCGCGTCAAGTTCCAACGCTACTACGACCTGCCCGAGCGCGTCCTTGACCACAGCCAGTTCGCGCTCGACAAGTCGATCGAGGATTTCCGGCGCTGGACCATCGAGCGCGGATTGCGCCATATCGGCATCGGCACGAGCAATCATGTCGCCGATTATTATCGCCAGTACAAGCGCGATGCCGCCGCCATCCTGGGCGATATGGTCGGGGCGGGAACGGCGCTGCCGGTCGTGGTCGAGGGCTGGAAGGGGGCCGCCTTCATCCACCACGAAGATCTGCCGCTGCTTGAGGCGGTTCAAGCGGGCGAGCACGAGCCGCGTCTGACCCAGTTCCTCTCGCCCTTCGACAATCTCTTTTGGGATCGCGACCGTGACGAAATGCTCTGGGACTTCTTTTATCGCATTGAGGTATATACGCCCAAAGCCAAGCGCGTCTACGGCTATTACGTCATGCCAATCCTGCATGGCGCCGAGCTTATCGGGCGCATTGACCCCAAGGTCGAACGCAAGCGGAAGCGGCTGATCTTCAACAACCTGCACCTGGAACGCGGCGTCAAGCTGAACGGCGCGCTGTACCGCGGCTTGTTCGGCGCCATTGAGGAGTTCATGGCTTTCCACGGCTGCGACAGCTTTGATCTGCGGCAATGCAATCGGGCGCCCCTGGCCCGCCGGCTGCGCAAACACTTCGCCTGAGCGAAAAGCGCCCGCGCAATCACTGTTATAATGTGTTATGCAAGCAAGGCGCAGGCGCGGAAATGCTAGCCAGCATCGCCGACATTCTAGATAACCCGGAACGCTACGTCGATGAGATCGTCAACGTCGATGGCATCTTGCTCATCACCGATTATGACCGGAGCGAATTCCGTTTCCAGCAAGTCTGGCTGGTGAAGCAGGACGAGCCGGAGAACCGCGCCCTGCGCGTCCAACCGATCAGCAGCGATTCCACCCTGTGGCACGGCTTGTCGCGTCTCAATCCGCGGCATATGCCCGGCTTTCAGACCTACCGCGTTCATGACGCGGTGCGCGCCTGCCTCCGTGTGCTGCGCCGGCCTTATGCCAGCTACGAACCCAATATCGAGCTGCTGACCGCCGCCGTGTATCGCAAGGAATTCACGCTTTATGTCGGCGAGCGGGGCGTGCGGCTCGATCAAGCTTTACCGGCGCGCACGCCCATCCGCGCGCTGCCGGAGATTCAGGCGAATATCGCGCGTTTTATGGGCCGGCGCTGCTATGTGTATGGCACCCTCGTCATCCGCTCGGCGCCGTCGGCGCAGTTCTTGCTGCCGGGCAATATCCCCTATGCAGACGACTTTCGCAGCGCCCTGGATCGCCTGGGCAGCGGCGAGAGCGAGGCGGATTGGCTGGCGGATATCGAGTATCCGCAGAGCGAGAGCGAAAAAGCCGACTTTGATTACTTGCCGGAGTCGATTCATATCGACCCGGAATATTCAATTCGGGATCAGCTAGAGGTTTTGCCCGGCATCAATCAGACGATCGTCAAGCCGGCAATCGTCGCTGGCGTCTTGAGCGCCCGCGATCATGAAGACCACTTTGCCACGTTGACCGAAATTGAAAATGTGTACTTGCAGAATATCTGTTACAGCGAGCGGGGGAAATCACTGGAATCGGTGATCAAGCTCAAGAACTTCGAAGCCGTCCCCATGGAAATCTGAAGCGGCGCTGCGCCGGGGCGAGCAGGGTCGGCATTTGCAGCCGCCGGTGATAGACCGTCCACTCGATCGCCAGCAGCAGCAGCGCAGCCAGCGCCAGCCACATCCAGAACTCTTGCGTGCCCAGTTGTTCGTCAGCGCCCGCGGCGACCAGGCCGCCACCCAATTGGAGTTCCGCTTCGGGCACGGGCTTGATGTCGCTCTCGTCCGCGCCGAAAAGGTTGACGGCGAAGCTCTGTACGCTCGTAACCTCGCCGCCTTGCAGGATCTCCAAGCGATAGAGCCCCAGTTGAGCGGTGTCGGCGAAGGCGACCTGGCCGCCGGCGGCGGGCAAGTCGCGCGCGCGCCCCGCCGGCGTGGTGATGCGGACGCTCTCGGCGAGCAGCGGCGGCGAAATCACTAACACATCGCCGACGGTCAAGCCATCGGGCAGCGATACGATATCGGCCGGCGAGAACCAATCCATCAGATTCGCCATCAGCACAGGCCAGGCGATCAAAAGCGGCAGGTTGGAATCGCGCAGGTCAAAAGGCAATAACGCGATTTGCCGCGCGTTCACCTCGCCCGCCAGCAAAACAGCGCCTTGCTCGGCACGAGCCAGCGTCCGCGCCCAACTGGCGTCGACAGAGCGATATTCCAGCAGGCTCATGTCGTCCAGATCGACGAAGGATGTAATCGCTGATTCGTCATCGGCAATGGTAATTTCATCAGTCGCCGGCAATTGCGCGCCGATGGTGAACAGCGGCGTCGAATTGGGCGGATTGACGATGAGCATATCGCCAGCCGGCAGATTGTTCGGCAGCCAATTGTCGAAGACGTACAGATCGAAGACTTCGCCAGGCAGGCCTTTGTTTTCGGCATTGCCGCGGAAGGTCTGCACGCCGGGCAAGCTGCGCAGCGCCTGTTCGAGGAAGAGGTTTTCACCCGAGGACACATAAAAGACGCGGCGTGTTTTGAATTCGTTTTGCACCGTCCAGGCGCGATTGTCGAGGGCGAGGAAGTCTTCAACATCGTTGTCAAAGGTGAGGGTCGCCGATAGCGTCTCGAAGGGCTCGGCAATTGGCTCGTCAAAGGGGATGGGCAGTTGACTGCGCGGCGGGATCGTGCCGCTGCGCGAGAGGCGCAGCACATCATCAAGGCGAATCACGAGCGAGACGGCGGCTGGACTATCGCCATAATTGGTCACCTGGGCGAAAAGATGCGGCGCCCCGCCAGCGAGTGCGCGCGTTGCCAGCGCGCTGATGCCGATATTATTCGCCGATTCGCCGACCGGCACATAGATCGGCTGCGGGATATTGGCGGGCAAGCTGGCGGCATCACCGACTCCGCCATCGGAGATTATGACGATGCTGAAATTCTCAGCCCCGGCGGCGCCGGCGGCAGCCAGCGTCAGCGCGTTGTCCCAATCGGCGGCGCCATGGCTCACGCTCATGTTCTCGATGGCGCGGCGCAGTTCGTTCTTGTCGGCTGTGTATGCCGTCTGCGGCTCGGCGATATCAGCCACACGAATCAGCGAAATGATATCGTGCGGGTTCATGCTGCTGACAATCTGACGCGCCTTTTCGATGGCGGCGGTGAAGCGCGATTCTCCGGCGACATCGGCTGCTGTCATGCTGGCCGAGGCGTCAATGAGCAAGGCGATCTTGCCGGCGCTGATGGTGGGCACGGTGATAAAGGGACGGGCGAGCGCCAAGGCGAGCAGCAATAGAATCAGCAGCTGCAAAAGGAGCAGCAAGTTCCGCCGCAAGCGCTGCCAAGGCGTGTTGGCTTCGGTATCCTGCACCACCTGCCGCCAGAGGAAAGTGCTCGAGATCAGCACCTCCCGCCTTCGCAAGCGCAGCATGTAGAGCAGCAAAATCGGAATTGCGATCGCCAGCGAGGCGAAAGCGGCCGGCGCCAGGAATGACATGGGCGTCCTTCAGTTGCAGAGCGATGTCCGTTGCAGTATATCATGCGGATGCGCGCGGCTCACAGGGGCGGGTGGCACAGCCCATTTGTCGCGCGTTGATGGCTTGTCTTATCGCGGCGAGCTCGCTTCCGCCGCTTGTCTACCCCCTCTATCCACCATAGCAAAGGGAGAAGGGAACGCGCCGCGTAGACACAGGCGGGTCGGGGATGGGGGAAAAGCAGGCCCAAAGCGCTTAGCACGGGATTAGACTGTCAGATTCGCTGCCGCTATAGCTCAGAGGCGAACCGGCTCACTGTTGGAATCCGAGCGATTAACCGGCGGCAGTTCCAGCAAATGGTCATTCAATTCAGCGAGGACGCGCCGCAGCGCTGTGGACGAAATCACGGCGGATTCCGCGAATTGGCTTATGCGGTACTGATCGTTCAGATTGCTTGACTGCACAACCGTCATCGAGTGCGGGTCATCGAGCCGGATCAGGCGCGGGTATTCTTCCATCAGGTTGTGGCGCAGCATCTTTAAGCTGATATCCAGGCTGGTCGGGCGGCCATCAAGCTTGAGCCGCAGCGCCGACAGTTCAACGCGCTCGGCGGCGGCGACCTGTTCCGCGCGTTCCAGCTTGGTCAAGCCCGCTTCGATCCAGGCCGCAAGCGGTCGATAATGCGCCGGCGTCAGCGACTGGCCGCGCAGGGTCAAGCGCAGCGCTTGGATGAAGGCGCGCAGGTAACGAAGCATCATCGACTTGCCGCGCGCAAGTAATCGAGGGCGGCGCGCGCCGCCGACCGTCCCGCGCCGATGCGCTCGTCGAGGCGAGCAATGCCGCGGATTGTGGGCGCTTCAAAGCAGTAGTCGCTGCCAATGAGGCTCAAGCCGGGCGGCAGCAGGTCCCGGATAGCGCGGATGCAATGGCGGTGGCTGTCGCCATAATCCGACAGCAGATCGGCTTCGGTCCAATAGCCGACGCGCCAGACTATGGGCGTCCCGCGCCAGCCAAAATGCCCGGTCACGGCGCGGATGGCGTCGTCCGCCGTCATGCCGGCATATCCGCGCAGCCCGACCTGAATCAACTGATGATCGCGGTCTGGCACGCGCCCGCATTGGTCGGTCGAGATGATGAAGGGGAAGCGATCGCCAAGAGCGTCTTCAATTGTCGCCGGCAGATCGCGTTTGTGATAGCCGAGCGAGACGCGCGGAATCGATTCGTATTGGAAGCCAGCCAGTTGCTTTGCCGCTTCCGGCGCCAGATTCCAGAGCGCGCGGGCGGCGTAACGGGCGGGCAAAGCCAGGATCAGCGCGCCGGCATCGAGCATAATGCCGTTTTCAAAGCAGATGGTAAAGCGCTCTCCCAAGCGACCGATGGAGCTGACCGCCATGCGCATCAGTCGGCCGCCTTGCAGCCGAGCCTCGAGAGCGCGGATAAGCGATGCGCTGCCATCGCGAAAGACACAAGCCTCATCGTCGATCGGGACGACGCGCTGCCGTAGGCTTAGGTCATTGAGCAGCGTATGGTCTAACAAGGGGCGGAAGGCGAATGCGGAGGCGTCCATGATAAAGCCTGCCTCCAAGACGCTGCGGATGCCGCCGCCGAAGCGCCGTTTAACTTCGATGACGGTGTACGCTGCCCCGCGCTTTTCCAGTTCGTAGCAGGCGGCCAGTCCGCTGAGTCCGCCGCCGATCACCACTACATCGCGCGTCATAAGCTCTTTTCACCACCGAGGAAAATGAGAAAACACCGAGAACACAGAGACGCAGCTGCTGGAATAGCGATGCTTCATCTCCGCATAGCCGCCGCGCATTGGCAATTGCCGCCGGAGGAATCATAGCGCAATATCAGGTATAATACCCGTCGCGAGGCAGGTGGACCTTATGACCACAGACAACCCGCATATCCAGCGACTGAAACAAGCCGGCTATCGCTTGACCCAGGCGCGGCTGACTGTGCTCGCCGTGCTCGAAGCGGAGCACGGGCATATCACTTCAGCCGATGTGCTGGAGGTGGTCGAGCGCGTCAACCCGGCGATCGGGCGCGCCAGCGTCTTCCGCACGCTTGATCTGTTCACGCAGTTGGGCATCATCCGCCCGACCTATATTGACACCAGTTTGACCCCGACCTACGTCTTGATGCGCGATGGGCATCATCATCACGTCATCTGCACCGATTGCAAGCGCTTTTTCGAGTTTGACGATTGCGGCATGGAGGCGCTGACGCGCAACCTGGAAGAGACGCTCAATATACGCATCAGCGGACATTTGCTGGAGTTCTATGGCTTGTGCGCCGACTGTCAAGAGCCAGCGACGCAGGCGACCGAGGCTTAGAGATTGTGACTGATGTCGTCATCGTCAGCGCGGTTCGGACGCCGATCGGCAAGATTCGCGGTGCGCTTTCTGCTGTGCGGCCCGATGATCTGGCGGCGCTGGTGATACGGGAAGCGGTTGCGCGCGCCGGCGTTGCGCCAGCTGAAATTGAAGAGGTTTACTTCGGCTGCGCCAATCAGGCGGGCGAGGACAACCGCAACGTGGCGCGGATGGGGCTGCTGCTGGCGGGATTGCCCGATACGGTCGCCGGCGTCACGGTAAACCGCCTCTGCGCCAGCGGCTTGAACGCGATCAACCAAGCGGCGCGCGCCATCAAGGCGGGCGAAGGCGAGGTCTTCGTCGCCGGCGGCGTCGAGAGCATGAGCCGCGCGCCCTACTCGCTGCCGAAGAACCCCATCGGCTTTGGACCGCCGGGCAATATCACCGGCTGGGATACGACCCTAGGCTGGCGCTATCCCAATCCCAGGCTGGCGGCGCTTTATCCACTGGAAGCGATGGGCGAAACCGCTGAGAACATCTACGAGCTCAGCTGCGCCGGCGATATCGAGGGCGGCGAAATCACGCGCGAGGAGCAGGATCGCTTCGCCCTGCAAAGCCAAGAGCGAGCGATCTACGCGATCAACGCGGGTTATTTTCAGCGCGAAATCGTCCCGCTGACGATCCCGCAGCGGCGAGGCGACGACATCGTGGTCGACACCGATGAGCACCCCTTCTATCGCCGGGTTAACGGGCGCTATGAATTGGCGACCAGCGCAGAGAAGCTGGCGACCCTGCGCCCGGCTTTTCGCGATGGCGGCACGGTCACCGCCGGCAATTCCAGCGGCATGAACGATGGCGCCTGCGCGTTGGTTTTGATGTCGGCGGAGAAAGCGAATGCCTTGAAACTGAAGCCGCTTGCGACCTGGATCGGCAGCGCGGCGGCCGGCGTCGATCCGCGCGTGATGGGCTTGGGACCGGTTAGCGCGGTAGGCAAATTGCTGACGCGGCATAATATCAGCATCGCCGATATTGACTTGGCGGAACTGAACGAAGCCTTCGCCGCGCAAGCAATAGCGGTCATGCGCGAACTAGGCTTGAGCGAGCGCATCACCAATGTCAACGGCGGCGCGATTGCCCTGGGGCACCCCCTCGGCTGCTCGGGCGCGCGCATCTTGACCACCCTCCTCCACGAGATGGGGCGGCGGCGGAAAACGGGCGAGCGAATGCGCTATGGCTTGGCGACGCTCTGCGTCGGCGTTGGGCAAGGCGAGGCGACCCTGATTGAAATTACAAATAGTGTAGGGGCGCGGCGACCCTGATTAAAGTTACGAACAGTGTAGGGGCGCGGCGACCCTGATTAAAGTTCCGAACAGTGTAGGAGCGAGGCGACCCTGATTAAAGTTACGAACAATGTAGGGGCGAGGCGGTGACTCGCCCGCTCGAATGCGATGAAACAGATACCCCAATTGTCGGCGGAAGAAGCGGCTCGCCTGGTCAAGCCGGGCGCCGTGATGATGGTCGGCGGCTTCGGCATGACCGGTTCGCCGGTGCATCTGCTGCATGCGCTGGCACAGACCGATGCGCGCGACCTGACCTATATCGCCAATAATATCGGCGAGCCCGGTCTTGGCGGTGGGCGGCTGCTGCGCAATGGGCAGATCAAAAAAGCGGTCGGCTCTTACTTCACCAGCAATCGCGAAGTGGTCGATGCAGCGCTCAGCGGCGCTATCGATTACGAATTGCTGCCGCAGGGCTCGATGGCGGAGGCAATACGGGCGGGCGGCGCCGGCATTGGCGGCTTCTATACGCCGACGGCCGCGGGCACGGTCCTCGCCGAAGGGACCGAGACTAAAACGCTCAACGGCAGGCAACAGGTCTTCGTTGCGGGGCTGCGCGCCGATGTGGCTTTGATACGCGCCCGCCGCGCCGATGCCGTCGGCAACCTGGTGTATCACATGACAGAGCGGAACTTCAACAAAGCGATGGCGACAGCGGCTGATCTAGTGATCGCCGAAGCCGAAGAAATCGTGCCGGTTGGCGCGCTTGACCCGGATCACATCCACACGACCGGCAATTATGTCGATTATCTGGTGGAAGCCAAGACGACGCTGCAAGAGCTCGGCACATCTGGCGATGTGCGTACGCTGCGTGGCAAAGTCGATGAAAAGCGGATGCGCATCGCCCGCCGCGCCTTGGCCGAGCTGAAAGCGGGTGATGTCGTCAATCTCGGCATCGGCATCCCGACGCTGGTCGCCGATCTGATAACAAGCGAAGACGGCATCATTCTGCACACGGAAAACGGCATGTTAGGCGTGGGGCCGGCGCCGGAGGAAGGCGGCGCGCTGGTTTATCCGGTCAACGCCGGCAAAGCGCCGGTGACCGCCCTGCCCGGCAGCAGCTATTTCGACAGCGCCGATTCCTTCGCCATGATCCGCGGCGGCCATATTGATGTGGCGATAATGGGCGCGCTGCAAGTGGATGAGCGCGGCAATCTGGCGAATTGGGCGGTCCCGGGAAAGCCGCTGCTGGGCGTAGGCGGCGCAATGGACCTGGCCAGCGGCGCGCGCCGGTTGATTATCACGATGACGCATTGCAATCGCGATGGCGGCGCGAAGCTGGTAAAGCAATGCAGCCTGCCGCTGACGGCTGTATCCGCGGTCGACCTGGCAATCACCGAGTTGGCGGTCTTCGCATTTGACAGCGAGGGCATGCGCTTGGTCGAGTTGATGCCGGGCGTATCGCTTGATGAAGCGCGCGCGAAGACGGGGGCGCGCTTTCGGGCAAGCTAGCGGGGCGCGTCTACATGGTTTGCCCGATACAGTGGCAAGTCAGGATACTCATAAAGCAAATTGCCCGCACACCCCCAACCCAAACCCCTCCCTGTCCTGTCGTCAGTTGGCTTTGGGGGACCGAAGGGGGTTAGCTTAGATTGCAGATAAATCGTCTATCGCCGGACGAGCCCTATAAGACGATGCCGGCGGCGGCATAAGCCTCGGTCATCGCCCGCCATTGGCGCATCAGACGCCGCGTCATTTCGCCGGGCAGGCCAGCGCCAATTGTCGCATCGTCTACTCTTACCACCGGCACAATTTCTTTGGTGCTCGATGTGAGGATGATTTCATCAGCGGCGCGATATTCATCCAGCGTTATGTCGCGCAATTCCAGTACACCCTCAGCCTCCAACAGCTTGATCGCCTCCGCGCGGGTGATGCCGAGCAGCAGCCCGTCTTTGGGCGTGATCCAGCGATCTTTCTTGAAGATGAATGTGTTGCTGCGCGTGCCTTCGCTAACGATGCCTTCGGAGATATAGATTGCCTCAATGGCTTTGGGATCGCGCTGGATGGCTGCGCGCTGCGCCATGATTGCCGGGATGTAATTTATGGTTTTGGCTTCGGGTAAGTGGCGATGCAGTTCGGTCGTCGCCAGGTGGACGCCGTCTTCATACCAGGAGGCGGGCGGCGCTTCGCAAGGCGTCACCATCACCAGCAGGCGGGAATCGCCCAGGGGCAGGAAGCTGCGCTCGCCTTCCCCGCCAGTCACGATGATGCGGATATTGGATTCGGGAAAGCCGTTGCGCTTGACCGCCTCCAGAACGATGTCGCCGAGTTCTTCGATATCCCAGGGACAAGCGAGATCAATTAACGCGGCTGACCGCATTAGCCGCCGCAAATGCGCGCCCAGTTGAAAAGGAAAGCCGCCGTAGGTGCGCAGGGCGTCAAAGACGCCGAAACCACGCAGAATCGCCAGATCGGTCGCCGGGACGCGCGCCTCCGCCGCCTCCATGTATTCGCCATCGATGTAGAAGACGCTCATCGCGCCTCCGGATGCTGTGCTGGATCTCGCGTCCATTGTAGCAAGGGCGCGCCAAAGCCGCGAATCCCAAGTTCGCTATGGCGTGGTGAATGTGTTGATATATCCCTCGCTTCCCCCACCCTAAATCCCTCCCCCAAAATGAGGGAGGGACTTCAAATGCCCGTAATTCCTTGAAAAACTCCCCTTCCCTCCTTGTGGGGGCAAGGGGCCGGGGGATGGGGGTTTGTCGCGCTATCAATGAAATTCACCACACCCTTCGCTATGGCCTGAACTGCAGGAGCGAGCCACCGGCTCATCCGCGCGACCAGATTCAGCGGCGGGCGACCGACCCACAGTGTCTGCGCGCGGCAGTGGGCAGCCCGCATAGCATGTGTTGGCGGGCGGTGGGTGGGCAGCGAAGCTCAGCGGCGATGACGCCATTTGTACGGGCGTTTCGTGCATCGCCTGTCCCGCCACCAAACTGCTGGCAGTGGGCAATCGTCAGATGAAAAGGCGATTTTCGGCGTTAAAATGAAGAATACGATGAGCAGAATATTGGCGCTGATTGGCCTCCTGATTGGCTTGGCTGGGTACGCTGCCGCGCAAGACGCCGCGAGCGCGCTGCTGCCGCGCATCAACAACCTGCGCGCCGCCCAAGGGCTGCCCGCCTATGCGCTGCACGCGTCACTGACCGCTGCCGCCAATAATCACGCGCAATGGATGGCGACTACCGGCGAAATCTCTCATCAGCAGCATGACGGCAGCGGACCACGGACGCGCGCGGTCAATGCCGGATTCCCCAGCAATTGGGTCAGCGAAAATATATATCGCGGCGCCAGCGCCATCACGGCTTGGGAGTGGTGGCTGAATTCGCCGACGCATTACGCCGGCTTGGTCAGCCCCTATTACGACCGAATCGGCATTGGCAGCGCCAGCGGCGCCCGCGGAAAGACCTTCGTGCTGCTCTTCGGCAATTCGACGGGCCGGCGGCTGGAATCAAGCGCGAGAACGGTAAGCAGCGGAGGCCGATCGGCGGGCGGGCAGCCGTCATTCGTGCTGGGCCTGGACGAATTCGGCAATATCAAGCATGAGGTTCAGCCAGGGCAGACCATCGGACATATTCTTTTGATCTATGGATATACTTGGGACGAATACCCGTATCTACTGGAGATCAACGGCATGAGCGAGGCCGATCGTCTCAATATGCAGCCGGGCAGCGTCATTCTGGTGCCGCCGCAGGATGGCACGTTTACGCCAGCGCCGACCATAACTTCAGCAGCAGTCACCGCCACTGCCGCGCCAACAGCGGCCGCCACTGAGGGAGGCGCCGCCGCGGCCACCTTAACGCAAGCCGCGACCGCCATTCCTTCACCCGCGCCAACGACGGCCGCGAGCGCAACGCGATCCGCATTCGAAATCCGCATCGCCCCAATTGAGCCCGAACCGCCGCAGCAGCTGAGCATCATGGAAGAGAGCAGCGCCGCCACACCCGCCGGGCAGCTCATCGTATTGGGCTTGGCGATACTGCTTCAACTGGGCGCGCTAGGCGGGGCGGGCATTGGCTTATGGCGGCGCGCGCGCTAAATCCGCCGCGCGTTTCGTATCAGCCGCTGGGTCAGCAAATGGTCCGGTAGGCTGATGGCAGGCAATCAACCGCCTGTATTGACAATGATTCTTGAGGTACGCGATAATGCGCGCTGTATACTGGAATGTGTGCGAGTAGACGCGTGGAGTGGCAGGGAGCGCTGAGGACGAATGCGGACGTATAAGGACTGGGTTCGGAAGGCGCAATCGAAGGACGCGGCGGAGCGCAACGATGCCTTCGACCATTTGGTGCGGGATTTCGAGGGCATGGTCTACAGCGTGGCGTTCAGCCGCCTAAGCGATTCGCAGTTGGCTGAAGACGCGGCGCAGGAAGCCTTCCTCACCGCCTACAAACGAATTACGCAATTGAATGATGTCGGCGCGTTCCCCGCTTGGCTCAAGCGGATCGCCTTGACGCATACCGATCGCCTCATGCGGCGGCAGGGAGCGCCAATCGAGTCGGTCGATCAGCAGGATCATCTCGCTTCAACGGCGCCGACGCCGGAAGCGCAATGGGAAGCCAAGGAATCGCGTCAACGGGTTCGAATCGCGGTTGGCGCCTTGCCCGAAGCCGCCCGCGAGGTCACGCGTGATTTTTACCTGCGCGGCGAATCACAGCGGGAGATTTCCGAGCGGCTGAATATCCCGCTGGCGACGGTCAAGAAGCGCTTGCAATACGCGCGTGAGCAGCTGCGCAGTATGTTTAGCGGCTTCAGCGAGACCTTCGACCGTTCAATATATGGCGAGCCGCAGCCACCGAAGCAATTGCAGCCGGTGTACATTAGACAGCGGCGGCGGATTCCCCCACCCCAAACCCCTCCCCCAAAATGAGCTGACGACAGGACAGGTTTGCAGCAGGCAGAATTTCGTCGCAAACGACTTGTTTTCTTGGGATATTTCGGGCGACCCAGTGCCGCGCGTAGACACTGCGGTTCAGTCGCCCCTACATCTTTTGCGCTCCGTCGGGCGACTCACCGAGTCGCCCCTACAGTTTTCGCACTTGGAGTTGCTTGTGATTGGCATATCGAAGTATCCATAGCCAATCGAATGAAAACTGTCCTGTCCTCCCACAAAATGAGGAAGGGGCTGGGTCACGCAGACGTAGACCTTCGGGGATGGGCGCGGCTTTAGTTGCCGGGCACACGCTCGCAAGCGCCTTCGCGCATACAGGTCCAGGTCATATCCCCGCCATCGAGGTGAAGTGCCTGCCCCATGCCTTCCAGCACTGCCGCCATCGCCGCCACGTAAGGCGCCGAAAAGCTGGTGCCGTTGAGCGCCTTATAACCATTGTCGAGATAGATAGTATGAACATCGCGACCCGGCGCCCAGATATCACCGCCCTTGTTGCTGAAGCTGCTGCGCTCGCCATTCGGATCAATCGCGCCGACAGCGACCACGTTCTCGTAACGCGCGGGGAAGCCAGGCAAGGCGCCGCCGCTGTTGCCGGCCGAGGCGATGACGGTGACGCCTTTGCCGATGGCGTGATTCACGGCGTCTTCGGTCACTTGGGAGCCGACCATGCTGCCGAGCGAGAGGTTAATGATATCGGCGCCATTATCGGCGGCGTAGACGATGCCGGCGGCGACATCAGCCATCGAGCCGCTGCCGTTTTTGCCGAGCACGCGCACCGGTAGAATCGAGCTATTGGGCGCGAAACCGGCGATGCCGATGCCGTTATCGATATTGGCGGCGATGATGCCAGCGACCGAGCAGCCGTGCCCCATTTCATCTTCCGGGTCATCGTCGTTATCAACGAAGTCATAGCCGTTATCGAGGACGCGGCCCACCATGTCCTCGTGGCTCATGCAAACGCCGGTGTCGATGACTGCGACCGTGATATCGGAAAGTTCGCCCATTTCCTTCCAGGCGGTCTCGGCTTCAATATGCTGCAGCGCCCATTGCCGCTCGTAGTCTGGGTCGTTGGGTGGGATGTCAAAGGCGACGCTGACGACGAAGTCCTGCTCAACCAGCTCGACATCGCTATCGAAGGTGAAGTCATCGCTGCCGAATGCGTCCGGCACATCGACCACCCAGATTTCAAGCGCCTCAATCCGCTCGACGATCGTCCCGCCGATGCGATGGACGTATTCCCACTTCTCGCTCAGTGGTGTATTGGGATCGTAGTGGATCACCCAATTGCCGCTGGGCGGCGCATTGTATACCGGCACGACGCGTGTGCTGTCAGGCATGCCGCTGTTCGCGCCTTCGAGGATAAATGCGCCGGGCGGGCTCGGTCTGGGCGAAGATTCGCGGGCTGCCGCCAGGAACAAGCCGCCCAGGATCAGCAAAATCGTTAGGTTGAGGGTGGTCGCCGTTCTACGTGAAATCATGATATTTCCCTTCGCCTATGCAATGCAACTAGAAGGACGAAATCCGCGTTTCTTTCGCCGTGATAAATTCAAGCAGGGCGGGAATGCCTTCCTCCGTCTTTTGGATGCCGCGCTTTATCGCCGGGATAATCTGATCGGGCGATTCGATGCGCTCGCCATAGCCGCCAAAAGCCTTTGCCATGTCGGCGTAGTGCCCGGAGATATCGGTGCTGCGGAATTTCTCGGTGGAAACGGGCATGATCGGAATCTCTATCGCCATCGAGAAGTTATTGAAAAGCACCGACAGAATCGGGATTCGCTCGCGCGCAGCCGTTTCGAAATCCATGCCCGTGAAACCGATTGCCGCATCGCCCCAGACGTTCACACAGAGCGCGTCTGGCTTGGCCAGTTTGGCGCCCATCGCCAGCCCGAGACCATAACCGAGCTGAGTCGTCTTGCCCCAACCGATATAGGTCAGTGGGGCGACCGACTGCCAAAATGGCGACAATTGATCACGCGGGCTGCCGGCATCGTGAGTAATGATCGTATTCGATACATCGACCGTATGCAGCAAATCCCAAATGACGCGATAGGGCGAAAGCGGCGTATCGTCGGAAGTCAGTTTTGGCGCCCACTCTGCAAGCCATTCCACTTTGACCGCGGCGATTTCGCTCGCAACAGCGGCAAGGCGCTCGTCGGATGCGCCCTTGGATCGCTCGCGGATGGCATCCACGAGCGCGTCCAAAATCAGACCGGCATCGCCTACGAGCGCAGTCTCAACGGGAACATCTTTATTGATATCCGCTGGATCCAAAGTCGCGTGGATGACGCGTTTGCCGGCGGGGATCTTGACGCCGAAGGCGGTTCGCGTGAAGCTGCAGCCGATGCCGAAAATCAAATCCGCATTCTGCAGGAAATGATGCACCGGTTTCGGAATCGACCGTCCGCCGGAACCCAGCGCCAGGGGATGATCTTCCGGGAAGGCGCTTTTGCCGCCCAAGCTTGTCGTCACCGGCGCGCCGAGCAACTCGGCCAATTCTCGCAGCGACGCCCAAGCTCTGGCGTAATGCACGCCCTGCCCGGCGTAGATAAGGGGGCGCTCGGCGGCGAGCAGCGCCTCGGCAACCTGGTCAATCGACGCGTTATCCGGACGGTAGCGCAGGGTAGGCGCCGGCGTCGGATCAAAGGAGTCGGGAATCTCCTCGGCATAGAGATCGGAAGGGATTTCCACCAGCACCGGGCGCGGTCTCCCATTGCGGACTTGGGTAAAGGCGCGGCGCATCGCTTCGGGAACAGCTTCCGGCACAGTGACCTGTTCGCAAGATTTCGTCACATGGCGAAAGTTCAAGGCGGAACTGAAATTCGGCTGGATTTGGTTGATGCTCCGCGGATAACCCGCCGGCAATACCAAGATGGGCGCCGAATCGCCGTAGGCTTGGGCGACGCCGCCGAAAGCATTTTCGGATCCGGGTCCGCTTTGCATGCAGAACACGCCGATCTTCTCGCCGGAAGTCAGCCGGCTCAACGCATCAGCCATGTGCAGACCGATACGTTCTTGCCGAACGATGATCGTGCGGATGTCCAGTTTCGCCGCCGCTTCAATAAGCGGGTTGACTGGGTAGGCGAATAAGATCTCTACCCCTTCAGCCTTCAGAACTTTGGCAATGGCGTCGGCAACTTTCATATTGTCAGTGTTCCAATCTAACAGTTATCACGCTTCAATCGTCGCTCATCTCTTCTTTCGTTGGCTGGCAAATCCGATCCAATAATTCGATCCTGCGCCTGCTACATCATGGCTTCTCCGCTGCGACCAACTCGAAAAAGTCACTTTCGGAAATGATTTGAATGTCCGCTCCATTCACAATCAGGTCTTCAGCCTTACGCTGCTTGCTGCTCTTCTTGTAGCCGTTGAGTCGAGTCATGTCCTGTAGTCCGACAACAAGAATCGTGGTTTTCCCAGAGACTCCGCTGGCCACGTTACTTCCCGCTGCCGCTGCAAGATCGGCTACTTCCCGCCGCGATACACTTAACGCTCCAGTAAATACAATCGTCTCTCCATTGAGGGCTCCGCCGTCCTTTCCGACACGCTTCGGCTTATCGCCTCGGACCCGGCGTCGGCGCGTTACCTCATCAAGCCAAAATGCGATTTCTGCTCCGGTATCCGCGCATGCGCGAACTACTATTTCCGCGGCCGCTCGAGCATCCTCCAAGGCGTCATGATGCTGAAACGAGATGCCTAAGTCATTTGCTACGTTTCGGAGACCGTAGCCGCGCCGTCCGTAACGATCCGGCCATGCGCGCCGGACGATTATGGCACTATCGAGCCACGTGACTCGCAAAGGGTTAACACCATGCTTCGTTGTCGCCCGTTCAAGCGCGACACGGTCAAACGAAGTGTGCGACACCACGACTGAACCATCCAAGCGAGAAGCAAGCGCGTCAGAAATTTCCGGGAAAGTAGGGCTGTCTTTGACAGCGTCCTCATCAATTCCGTGGATTTCAACGTTCCATGGATCGAACCATTCTCTTGGGTTGATTAGGGTTGACCACTGATCCCGTATTATCCCTCCTTGGACTTGAACAACGCCTATCTGACATATACTCGCGCGGTCGGAGTTTGCAGTTTCTACATCTAAGGCGTTGAAAGTCAGATCAGCATTCATCCAAGGTGCCCTTGTCCGTATTTAGCAACGTCGCGCCATCGTCATCATAGGTCTGCACCTGCACATAGAAATACTGCTAATTCGCCCCCACGTACTTCTTCGATGCCATATCGTCCAAAACGCTGATCGTGATCGCCTGCGACATCTTCCGCTTCAAATTGCGCTGCTTGGCGATTCCCTTTTACGTGCCTTCAACCGCCGCGTATTGAGTCTTTGGCGCACCCAGATTGAATGGCTAAACCGCCAAATCGCCGCTCAATGTATCCGGATAACTCGGTGACGCAACGGCCGTCGCGCTTATTTGAGCCTTCACCACAACATCGTTCCATTCAGCCATGTCTACTCCTCCGCCAGCGTGGGATCCCAAAATTTGTTAAAGGCGTTAAATGCGGCAACGAGAACGTTGTATCCGCTATCGGAGAGTTTCCCAAACAGAGGGGCAGATTCCTCTTGAGTCAGAACCACCAATCCTTTGCTGGCAACAAGATTGTTGAGCTGTCGAAACGCAAGATCATTTTCGATGGCGTCAATAACCTGGTCATATAGGTCGTTGTCACCATAGTCCTCGGTCCCGATCGCCTCGCGTAGAAAAGCGCTGGCGAAGTTCCCATATGCCGCGCCCAGCCATGATCTGCCATCCCGAGGCGCCCTTTCCGGCATCTCGACCAGCTCACAACCACACAAAAGTAGCAACGTTGCAATCATTAAAACTCTCATCGCAACACTCCGATATAAATCTCCATTACGTCCACCACGACCGGCTACGCACACATATCGGCGCACAGGTTAATGCTTTTCTATGCGTACTTCCCATGTGCAACATGAAATTCTAACGTTTCGCATTGTACCGTCCGTCGGCGTATTGTGATCGCCACTTTGAAATCACGTCTTATGTTATCACGCGAGCCACGCAAGTTCAAAGCATGATGAGAAATAATGCTCAATCCATGTACGCGGAGTTGGGCGATTGAGTTGCGGCTGTAAGTGGGCGAATCACAGAATGGCCCCTACCAAGCTATTTCGAACGCCGACGATTCACCTCGAAGCTGAAAATGTCGTCTCGGGCGTAGCCGCCGGTGACATCGAGCGCCATCTGTTCTTCGGCGATTCGCGTCAGATCAAGGTCGGCGTAGAGGATGGTCTCCTCGCCGTAGACCGGCTCAACCAGGTAATTGCCATCGGGTCCGATGACGGCGCTGCCGCCGTTCAGCAGGGTGGCTTCGGGCTTATCACGCAGATCGCCCGCCAGGTCAAGCTCAGCAGGAAAGTCAGCGGCGGGCATGATGCTGCCGACGGCGAGAACGAAGGACCGTCCTTCAAAGGCGTAATGGCGGCTGGCGATTTGATGCGTCTCTTTGACGGCGGGCCACATGGCGATGTGGATAGACTCGCCACTGATGTGCAATGCCTGGCGGGCCTGGGGCATCCAGTGCTCCCAACAGATCAAGGCGCCAACGCGGCCCGCGGCGGTATCGACCGCGCTTAAGCCGGCGCCATCACCTTGCGCCCAGACCAACTGCTCGGTGTAGGTGGGGCGCAGCTTGCGGTGGTGATTTAGAATTGCGCCATCGGCATCGATGATGATGATGCTGTTGTAAAGGCTGCGATTGCCGCGCCCGCTTGAAACCCGCTCGTTGATTCCGAGCGCGAGCGCGATATGATGCTCCCGCGCCATTTCGCGCAGCTGCCGCATCTCGGGGCTGTCGACCGCCAAACTGTTGGCGACGAGCCGAGCGTAAAGCTGCTTGGTCGGCGGATGATCCCAGCGAGCGTAATCTACTGCGCAATCGAGCCAGGCGGGATAACCGGGGAAGAAGGTCTCTGGGAATGCAGCCAGCTGCGCGCCTCGCCCCGCCGCTTCGCTGATCAGCGAGCGGGCTGCCTCAATGGTTCTTGCCAGATCATAATAAACGGGGCGAGCCTGAATCAGGGCGACGCGGACGGGAGCGGACACTTGGCGGGGCAGCTCGCGCTAGCTGTCAAGCACGGCGCGGACGCGGAACTGCTCGCCGTCGCTGTCAGGCGCGTTGTCGATGGCCTCATCAACCGACAGCGCCTCGCCGGCTTCATCGGCGCGCATGACATTGGTCAAGGGCAAAACCGAGGATGTCGGGTCAATATGCGAGGTATCGAGTTCTTCCAGCTTTTGGAAGTAATCGAGAATGGCGGAGAGCTGACGCTGATATAGCGCGACATCGTCATCGCTCAGTTCCAGGCGCGCCAGATCGGCAATGGCGCGGACGTCTTTGGCGGAGAGATGGGTTTCAGCCATGGCGGCTCCTGAGCGGCAATTCGCAGTCATTGAAGTGTAGCGTCGTTGGCGCGCGCTTGACAGGCTGGAGTATGCGCATTATTTCACCACAGAGACACGGAAGCAGTACCAAGTAAATCATGAAAAAGGAAGAAACTCTCATTCTTCGGAATCTGTAGGGGCGACACTGTGTGTCACCCTAAAATTCACGATCATAACATTGGGCGATTCACAGAATCGCCCCTACAATCGTCGGCGCGGCCTGGGCGACGGGCCAGGCTCGATAGCAATGGCGGATTCGAGTACACTGATTCATTACTGAAAATGATTTGGAGCGACGCTATGCGAGCGACAGTTGAGCGTGAGGAAGCCCTGCGCCTGCTAAAGATCGAACATCAGGCGGTGGCGGCGCTGATAGACGAACTGACCGATGAAGAAATGACGCGCCGCGGCACCATTCAGCATGGCATGTATTATGATCAGGAATGCTCATTCAAAGACTTGCTGGCGCATCTCATTTGTTACGAATTCTATACGGAAGAGGCGATTAGCGAATGGCGAAGAGATCGCCAGCATTGGGCGATCGAAGCGGTACGCGATCCACAGCGCGGCCGCGAGATACATTATGGCGGCATCGCCGACCGCGCCAGTCTAAGCCTGGCCGAGCAGTTGGACGAGTATCGGGCGGTGAGTGAAGCGCTCGAGCGGGAGATTGGCGCCATGTCCGCTGCCGATTGGCGGGGCGCGCCCTCGTTCCCAATGGCGGAAGTAACCGACCTGGGCGGCATGATCGAAGGCATCATGGCGCTGCCGCCGCGTCCGCTGTATCGTCACCTGCCGGTTCATGTGCCCGATGCGGCGCGCTATGTCAATAGCCTGCGCTGATCCTAGCCGTAGCAAAGACGTAGGGCGGCATCAGTGGACGCCCATGCTATAATGCGCGACTGTTTGGCGCGATGACATAGCGGAGTAACGGAGGCCTTCGTGCGCGTTTCCGGCTGCCTGGCGGCTCTGATGCTCTTGTTCGCATTCTTCGCGGCGACCGGCTTATGCTCGCTGACGGGTTTCAGCCTGGCGCAGCAAACCGTGGTCGACTTGAACGCCGCCGGTTTGTCGGTTGATGATCCGCTGTTGACCTTGCGCTGCGCCATCAGCGGTGACTGCGATAGCGGGCACGCCGAGCCGGACGCGCCAATGATCATGCTGACGCCGCTAACCACCGCGTTGCCGACAGCTCCCCCGCCAACGCGCACCCCAGAAAATGCGGCGGTCTCTAGCCGCCCAACGGCGACGACCGTGCCGCCGTCGCCAGTCCCGACTTTGGCGCCAGACGCCGATTTGCCCCGCGTCACCGACCCGCGCCAGATTCAAATCCTCTTGCTCGGCATCGACCAGCGCAGCGCCACCGATGATCCCGGACCTTTCCGCACCGACACAATGATGCTTGTGAGCGTCAATCCGGCGCGCAAAACCGTGGGTGTCTTGTCGCTGCCGCGCGACCTTTGGGTGGATATTCCCGGCTTTGAGCCGGGACGCATCAACACAGCCAATTTTATCGGCGATGGCAGCGCTTATCCCGGCGGCGGCGGACCGGCGCTGGCGATGGAGACGGTGGCGGCGAATTTCGGCGTGCGCGTGGACAAATATCTTCTGGTCAACTTCGATGTCTTCACCACAATCGTGGACATACTTGCGCCGAATGGCGTCCCGCTGACGGTCACCGAATGGATTGACGATCCGGATTATCCCGATGATCATTATGGGACGATTCATGTGCAATTCGAGCCCGGCGAACAACGAATGGATGCCGAGACCTTGCTGCAGTACGCGCGCACCCGCGCCACGGAGAACGGCGATTTCGATCGCGCGAGGCGACAGCAGCAGGCGCTGGACGCGGTGCGGGCTGAGGTGTTGAACGCCGGCGGCATCATCAACTTCATATCGCAAGCATTCACCTTATGGGATGCGCTGCAAGGGAACTATCGGACGAATTTGGAACTCAATGAGATCGTCGCCCTCGGCAACCTGATGAGCGAGATCGAGCGCGAAGATATCCGCTATCGCGTGATCGACAAGTTTTACGCCTATCCGGGTTTGAGCCCGGGTGGCGATCAAGTCTTATATCCGAACTTCGTCGCCATCCGCGATCTCATTCAAGAGACCTTTTATGCGCAGTCGCAGTTGACGCTTGCCGAAATGAAAGCGCGCGCCGATGAAGAGAACCCGCTGATTTACGTTTACAACGGGACGAATGTGATCGGCTTGGCGGGCGACACGCGCGATTGGCTGGTCGCCAAGGGCGTGCGCGTGGATGACATCGGCAATGACGTGACCAATGGGCGAATGTTGACGGAAATCCGCGAATACGGCCGCTACAACCGGACGGCGAAATATCTCGCCGCGCTGATGGGTTTGCCGGAAGATCGGATCGCGCGCAGCGGCGATGGCTTGATCGCCCAGGGTGTGCTGATCGCGCTGGGCGCGGACGCGGTTGAGATTATTGGGGGGTAGAGGCAGGTCCGTTCGATACATCCCCTAGTTCGCTGACCCAACGCGCCGTCCCCGCAAACATTGTGAAGCTACCTTCTGAACCGCCCCTGCGACAGCGCGCCAACGCAAGCCTGTGCTACAATTGTGGCAGGCAAAAGCGTGGTTCAGGGTCAGGGCAATGATCGAGAATCAGAGGGAGCCACTGGCGAAGCTGGTCTGGTTGGATCCCTTCAGCGGTAGCACAAACGAACACCCTTTGCACGAAGGCGACAGCATCAAAATCGGACGTTCGGCAAACAATGACATTCAGATTGCCGAAGGTCACGTCTCGCGCGAGCACGCGATCGTCGCTTGCAAGGACGGCGCCTTCACGGTCGATGATGTCGGCAGCGCCAATGGCACCTTCGTCAACGGCGTACAGATTTACGGCATGAATCCGCTCGCCATCGGCGATGAGTTGCATCTGTTCGTCTCCGTGCTCAAGCTGCGCGCCGTCAATGACGAAGCGCCGCAAGACGTCGCCGAGCGCGTTTCCGCCGTCAGCGGCGACCGCGCCAGCCTGCGCATCACACGGGGACCGCAGCGCGGTCAAATCTTCGCTCTGCTCAAAGAAGAGCTGTACATCGGCCGCTCCACGCCGAGCGCGAATTGGGAGATCGCCTTGCAAGACCCAACCGTATCGCGGCCCCACGCCTTTCTGACGAAAGAAGACCAGGGTTGGAAACTATTTGACCTCGGCAGCATCAATGGCACATCGGTCAACAGCCAGCCGATCGCCGGCGGCAAAGCGCATTTGCTGCGCGATGGCGACCGCATCATGTTCGGCGGCACCTTGACCGTATTCCAAACTGGTTTTCCCATACAGCCAGCCAACGGACAAAAGCAAAAGAACGGGCAAGCATGAGCAAACCGAATATCATTCTCATCATCGCCGATGACATGGGTTACGGCGACTTCGGCATTTTCAACGATCAGATTTCCTGCACGCCTGCGCTTGACGCCTTAGTGGACGAAGGCATCGTCTTGACGCAGCATTATTCGGCGGCGCCAGTATGCGCACCGGCGCGAGCGGCTTTGATGACAGGCCGCTATGCGCAGCGCACCGGCAGCATCGACACGCTGGAAGCGCGCGGGCTCGACCGATTGCGCCTTGATGAAACAACAATGGCTGATGTATTGGGAGGCGCCGGTTACGCGACGGGCTTGATCGGCAAGTGGCATAATGGCGCGCTCGACCGGCGCTTTCACCCGCGGTCGCGCGGCTTCCAGGAATTCGTCGGCTTTCAGGGCGGCTGGAATCCCTACTATCGTTATCGGCTGGATCGCAATGGCGCCATCGAATACGGTGAAAAAGACCGCTACCTGACCGATGTTTTCAGCGATGCCGCCATCGACTTCATTGAGCGTCATCAAGGCGCGCCCTTCTTCTTGCAGCTGGCATATAACGCGCCTCATTTCCCGCTGGAAGCGCCCGACGATATCGCGCGGAAATATGTCGAGAAGGGCTTCAGCCTCGGCGTCAGCCTGTTATACGCCATGATCGAAGTGATGGACGCGGGCATCGGGCGCATCAACGAAAAGCTGGGAGCGCTCGGCATCGCCGATAATACGATCCTCATTTTCACAAGCGATAATGGACCGGCGCTGGGCGATTGGAATGGCTTTTCGCAGCGGCGCTTCAATTACGGCTTCAACGGCGGCAAGGGCAATACCTACGAAGGCGGCATCCGCGTACCGCTGATCATGCGCTGGGCCGATGGGCTGGATGGCGGCAGGCGAAGCAGCGATATGACGCATTTCACCGATTGGTTCCCCACGCTGCTGAACCTGGCTGGGGTGGATATGCCGGCTGAACTCGCCATTGACGGTGTCGATGTCACGCCAGTGCTGCGCGGCGAGAGCGGCGGCGTTTATCCGCAGCGTTTCTGGCAATGGAATCGCTATGCGCCCGTCAGCGCTTGCAATGCCGCCATGCGCGATGGCGACTGGAAGCTGCTGCGTCCGCTCATCAAGGAAGCGATGGAGGTCCGCCCGCAAGATACCGCGCACGACCATGCCGTCAAGTACGCGCCCGAAAATTATGTCGATATCGCGCGCGAGCCGGAAGTATCGCAAAGCATACCGGATCCGCCGCCGGCGCTGCTCTTCAATATCGCCGATGATCCCTTTGAGCGGAACGATCTGGCAGCGCGGCATCCGCGGAAGGTCGCGGCTATGGAAGCGGCGCTCGAGCGCTGGTTCGTCGATGTGACGGGGCTATAGGCATTAAACAAAGCCGAGCGCAGTCTGTGTTCAGTATTTCAACTTTGCAGCGCCACAATGAATACGGAGATAGGGCGTGATCAATCTTTGCAAACGATGCGCGGTCCCGCTTCTGGCGCTGCTGTCGCTTACGCCGATGCTGCTTTTCGCCTATCTGGGTCAGTTCAGCCGGATGCTGGCGGACGATTATTTGGTTATAAAAGTTGGGCAGGAGATTGGCCCCTGGCAATTGATGCTTCATTGGCGAGAAATCTGGTCCGGCGAATACAGCAACAACTTTGTGATTGGCCTGCTGGCGCCTCTGGACACAGCATTGCCAGCCCTATTCCCGCTCTTCATCATCGTTGCCGCGGGAGCCGGCTTCGCTTGGCTGAGCAGCGCGCTTTTGGCTCATCTGCGAATCCAGGCGCATCGCCGGGCAATCGCCATCGCTCTCGCTTCGCTGACGGTCGCGGCGGCAATCAATGGATTCTACTCAGGGCAGTTATTCTACTGGTTCTCGGCGACGGTGGAATACACCTTTCCCGCTCTGCTGCTGCTACTCGGCATTGCTATGGCGGTGGAGACGGGGCGGCGGCTGCGCGGCGGCTTTCAGCATTTGACGGCGGCGATAGCCGTCGGCGTTTATACCTTCATCAACGCCGGCTTTGGCGAGATGTATCTGGTTGCCCAGCTCACATTTGCGACGCTCATCTTTGTTTGCGTCGCTGGTTTCCTTGAGAGCCCGAAGCGCAAGACTTATCTCATACTCGCCATTGCGGCAGTATTTGGGACGGCAGTTGGTCTCGCAACGCAATTGAGCGCCCCGGGGCTCGCGTTTCGCGGCTCGCTGCCAGAGACGAACAGCTTCACTATGCAGCCCCTGCGAGACTTGCCCCTGCTACTCACGCGGACGCTGGACGCGACCGCTCAGTATCTAGGAAAACGAGCAAGCTTTGCCGGGTTCATGCTTTTAGCGGCCGCCGGTCTGTTTTCCGCATTAACAGGCAGCAGCGGAGACAAAGGCGATGCGAGTCGGCGGACATTTCGGGCGAACCGTTCGGCAATTGGTCTCGGATTGCTGATCCAGCTCGTCTTCGTCCCGCTTCTGTGGTCGCATCAAAGTGATAATCCGCAGGTATTCGGTCGATTCAGTTATGCCTTCTTGCTAGTAATCTTGCTCAATCTGTTGACGATCCTTGTCATGACAGCGCTGCTTTGGCAGCGGAAATTCCTCGATCGCATGCTGAACAGCAGGCAAGGCTTGATGATCTATAGCGGCTGCGCATTGCTGGCGGTCTGCCTGCTGTTCGCCCTGTCGCAGATTCGCAACCCCAATTACAAGGCTGAGACCTACCTGTTTGTAACATCGGCGGCTCTGCTTATCATGCTTGCGAGCCAGCTGAAACCGGCCGCCGAGCCACGCTTGCACGATCAACTATTGGCTACTGCATTTGTTACGTTCAGCACAGCGATTGTCTTGGCAGCGATAATCGGCGCCGCCTTATGGGGAGCTGGCTTCATTATTGATCGTATACTTGCCGCGGTGACTATCTTGCAAATGTCTTCGGGGCTGATGTGCGGCCTCACGCTTGGCGCCTTCATGCAGCGCGCAAACCTATTGACCAATTCCAATGCAGCCTGGCTCAAATGGATTCGGACATTCTGCCTTCTCATTGTCATAACTATTGCGATTGGCATGATCATTGGACAGGGGCAACGGATTAGCCATTTTCAACGGGACGCGGAAATTTGGGAGTCCACCCATCAAGAGATTATCAGGCTGCGCGATGCGGGGGATGCGGCTGTAAATGAAAAAGCCTTTCCTCGCCGTCGACTTTGGAGGCTGGATGAAACGCCTTCCTCGTACCGAGTTGCGCCCTTAACCGGGCAACAATTGATATACTACGGGCTGAATCAGGAGTCCAAATTGGAGGAATAATCGCTATTCTAAGACGATAATCCCCGCCAAGAGCAGCGATATGACTGCGGCGCTTCGCTCTTTTGGCTCAGACTCATAAGCGCGAGACATGGGGGACGCCCTTTGCGTGTAAATCGCCCGGACAGTGAAAAGGACTACGAATGCCAATCATGCAAGCGAAGCAACTAAGCGACTACATCGCCCGAATCTTGAGAGCCGCCGGCGCGCGGGCGGATTACGCCGGCACCGTCGCCGCGCATTTGGTCGACGCCAACCTGGCGGGGCACGATTCACACGGTGTCATCCGCGCGCCCTACTACGCGCGCTCAATCGAAAAAGGCGAATTGCACCCGACAGCCGAGCCGGACATCATCGAAGAGACGGCTTCTATGGCTCAGATCTGCGGCAACTGGACCTTCGGCCAGGTGATCGCCAAAGGGGCAACCGAGCTGGCGATCTCGAAAGCGCGTGATCAAGGAATCGGCTTGGTCTCGATGTACCACGAGGGGCATACCGGGCGCCTGGGCGCCTACGCCGAGATGGGCGCGGAAGCCGGCATGGCTTCGATGATCTGGGATGGCTGCCTCGGCGGACCGCGCTCGATTGTCGTGCCGCTGGGTGGCACCGGGCGCAAAATCGGCGCCAACCCGATCGCGATGGGCTTCCCGAGCGAAACCTACGGCACAATCCTGCTCGACTTCGCCACCTCGATATCGGCCGCGGGCAAAGTGATGGTGGCGGTGGACAAAGGCGAGCAGCTGCCGGGTGAGTGGATCGTCGATGCCGATTGGCAGCCAACGTCTGATCCGACGCAGCTGGCGAAGGGCGGCGCGCTGCGGCCGATGGGCTTGCCGCACGTGGGGCATAAAGGATATGCCCTGGCGATGATGGTCGGCTTCTTCACGCTGATGGCATCGCTGCCGTCCGACAAAGAACCGCCGCTGGAAGACCGCTGGGGCACGGTGATATTGATGATCGATATCTCGCGTTTTGGCGCGCTGGATGTATTCCGCGGTCAAGTCGACGCAATCATTGATTTCGTGAAGACCGATCCGCTGGATGGCGAGGTGCTCTACCCCGGCGAAGTCGAAGCGCGCAATCGGCGGGAGCGGCTGGCGAATGGCATCAACCTGCCGGCGGCGACCTGGCGCGAGATCACAACCTGCGCGGAGGGCTTGGGGCTGGAAGGCGTTTAGTCATCGGTAAGGCTTGTCCGGTACTGGGCTAAGCTGCCTCGCCGATTACACCCCATCCCCCC
>JAPPFH010000149.1 GCA_028875185.1 Chloroflexota bacterium | reverse complement strand
AGGAATTGGGATTGAGCCGTTCGACGATATACAATTATCTGGCGGAGGCGCGGGAGCAGGCTGAAGCCGCCGCGCAAAATGGCGCCTGAGCGATGGCGCGCAGGGAAGTTATTCTGACGGATAAAGCGCCGGTTCCCACGAGCGGCTACAGCCAGGCGCTGCGGCGGGGCGGCTTGGTGGTGACATCGGGTTATCTCGGTACCGCGCCGGACGGCGCCGGGCTGGTCGCCGGCGGAGGCGCATGTGATTTGTGCAGCGCGCCGAGTTTTACTACAAGCAGGCTGTCATACGATGTTAACCCGGAATGGAGAATAAGCTGTTGTTGACGCCAATATACATGCCGAAATTCGGAATGACGATGGACGCTGGCTTGATCGTCGAATGGCTGGTGGCTGAGGGCGACACGGTTGCCGAGGGCGATGGCATCGTTGTGATAGAGACGGAAAAGGTCAGCACAGAAGTAGAATCGCCGGCTGCTGGCGTCGTGGTGGAACTGAATTGCGAAGTGGATGACGAGGTCCCCGTTGGCGCGGTCATCGGCTATATAGAGAGCGCTTAAACATGGGACGCTTGTCCGGTAAGACTGCGCTGATAACCGGAGCCGCTAGAGGAATCGGGCGCGCAATCGCCCTGCGCTTTGCTGCGGAAGGCGCGAATCTTCTGCTTTGCGACCTCAATCTGGAAAGCCTGCGCGCTGTCGCCGCCGAAGCGGAGTCCAAGGGTGTAAGTACGCTTGCGCGGCAGACGGATGTGGCCGTGCGGGAGCAGGTTCAACGTTTCGTGGACGACGGCATATCCGAGTTCGGCATGATTCACGCCGTCGTAAACAACGCTGGCATCTTCTTCAACGCGCCTTTTGAGCAGACCACCGATGAGCAATACGATCGCATTATGGCGGTCAATGTCAAAAGCGTATTCTTGGTGTCACAGATCATGATCCGTCAATGGCTGCGGCATGAGATCAAAGGCGCTATCGTCAATCTGGCTTCGATCGGCGCCGCTGTCGCCTTCGTTGATTCGTCCGCCTATTGCACGACCAAGGGCGCGGTCGCGGCTATGACGCGCTGCATCGCGCTTGAATACGGGCCGCGCGGGATTCGCGCCAATTCGATAGCGCCCGGTATCGTTGATACACCGATGCTGCCCAGCCAGGAAGATAACGAACGCTGGGCGAACACGGCGATACCGCTGCGCCGCTTGGGCGATCCCAAAGATGTCGCGGAAGTCGCGCTGTTTCTGGCGTCGGACGAATCGCGATACATCACCGGAGAAATGATCTTTGTCGATGGCGGCTGGATGCTCAATTGACTTCGATTTAGATTGAGTGATCCGCGCGAGGACGCGGCCATGAGGTTGCGGAAAAAAATCGCTATTGTCACTGGTGGCGGGTCAGGCATTGGCGCGGCCAGCAGCTATGCCTACGCCCGGGAAGGCGCGCGTGTAGCTGTGGTGAATCGAACGCTGGCGAAGGCGGAAGCTGTGGCGCGCGCGATCGAGTCAGACGGCGGCCGCGCGATCGCAATTTGCGCGGATGTATCTCTTAGCGCCGATGTACAACGCATGATTGACACCACGGTTGCCGAACTGGGCGCGCCCGAAATCGTGTTCAATAACGCGGGCGTCAGCCCATCCGGACGGGTCACCGACATTAGTGAAGCGGATTGGGACGAGTGCCTTAGTATCGATTTGAAGTCGGTCTTCTTGGTCGCCCGCTGTGTCCTGCCGCTGATGATAGAGGCGGGTCGTGGTCTTATCCTCAACACAGCCGGCACCTTCGGCATCCGCGCAGCCAAGAACAAAGCAGCATATTCAGTCGCCAAGGCCGGGGTCATTAACCTGACGCGGTCTATCGCCCTCGATTACGCGCAGGACAGCGTCCGCTGCAACGCGATCTGCCCCGGGTATGTCGATACGCCTCTCAATGAAGGCTATCGGGCGGCGGCGCGAGACGCGTTTTTGGAACAGCATCAGCCGCTCCGCGGGTTTATATCTGCGGAAGACGTCGCGGAGATGGCGGTGTACCTCGCTTCCGATGCGGCGAAGATGATCACCGGACAGGTCTTTGTGCTCGACGGCGGCCAACAAGCCGGCCTGTACGCCTAATGCCAACCATTATTCATGGGCGCTTTACTTTGCGCGAAGGCGTCGCGCATGAAAATCTTGCGTTCTGTGTGGATGGGGCAACTATTGTTGACTGCGGCGCGCTTGCCGAATTGGCGGCCCGCTATCCCGCGGCTGATATGGTAGGCGGCGACAACTATGTAGTCGCGCCCGCCTTCACCAACGCGCATGACCACGGACGCGGCCTGGGCACGCTGGCGCTAGGCCTTCCTGATGATTTCCTCGAATTGTGGCTTCCGAATCTGGCAAAGCTTCCAAGCATACCCCCGTATCTGGCGGCGCTGTATTCCGGGTTGCAACTGCTTCAATCTGGCGTGACCGCAGTCGCCCACAGTCACAATCCAAATTCCTGGCGGCAACTTGCGGCTGAACTGCCGGAGTCGCTTCGCGGATACGCGGACGCCGGCATTCGCGTCGCCATGCATCCACCGATAGTCGACCAGAACCAGCTCGTTTACACCGAGCGCGAGCGGTTCTTGGAAATGCTTCCGCCGGCATTGCGCGGCGCTGTTGTAGACACAGATGGCATAAACTTGAGCGCGGATGATTATTTCGCGCTGTTGGATGATCTGTATAGCAACTTTCATGACAGCAAAGGGCATCGCGTCCATGTTCAAGTCAGCCCGGCTGGCGGTCAATGGTGCGGCGACGAGTTGATCATGCGGGCTTGTGAATGGGCGCGTCTTCATCAGACGCGGGTGCAGATGCATCTGCTTGAGACGCGATATCAGCGCAAATTCGCTCAAAAGACCTGGGGTGATAGCTTCGTTCGTCACCTTGATGAAATCGGCGCCCTGGGCGATTGGCTCACACTGGCGCATATGGTCTGGGTAGAAGATGACGATATTGACCTGCTGGCGGATTGCGGCGTCGGCGTTGCGCACAATATCAGCAGCAATTTGCGCCTGCGCAGCGGCATCGCGCCGCTTGCAAAAATGGCGGCAGCTGGCGTCAAAGTGGGCATAGGATTGGACGGGCATACCTTAGACGACGACCAGGATTTCCTGCGTGAAATGCGGCTGGCTTGGACCCTAGGCAATCAGAGCGGGATGGCGGCGATCGACCTCGGTGCGGACGCTGTTTGGCGGATGGGCACAGACATCGCCGCCAGGATAACTTTCGGAGCGGAGGTTCCGTTGGGCGAGCTCAAAGTCGGGGGACTTGCCGATCTGATCTTGTTGGACTTGGAGGCGGTGAAGGGCAATTGGGCGCCGGCTGATTACCCGCCACGTGAACTGCTGCCGGCGTTTCTACTGCGTCGGGCGCGGCGGGAGAATGTGCGGCATGTGATGGTTGGCGGCGCCTGGATTGTGCGCAACGGCGAGCATGTAAATGTCCAAATAGCGGATGTCGAGCGTGAGCTATGGGAGCGGCTGCAGTTTGTATCGCGTGAGCATTCCCCGAGAATTGACGCTTATCTGCGGAATTTCTACCGGTGTTGGGATCGGGGTATCTGACAATAGCGCGCCTATGGGGCTTGGCAAGGATCCCTTATCAGGCACCAGTCTGAGCCGATCGTGTTGCCGCTGGAAGGCCGCCTCTTTCTGACAGCTGCGCTTTCCCGGGGGCTTTCGTTGTCGCGGATACTGTCAAACCATTCGTGTCCGCTGGCGGAGGCGCTCGTTCAAATCATTTACGGGCCTTGGGCGCGGCGCCGGTAGAATCCGTCCATGCTTAATCGCCCCATGCGGAATGCAGCAGCCGCAGCCAGTTTCCGTGCATGATGTTATTGATATCAGCTTCCGTGTAGCCGCGCGCTGAAAGCTTGTCTGGCAGCCGCTGAAAATCGGCAATCGTATCAAGATCGCAAGGGGCTTGCTCGCGCCCGAATCCGCCGTCCAGATCGCTCCCGATGGCAGCGTGGCGACTGTTGCCGGCTAACTGACACAGATGATCAATGTGGTCGACCACAGTCTCGATGGTTACCGATTTATTGCTGTCGCCGCGGATGAAACCGGGTTGCAGCATCCAGATATCAAAGGCAGCGCCGACTACGCCGTCGCGCTTGATTATGAGCTTGAGCTGCTCGTCGCTGAATTGCCGCTGATGGGGAACCAGCGCGCGACAATTGTTGTGGCTGGCCAAGACTGGACCGTCATAAATCTTTACCGCTTCCCAAAATGCCGCGTCGCTAAGGTGAGTTAGATCCAGGATCATGCCCAGCCGCGTCATCTCACACAGCAGCGGCGCGCCTGAATCAGACAAGCCCAGCTCGACGCCCGTGCCGCCGGCATAGCGCCCAGGACCGTAATGCGCCGGACCGAGCAGGCGCAAGCCGGCATGCCACCATTCTTCCAACTGCGCCGGATCGCGGATGGGGTCGGCGCTTTCCATGCTGAGCACGAAGCCCAGCGGGGGCGCTTCCATCGGATCAGCGCCAGTTGCTTCCCAGGCTTCCCACTCCGCGATTTGCGCCCGCAGTTTCGAGCCGTCTTCAACAATACGCGCGTGTCCATCCGTTTCAAGCGCGCGATAGTATGCCATTTGCCCGATGGCGACGCCGTAGGCTTGCGTTTGCGAACCGTAATCAAGGTATTCGCGTTTGTGTCCTGTAGAACGCGCCAGCATGGTGACGAAGCTGAGGGCGATGCGCCCGCGCCGCATGTCAGGCAGAGACACCGTATTCTGCGCCCGTCCCTTGCCGGGGACGCCGGCCTCGTTCGCCCGAATCGTATAGGCGGATTCGAGCAGATTACGATTCCATTGCAAAGCGGTCCAGGCGAGGTCCAGATGCGCGTCAATGATCAGCATGGGAAATGCCTTGTAGTTTCAAGTTTGTCATGCGCTAGATTTTCGATAAATTGGCTCAAAGGGGCGAGCCACCGGTTAGCGTGGACACAATCCGATACTCGCTCGCACACGCTGTTGATTGCTTTGGAGATTCATTTGGCAGGGCTGGACTTCTCAATGCTTATCCTGATCTATGCTTTCATGCACCAGCGCGGCGATAAGGCTTGGCTTACCAGACCATGCCGCGCGCGGCCACATCCCAAATCTCCTCAATCGCATCGCCGCGAACGCCGTAGAGTTGATTGTGCAGATTGGTGACCACGCAAGTGTGAACGGGAATAATATGCACATTTTCGCCGACCGCGGGTGGGTTGGGGCAGGCGCTGCAGTCGACATAACCATGCTCCTCATTGACCTTGTGCAGGCGCGCGTCCGGGTATTCTATGATATAGCCAAATTGTCCGTCCAAGGTTTCGGAGTGGATCGCCTTGCTGCCGCTATCAAGGATGACGCGTTCCGGCTCGTTGGCGCTTACTACCGTTGCGAGTACGCGCATGGCGCAGTCGTCAAAGCTGGCGCGGTCGGCTGCCACACAGGTCCAATCCCAGAAGATACTGGTGCCGACCCGCAGTTCGGTCAATTCAGGCAGCAAATTAGCGTCGCTGCTGGCGCCGCTGCCGCCGCCGCTAACCGTCTCCACTTCGATTCCAGCATCGTCGAGCAGGGCGAGCGTCTCCAGCAAGCGCGGGCGAATCGCTGCGTCAGACGGATAGATCATCACGCCGGCGAAGCGCAGGTTGTCCTTTGCTGTGATATGCCGCGCTAATTCCAGCGCAGCGGCCGGCGTCGTGCCGGTGCGTTCGCCCAGGGAAACCAACTCCACCATCATGCCAATCGTGGCGCCAGATTCCTGCGCCGCTTCGGCGATTCCATCGATCACTGGCATGCTATCGACCGTGACCGTCACATCAGCTTGCTGCGCGAGCTCCGCCAGCCGCCGTGTTTTTCGCCGCCCGACGATGTTATACGGGATTTGAATATCACTGAAACCGGCGGCGGCAAATACTTCAGCCTCGCTGACTTTCTGGCAAGCGATGCCGATGGCGCCGGCTTCGATTTGACGGCGCGCGATATCGGGTATTTTATGCGTCTTGATATGCGGCCGGAACTGGATGCCCAAGTCGTCGCAGCGCTTTTGCATCCGCGTGATATTCCGCTCCATTTTGTCCAGATCAATGAGCACGCTGGGCGTCTCGAGATCGCTGACAATCGAAATCGCCACGATGTGATTCTCTTTCGCTTATTGGGTTTCAGTTGCGATTCTAACGAATGGCGGGCGGTTTACCAGCCGCGCTTGCCCAGGACGACTTCGTCCGGCGTTACATTAATGCCGACCATCGCCTCGCCAAGATTGCGGCTGACATCAGCAAGAATTGGCGCGTCGCTGAAGTGCGTCACCGCCTTGACGATCGCGTTGGCGCGCTTCGCCGGCGCCCCGCTCTTGAAGATGCCGCTGCCGACGAAGACGCCATCGACGCCGAGCTGCATCATCAAGGCTGCGTCAGCCGGCGTAGCGACGCCGCCAGCAGCGAAGTTCACCACGGGCAGACGTCCGAGCTCCGCCGTCTCTTTGACCAGGTGAAAGGGCGCGCGAATCTCTTTGGCATAGCTATACATCTCGTCTTCGTCCATGCAGCTGATGCGGCGAATATCGCCGTTGACCGAGCGCGCATGCCGGACCGCTTCCACCACGTCGCCGGTACCGGCTTCGCCTTTGGTGCGCATCATGGCGGCGCCTTCGTTGATCCGCCGCAGCGCCTCGCCCAGATTGCGGCAGCCGCAGACGAAGGGCACGGAAAACCGCCATTTGTTGATATGGTGCTCCTCATCGGCTGGCGTCAGCACTTCGCTTTCATCGATGTAATCGACGCCGAGCGCTTCCAGGATTTGCGCTTCGACGAAGTGGCCGATGCGCGCTTTAGCCATCACCGGGATGGACACGGCATTGATGATGCCATCAATCATATCGGGGTCGCTCATACGGGCGACGCCGCCATGCGCGCGGATATCAGCCGGCACCCGCTCTAGCGCCATAACAGCCACTGCACCGGCGTCTTCGGCGATCCGCGCCTGCTCGGGCGTGACCACATCCATAATCACGCCGCCCTTCAGCATCTGCGCCAAACCGCGTTTGACCTTGTCGCTGCCTTTTTCGCTTCCGTTCTGCTGATGTCCATTTGTCGCCATCGTGTAACCTCGATTCTTCCCAAATCATGCTGCCGCATATCTTAGAGCAAGCGGCGCAATATCTGTATGTCCATTGCAGTCCACTGATACCACCAGACTTGATGCTTTCAGCAGCAGTTGATCTTTTAGGCCAGCGAGCGATAAACTAGATAGAGTAGACTGGAGCTTCTGCGCGATGACAACCTGCGACAGCATCCGAATCGAGACGATGAAGCCGCGATTTGCCCGCTCGCTCGAGCAATTGCAGCGCGATTGTTTTCCGACATTGGGCGCAGGCGAACTGATGCGGGAGGAGCACTTTCTCAATCATTGCCGCTTGTTTCCCGAGGGCAATTTTGTCGCGCTGCATCGCGATCGCGTCATCGGCTTGGGCTCAGGATTCTTGATCGACTTCGATTTCGAGCATGCTCAGCACCGTTTCCAGGAGATCATCGACGGCGGATTCTACCGCAATCATGATCCCGAAGGCGATTGGTATTACGGCGGCGACATCAGTGTGCATCCGGATTTCCGCAGGCGCGGGGTCGGCTCGCTATTATATGAAGCGCGCAAAGGCATCGTGAAGAAACTCAATCGGCGCGGCATTGTCGCCGGTGGATTGATACCCGGTTTCGCGGCATACAAGGAGACCATGTCCCCTGACGACTATGTAGAACGCGTGGCGAGCGGCGCCCTGCATGACAACACGCTTTCGTTTCAACTGGGGCACGGCTTTGAAGTTCGCGGTCTGCTGGAAGACTATATAGACGACGAAGCCTCTGACAATTGGGCGACGCTCATCGTATGGGAGAATCCGTCTTATATGGCGAAATGAGCGCGGCGGACAAAAGGGTCATGATTCGACAATGCGCTATGGCGCTTGCGGTCAATCCGCAACTAATGGCGGCGCCAGATAAATCGCGCGGCGATCAGCGCGCCGCAGATATTGGCGATCAGGTCGATCAACGAGGCGTGGCGATCAAGCGTCAAGGATTGCAGCGCCTCAGTTGCGAGGCCGAGCGCGATGGCGACTAAAAGGGCGGCGAACAGGCTATTACGAGGATTGAAAGCGCAGCGCAAAGCCCCGTACCAGATGAAGCAGGTGAGGGCAAAAGCCAGCAAATGCAGCGCGCTGAAGAAAATCTCGCGCTGGATTGTGTTGGGGCCGCGCGGCAAACCCAAATCGATGAGCGGTTCCGCCTCCGGCTGCAGCAAGAAAAGGGTTAGCAGCAGCGTCCAGCCGATTGCCAAGTTCCAGCGCAAAGCAGGCAGATTCAATATGCGTTCAACATGATTCATCAGAGAGTGTTCCTAGCCCGGGGCGCGAGTGATTGCTGGCGGTGAGAATTTTTGAACACGTACGCGGTTGTAAGGCTTGTCCGCTACTGGTTGGATCGCTTCAGTGTCTATGAAATGAAGAAGTTTGCATACGATTCGCCACAGCCCCTCGCGAGTAAAGACTCGGCTCAAGCTAAATTTCGAACTCGCGTGAACGAATTCTGTAGGGGCGTTTCGCCGAAACGCCCGTGCATGTGATAGCGCGCGCTTTAGGGCGAGACAAGTCTCGCCCCTACAGCTCCTTAATTTGAAAGCCACTAAGTTACTGTGACTTAGTACCGGACAAGCCTTGTAGGAGCGAGCCGGTGGCTCGCCCGCTCTTGCTATAGATTGCTGGTCAGCAACTGCAGGGCTAAACTGGATCGATAGAGACGCGCCGCCGCTCTTCGCCTGCTCCAGTCAGCATAACAGTGAATCGCAAAGACGGTCAAGCGGATTCGTAGAGGCCTTGACCCGCTGTTAGATTCGCTCGCGCGGCGCTATGTCCAGCAAATATTCGACCATGCCCTGCAAGTCCAAATCAGCGGCGAATTCGCGGGCATCGAGGATGACGCGCGGGCAGACGCGGCTTTCGAGCTCGGCAAAGAGCGCATCGGCGCGCGCAAAGGCGGCGCCACTCAACTCTTTTTGCAGCAGAAGAAAGGCGAGGATATCGCAGGCAGTCTGCGTATGACCAATTTCGATGCAGTCTTCGGCCAGGGCGATCATGGCGCGGTAAAGTTTGCTAGTCAGTTCAGGGTTTGGCCACTCGAGGATTGCGCGCTGCGAGTTAGCCATGCGGGATAAGGAAGCGAAATGAATCGATTCCATAGGTCGGCTAGTTTCTGGCGCGCCGCCGCCACCACCAGCCGGCGGTTTTGCGCTCTCCATACTTCAGCTTGGCATCCAGCCAGAGCGCCAAGCGCCGCCAGCGGTTGCCCAGCATCCAGCGCAAGAGCCGATTGAAGCGCTTGGAAAAGTCTTTGTTATACGGGCAAACGCGGATGCAAATTGAGCAGTCGGTGCCTTGATTCACCCAGAATCTAAAGCATTGCTTAGCGTTTATCGTCCACTTCCTCACACCGCGGAGATGCGAAACGCCGTCGTGTATTTCGAACTTCGGCGCGTCATCCGGGATCGCCTTCACCGGGCAGCCATCGCTGCAGCGGCGGCAGATATTGCAAGTCTCGGTCACGCCGAAGTCAAGCGGCGCATCGGCGATTAGGGGCAGGTCGGTGAAGATCTTGGCGATGCGCACGCGCGGACCAAACTCGGGTGTTATCAAGAGACCATGCCGCCCGTATTGCCCAAGACCGGCTTGTATTGCCAGCGGTATAGACAGCGCGGTGTCGTTGAGGCTGGCGATAGCGCGATATCCAAGATTACGGATGTATTGGGTGACCGACAGCACGGCGATGATATCGCGGCTGTAGCCTTGCCCGGTGGCGGCGCCGCTCAAAGCCGAGGGTACAGTTTTTATCGTCTGATGATCCATTTCGTTGACAATCACGACAACGTGGGTCATGCCCTTGGGCAGGTCCATTTTTTTGTCTGTCAGCAGTTGGCGGCTGTAATTGTGTGAGTAGACCCAACGCTCATCGTATTCGCAGATGCCGATGGCGTCGGCGCCAAGGAATTTGCCGGCGCGTTTGACATCCGCCGAATTTTCTTCAGCCGGCGCTAGCGTTTTGCGCTTGGCGCCTTCGCGAAACATGGTGTAGCTATCGAGGAAGCCTTCTTTGCGGTCTTGCGCCGCTTCAAGCAGATCGGCGGTGAAATCGGCGATATACCAGGCGGCGTTGCGCAAGGCGTAATCGCGGTGCTGGAAACCTTCAACTTTGCGGAATTGCGCCAGGTCGGTGAAATACGATTCGAAGAATCTGCGTGACCGGTCCGAGCGGACTTCCTCATCCCAGACGGCGCGGTTGAACATGTCATACTTCTGATTGAAGCGTTTGAACTCAGCCGTCACCTCGAAACCGGTCTCGGAGTCGAGGTCGCGGAATCCGGAAGCGCCGGAATTCCCCGCTCTGTGGGCAAACATGGGTTTTAGCGCATCCTCGTCGGTCTGAATCCAAATGATAGCACGAGTCGAGGCGCAGAGCGATATGGCGGGATAGGCTAGCGATCGAGGACGGTCGTGCTAGAACGATGCCAGGATACAGTGACCGGCTCGCCTATGGCAAGAGCGGCGCTGTCCCGTTCGCTGATATTCTGAACGCGGGCGACCAAATTTAGCGCGTCGCCGATTCGAACGGTGTAGCGCGTGTCCGTGCCGATGTATTGACTGTCTACCAGCAGCGCGTCAAGCATCGTGACGTCGCCCGAATCGGCGGCGCCCCGCAATGCATTGTGGATGCTGGAGATACCGATACGCTCTGGGCGGATGGCCACAGTTACCGACCCGCTGGAGCGTTGCAAGGTATGCGAAAGCCGCGCCTGAATGACGGTATCATCGGTCAAACGCAAGCTGCCGATGCCGTCGGCGCCGCGTTCCAGCAGCGTCGCCGGGATGAAGTTTGTCTCGCCGATGAAGTCGGCGACGAAGTGCGTGCCGGGATGTTCGTATATTTCCCTGGGCGTACCGATCTGCAGCATCAGCCCGTCGTTCATCACCGCGATGCGATCAGCCATCGTAATCGCCTCTTCCTGATCGTGCGTCACGTAGATGAAGGTGATGCCCACATCGCGCTGCAGCGCCTTCAATTCATATTGCATGTTTTTTCTCAGCTTGAGATCAAGCGCGCCAAGCGGTTCATCCAGCAGGAGCACGGCCGGCTGCTTGACCAGCGCGCGCGCCAAGGCGACCCGCTGCCGCTGACCGCCCGACAACTGGTGTGGTTTGCGCGTGCCAACATCGGGCAGGCGCACCATCTCGAGCGCTTCCTGCGCGCGCTTGAGCGCCTCTTTCTTGCCGACGCCTTCCATCTGCAAGCCGAACATGATGTTCCGCTCGACGGTCATATGGGGGAAGAGGGCGTAATCTTGAAACACGGTGTTGACGGGCCGGTGGTAGGCTGGGATGCCTTCCATTGCGATGCCGCGAATGAGGACTTTCCCCGCCGTCGGCTGCTCGAAGCCGGCGATGAGACGCAGGGTCGTTGTCTTTCCGCAGCCGCTGGGGCCGAGCAGCGCGAAGAATTCGCCATCGGCAATTTGTACGCTGACCTTGTCGACCGCGCGGACGCGCCCCCCGCCGGATTCGAAATCCTTGACGATGTCAATCAATTCGACATCGTAAGTTGTCATTTGAGTTAGCCCTTTGCGCTCCGGCGGGCGACCCACTGGGTCGCCCCTACATATACATTCGGTAGCGCGCAATCAGGCTATTGCCCGAGGAAGATGAGCAGTTCATCCCAGGCGTTGTTGATCAACTCTTCGGCTTCGGCGCCCACATCAATGATGGCGAATAGATTCGCCACTTGCTCCGGCGGCGGGAAGATCGCGGGATCATTGAGGATCTCTTCATCGATGAAGCCGGAATCAATCGACGCCTGGTTGGGCGAGGCGTACCAGATGTAATTCGTCAAGTCCGCCCCTACCTTGGCATCAAGGATGTAATCGATGAAGACCATCGCCAGCTCGGGGTTGGGCGCGTCGACGGGGATCGAGAGATTGTCGATCCAGACGTTGCTGCCTTCTTCCGGTATGGCGTAGGCGTAGTCGTCGCATTCGCAATCCCATGAAATCTGCAGGATGTCGCCGTTGTATTCGACCGCAATATCGACATCGCCGCGCTCGAGCAGAACTTGGCCGTCATCAGCGGCGACGGTTACGACATTGCCGCCTTTTTCGATCAAGTAATCACGGGCGGCGTTGATCTCAGCGGCATCGGTGGTGTTGGGGTCGTTGCCCAGGAAGAGATGCGCGATCCCGAGCATCGTCTGGCGATCATCGAGCCAAGCCACCGGTCCATCGTGGTCCCAGACCTGGTTCCAAGAGCTGATGCCATCGGGGAAGACCTCGGTGCTGTAGCCAACGCCGACCGTGCCCCACTGATAGGGCAGGGAGTACATGTTCTCGGGGTCGTACGCCGCGCCCAGCAAATCGGGAATGACGTTGGCGATGTTGGGGATCATCTCCAGATCAAGCGGGATCAGCAGCATCTCTTCCGCCATGCGCTGTACGGTGCCGCCGCTGGGCACGATGATGTCATATCCGGGATTGCCCTGGCGGATCCGCGCGAGCATCGCTTCGTTACTCTCGTAGATGTCATAATTGACGGTGACGCCGCAGGCTTCTTCGAAATTCGGCACGGTGTCTTCGGCGATGTATGTCGACCAATTGAAGATGCTCAGCGTCTGGCCTTCGTAGCCGTCGGGGCAGGTCCAGGGCTCATGCTCCATATCCTGGGCGATGGCGACCGGCGCGACCAGGCAGAGAATGGCAAGCAATAGCATTAGTCTCTTCATGACAGATTCCTCCTATAGTGATTGCGAACTAGGCGCGGGACGCGGTGCGCCCCTGCATGGCTAACGAAATGCCGATCAATAGCGTACTTAAGACCATCATGATTGTCGAGATGGCGTTCACCTCGGGCGTCACCGTCAGCTTAAGCAAGCCATAAACGAACACGGGCAGGGTGGAGGTGCCGACGCCGGAAGTGAAGAAGGTGATGACGAAGTCATCAAGCGACAGGGTGAATGCCAGCAGCGCGCCGGAGACGACGCCGGGCAGAATCAAGGGAAAAGTGACGCGCCAGAAGGTTCGCCAGGGGTTGGCGCCGAGATCGCCGGCAGCCTCTTCCAGCTGCGGGTCCATATCAGCCAGACGCGCGCGCACGACGATGGCGACGAAAGAGATATTGAAGGTGACATGAGCGATGATGATTGTATGAAAGCCGGGAAAGACGCGCTCGCCACTGATGCCGGCGATCCAATCGAAAGCCACTTTGAAAAAGATCGCCAGCGAGATCGCCTGTGTGATTTCCGGTATGACCACGGGCAGGAAGAGTAAGCTGTCGATCAGGCTTTTGCCGGGGAAGCGGCCCCGCGCCATCGCTAGCGCTATCATAGTGCCCAGCACGGTGGCTATGGCGGTGGCGACGGCGCCGACGAAAAGGCTGTTGCGAAAGGCGTTCAGCATAATCTCGGTGGAGAAGGCTCGTTCCGCGCCCATGACATTGTTCAAAATATTGTTGTACCATTTCAGTGTGAAACCGGTGAATGAGGCCACAGACTTGCTTTCGTTGAACGAAAATAGAACGAGAATCAGAATCGGCGCCCAGAGGAAAAAATATGCGAATACGGGATTCAGCCAGAGCCCGACCTGGCCGAGCCGGCGGACGGCGCGGTTGCGACGCATGGACCCTTGGTTGATGAGTGACTGCGCTGCCGGCGCCATGCTCAGTCTCCCGCCTCGCGCCGATTGGCGAAAATATAAACCAACAGCGAAAGCATAACGACAGCCATCATCACAATTGAAAGCGCGGAACCCAAGGGCATATTGCCGGAGCCGCCGAATTGCTTGTTTATCAAGTTGCCGATCATCAAGCCCTTGGCGCCGCCCAGGAGATCGGGCGTGACAAAGGCGCCGACCGACGGGATGAATACCAGCGCGCAGCCGGCCAGCACACCGGGCAGCGTAAGCGGCAGGACGACGCGCAGGAATGTGCGGATGTCATTGGCGCCCAGGTCATGCGCCGCGTCCACATAGCGAAAATTAAAGCGCTCGACCGAGGCGTATATGGGCAACACCATAAAAGGCAGAAAGCCATAAATTAAGCCGATCACAACAGCGAGCTGCGTATTCAATAGCGACAGTGGCTCGCCAATCAAACCAAGGCTCAGCAAGACGCCATTGATCGTGCCCTCCTCGCCCAGCAGGATCCGCCAGGCGTAGGTGCGGATGAGGAAATTGGTCCAGAAGGGCAGTATCACCAGGAAGAGCGCGATCTGCCGCAGGACGCGCCGGCGCCTTGTGCTTATGAAAAAGGCGAGTGGATAACCGAGGAGGAGGCAGATGACGGTGGTCAAAGCCGCCAAGCCAATTGAGCGCCGCAGGATGATAAAAAAGACGCCGAAGGTACGCTCATAATGCTCAATCGTGAAAGGCAGGATGGCGACCCCGCCGCGCCCGCGTGACATGAAGCTGAAAACCAATACGACAGCCAGCGGCAGCACAAAAAAGACGACTAGCCAGGCGACGGTCGGCAAGGCGAGCAGTGACCCATTTTCCCGCAGGCGGCGCAGGCGAAATGCCATGAGTTGACGCGGCCTTAATATCATGGACTTGCCATACAATAGATTGAGATAGTATCGTATCCCAATGCGCATTGCCATTGGAATAACGCTGGGGGAGCGCCATGTCGAAAAAGAGCGATGGGGACATCGAGAGTCAAATCTCCAAAATGGAGGCTGCCATTGGCGGCGACCAGAGCGATGAAAATATAGCGGCGCTGCGGCAAGCGCTTGACCGCGACTGGCCCTCAATACAGAAGCATCTCTTGGAGGAAAGCAGGAAAACGCGCGAATACCAGGTGGATGAAGACGGCATTGAATACTACGTTGAAGACGGACGAAAGATTCATGTCTTCAACTTCGACGAGTGGTGGCTCAAAGACTATGACGGCGGCAGCGCCCTCATTAGGTTGCCAGGCTTCGACATTTTCAACACGAAGCCGGCGCATGTTTCCAGCGTTGTCATCTCTTTGTGGAGTGCCTATGGGGTACGACCCTATGCTGATGAAGAATGCGACGACTGTTTCACCGAGGACGATATACTGGCGCATATAGAGCGCTTCCCGCAAGGACAGTTCGCGGCGCAGCGCATCAGCGGACCCAGCGCGGGCAACTGCGTCGGCATGGCGACCACCATGCGCGCCTCGCGCCCGCCAACCGCGCCCATTCTGCCCTGGCGCGAAGCCATCGGCGATATGACGCTGAGCGCCCATGAACCCGATGGCGACTGGCTGTATGGCGTCGAGATGGCGGTTCATTCGATGTATCAGCGGCATGGCATCGGCACCGGCTTGTATGAGGCGCGCTTCGATTTGGCGCGGCGGCTGAACCTGCGCGGCTTTTATGCGGTCGGGATGTTGATGGGTTACGAGCGTCACGCTGACGATATGGATGTGATTGAGTACGGCGAGAAAGTGATCGCCGGCGAGATAAACGATCCGACCGTGACCATGCAAATGAATCGCGGCTTTCGCGCGGTGCGCGTTGTGACCGGTTACTGCGATGAGCCGGCCGCCGGGGACGCCGGCGCGCTCATTGTCTGGGACAATCCGGACTATGAAGAATAGGTCCTGCGCATGAAAGTTCTCGTTATCGGCGCGGGAATCGCCGGGCTTTCCGCCGCTTATCATTTGGCGCAAGCGGGCATCGAGGCAATGGTGCTCGAAGCGCGCGATCGCATCGGTGGGCGCGTCTGGACGGACCGCGACTTCGCTGATATCCCGGTCGAATTCGGCGCTGAGCTAATACATGGCCGCTCGCCCGAGGTCAATACCTGGCGCTGGGTGGAGCAGCTGGGCTTGCGGACCTGGCGCTGGAACAAGCTTGACGACTCAATGATTCGCACTGAAGAAGGCGATTGGCTGACCATGGGCGACGCAAGGGCGGCGTCGGCCGAGTTGGATATTACGCGTTCGTGGGATTTGGGCGATGCGCCTGCCGCCCGCAAAGACGAAGACCTCGGCAGTTACCTGCGGCGAATTGGTTTCAGCGAAAAGCAGCTGCGATACGTGCGGCGCTCCTTCGCAAACGCCGAGGGCGAAAGCATGGATCAGCTAAATGCGGCCGCGCACGCGCATTTATTCAATGACAGCGATGGCGGCGATGATTACAGCGACTATCGGATTCTGGACGGCTACGATTCATATTACGAGCGGCTGGCGGATGGGCTGGATATACGGCTAAATCTCGCGGTACGGGAGATTGACTGGGCTGATGATGTGAAGTTATGCGCGGAAAACGGAGTTGATTTCGAGGCTGACGCCGCCGTGATAACCTTGCCGCTTGGTGTGCTGCAGTCGGATCGGGTACGCTTTAGTCCGCCCTTGCCACAGGAAAAGCGAGAGGCGCTTTCTGGACTCAAGATGGGACCGGTGATGAAGCTGGTCTACCTGTTCGCCGAACCGCTGCTGGACTCATCGATCGGCGCGATTTACGCCCGGGGCAATCCGCCGATGTGGTGGTCGCCGTCTTTGGGGCGGGCGGAGGGCGCGACGGTCTGGACCGGATTCGTCACTGGTGATTACGCCCGCGAGATGCTTGCTCTGGGAGAACGAGGCGCGTTGCAAAAGGGACTGGATACATTGCGCGAGGAGATTGGGGATCCGAGCCTGCGATTTGTCAAAGCGCGCTGGGTCAATTGGCCCGATGATCCTTTCGCTTTGGGCGGATACAGCGTCTGCTTGCCCGGGCACTATGACGCGCGCGAGAAGCTGGCGGTGGCGACGCCGCCGCTCTATTGGGCGGGCGAAGCGACGGCGCCGCATCATTTGACGGCGATGGTGCACGGCGCTTATTTCACCGGTCGGCGGGCGGCAAGAGAGATCATGGAGAGCATGTAGCCAAATGAGAGACCTTCATATCGCTTTGGCGCAGGGGCATTGGACCGGCGACCAAGAATCCACCAAAGCGCTATATCGCGAGCTGGTGGCGGAAGCGGCGGCGACGGGCGCTGGGCTGATTTGCCTACCCGAGTTTTCCATCTTGCCTTACTTCCCCGGCGTGCGCGATCCGGCCGGTTTCGCCTGGGCGGAACCGCTGCATGACGGTGACTCGGATCAGTTTTTCGCCGAGCTCGCTAGTGCGCACGGCGTTAATATCATCGGCAGCCTTTTCGAACGCGCGTCCGATGGCCGCTATTGGGACACGGCGACCATTCATGACGCTTCCGGGCGGTTGCGCCACTTCACGCGCAAGATGCACATTCCTGCGGGCGAAGGTTATCACGAGACCGATTATTTCGCTGGCGCTGCTCAATTCCCGGTGCATGATCTAGGCGCTGTCAAGCTGGCTGCGCCGACCTGTTACGATCAGTGGTTTCCGGAGCTGGCGCGGATATACGCGCTCGAAGGCGCAGAGTTCATATATTATCCGACAGCGATTGGCTCCGAGCCGACCGCTGACGATTTCGACTCGGCGGATGCCTGGCGCACGGTGATGCGCGGACATGCCGTTGCCAATGGCGTCTTCATCGCCGCCTGCAACCGGGTGGGCCGCGAGAACGCCGTGACCTTCTACGGCAGCAGTTTCATCTGTGACCCATTGGGGCGCGTCTTGGCGCAGGCGAGCCGCGATCGCGACGAGGTCATCGACGCGGTATTGCGCGCAGAAGTCCGCGAGCAGTATCTGTCGCTCTTCCCGCTGCTGCGTCAGCGGCGTCCGCAGCACTACGGCCGCTTGCTGCAGGCTGTGGCGCAAGAGCCGCCATCACAATGGAAAGATACACTTAAACAAGAAACGAGCAATTGATATGTCGCGTATGGAATTCTTCATCGTTGATGTTTTCACCATCGGCCGAAAGTACACCGGCAATCAACTGGCGGTCTATTTGGGCAATCCGCCGGGGTCGCTTATGCAGCAACTGGCGAAGGAGATAAACTTCTCCGAAACGACCTTTGTCACCTCGAATCTGCCCGAACATGGCGGCTACAACGTGCGCGTCTTCATGCCCGAGGTCGAAGTGGATTTCGCCGGGCATCCGGTGCTGGGCACGGCTTTCGTTATCCAGCGCGAATTGATCGGGCGCCCAATTGACAGACTGCTGCTGAACTTGCCGGTGGGGCGGATTCCGGTCACTTTTTCGGCTGACGGCTTGTTGTGGATGCGGCAGAATCCGCCTGAATTCGGGCATACATTTACGGCGACTGAGCTTGCGCAAATCCTCAACGTGGTGGAAGCAGACATCGATACGCGTTTCCCGCTGCAAGAAGTATCCACCGGTATGGCTTTCGTGTTGGCGCCGATGGTATCGCTGGAAGCGGTCAAGCGGGCGCGGGTCAATCTGGATCGGCTGCGGGCGATCCTTGGGGCGCATGACGCGATCGCGCCGGCGATATTCTGCGCCGAGACGCTGGATGCCGCGAATGATATTCATGTGCGCGTACTGGACGACATATATGGCGCGCCGGAAGACCCGGCCACGGGCAGCGCTAACGGCTGCATCGCCGCGTACATCGTTCAATATGGATACTTCGGCGCCGACAAAGTTTCGCTGCGTTCAGAGCAGGGATATCAAATCGGGCGCCCCTCGCTGCTCCACCTTGAAGCGGAGCGCAACGAGACCGAGATCGTCATACGCGTCGGCGGCCGGGTGGAGCTGGTGGCGCAAGGGCGCATGGCCGCCGACGAATAAGTGTGGATCGAGTGTATTTCAACCGTTAACGAAAGGGTCGTAAGGTGGATTATCGGATTCTAGGACGCACCGGTGTGAAAGTTTCATCGCTTTGTTTTGGCACGATGTCATTTGGCGATATTGCTGACGAAGCCGAATCCTCGCGGATGTTTAGCCGCTGCCGCGAGGTCGGCATCAACTTCTTTGATTGCGCCAATACTTACGCTGGCGGCCGCTCGGAAGAGATCCTGGGCGAACTGATTGCCGATTGCCGCGATGATATCGTGCTGACCACCAAGGTCGTCTCCCAAACCGGCGATGATGTCAATCAGGGCGGGGCGTCGAGGCGGCATATTCAGATCGCCGTCGAGGATAGCCTGCGGCGGCTGCAGACCGACCGCATTGATGTTTATTTCTTGCATCACTACGACGGGGAAACGCCGGTCGAAGAATCGCTGCGGGCTTTGGATGATCTCGTGCGGCAAGGCAAGATCCTCTATCCGGCGGTCAGCAATTGGGCGGCTTGGCAGGTGATGAAGGCGCAGGGCATCGCGGCGCGGGAAGGGCTGGCGCGGATCGAATGCCTGCAGCCGATGTACAACCTGGTCAAGCGGCAGGCGGAGGTGGAGATCTTGCCGATGGCGGCGAATGAAGAGATAGGCGTCATCCCCTACAGCCCGCTGGGTGGCGGCCTGTTGACCGGCAAATACGCGGCTGATGGCAAAGCCGATGCCGGACGCCTCATTGAAAACCGGATGTATAGCAAGCGTTATGGCGTCGCTGATTATTATCAATCCGCGGCCGATTTCGCCGCTCATGCGCGAGAGCGCGGCACCCAGCCGGCGACGCTGGCGGTGGCTTGGGTGATGGCGCATCCGGCGATCACAGCGCCAATTATCGGGGCGCGCAATCTGGCGCAGCTGGACGCGTCGCTGGCGGCGCTTGATGTGGCGATGACGCCGGAGTGGTATGAAGAGATTTCGGCGCTTTCGCCAAGTCCGCCGCCGGCGCATGATCGGTTGGAAGAGGTTGGGTAGGTAGCGTTAGTTGGCGCATTGACCGGGGCGCGGCGCATTGACAAATTGGGAGCGCGCTAAGAGGGTATTTTTCGAAGTCGCTTCGATGGTTCATTGAAAGGGAGCCGCATGGCTAAGGGGAACTACAGCGTTGTTGCAGACTGGGTAAAGAGAGAACGACGGATCTTCCGCGACTTAATGGAAGATGGGGAAGACGAAAAGCGACTTGGGAATTATGTTACTTTCTGCTACGCGGCTCGCAGCATGATGAGCCTTGTCTCGTCTGACTGGTTGATAAAGCGCCTTGAGGAATGGGATATCAGCGAGAAAGACGTCAACGCTGAAGTGGTATATCGGTTAGAAAATGAGTTGAAACGAGCATTGGGTTCAGGGCTTGACAGCAATATCGCAAATCAAATTGAGGAGATTCTTGACAACATTGACGAAGAAGACGAGTAAGCTGATTGCGCATGTGGTAACATAAGGAGGATCTTCGGGAAACTGGTCTATTGAGGCAAGAAATGAACTTTTCCAGCGCATTCAAGTATCCATTTCGCAATTTCGCCAAAGTCATGAGCATTGTACTGGCGATGACGATCGCCTTTTCCGTCTTCTTCGCGATGATTCTGAACTCTTACGACTGGGCAACGCTGCTGGCTGAGCTGTTTGGACATGACTTGCCGGGTTCGTCCGCGGGGACATTGCAGCCCTTAGGCGGAACGACCATCGCTGGCATCGTCGGGCTGCTGCTGGTGGCGGTTGTCTCTGGTTTTTGGACCTCTGGCTACAGCGTTGAGGTCGTGCGCGCGGTGCTGCGCGAGCAAGAATGGATGCCAGCGGTCGATTTTGGTCGCAACGTCAAGGATGGCGCATATTTGTTCGCAGCGAGCCTCGCCTATTGGGCGCTTTTCATCGCGCTCATCGTTGTCCTGGCGGTTTTTGGCGGCTTGATTGGAGAAATAGTCGAATTCGCGAGACCGGTCGTCGCAATTGGCTCCATCGTCTGCGTGACTGGCGCGGCATTTGTGATGGGTTGGGGTTATTTCGTGGGCATGGCTCGTTTCGCGGCCGAAGGCGACCATAAGGCGTCCTGGCGGATCTGGGAAAATATGCGCTTCGCCTGGAGCAACTGGCAAAAAGGCGCCCGGCTTGCGCTTTACATGATCGCGTTCTCTATCATCTACGGCATCGCGCGGCAGATTGTTGACGGCGTCTTCGGCGGACTCATGGGCGCGAATCTGTTCGCCGGGTTCACGCTGTCAATCATCATCTATTACATTTTCAACCTCATGCAGCACTTTTCCACGCAGCATTTGATCGCGCAGTACGCTGAAGAAATCGGCCTTGGCGGCGATCGCTACAATCCCGGAAAGGACAAGGTCGGCGTGGTCTAATCGGTCAACAGCCGAGGGCAACTGCATCACCCGGTCCGGAAGCGTCACTGGAATGAGTCTCTTACAGGCTATGCTCTTCGCGCTACGCAAACCTTTGCGGTTGGCTTCGCTGGCGCTTGTACAGAGCCTATTTCTGTGGCTTCTGTTTTCGGGCGTCGACTACTTGGATTGGTACTCGAATCGACAGTGGACCCCGCTAGTGTGGCTGGCCATTCTGTTTGGTTTCGTTCTGAATCCGATCTGGCTATACGGCTATACGGTGGCAACGCTTAAAACTGCGATGGCCGGTCGGCGAGGGCTGCCGCAGCTGAGCGTTTCTCACTTTGCGCCTCAGGGCATTCGACCCACGCTATCTTCGGTGACTCTGTTCGCGTATTATGTGTACTTTGCAGCCCTGATTATGGGCCTGCCATACGTCGTGGAGTTATATCATTTTGAGCTAAGCCTTGTTGGGCTAATAAAGGCCTTTGCCTTGCTGGCGTCGCAAGGTGTCATGGTTGCCCTGTGCGCACTTTTGACGCTGATCTACTTTATCGGCGTCGCGCGATACGCTGCGGTTGGCGGCGGCGGGGCAATGGGGGCTTTCAAAGCGAATCAATTGCTGCCGTCAAGATACACGGCGGAGACTTTCAAGCATCTGCTCTCGCAGATTCTGTTGCTCGGCATAGCCGCGTTGCTGATTCATTTGGGTTACGAATCAATCCACGAGATTAGACCGCGTGGGCTGGGTTATGCGTCCGAAGATTGGCGCGCGATGGCTTGGTCGGCATTGGGCATATTCTTGTATCTTTATGGTTACCTGATGTTTTGGAACGCGAGCCTGCATCTTCTCGCGCAATATGCCCGCGCAACCGGCATTTCCGGCATTAGCGACGATTCACAAGAGAGTAAGAGCAAACGCGGCTTCACTCAGAAATCGGCTGGGGCGTGACCGATTTGCGGTCGCCGTGCCCGTCCATGATTTGCTTGAGGTTGTTCAATTCGCTTTGGAGCACGCGTTTCAGCGTCACGTTGAAGAAGATGCCAAACCAGAAGAACCAGCGGGTGCGGATATCAAGGGTTTCACGCACGTTGGTCTGTTGGCCGCGGTGCTCAAAGGTTAGTGTGCAAATGAAGGGAAAACCCCAATAAGAGCCTTTGAGCTCGATCTTCTTGTTGCGTTCGAAATCGGTAACATCGCTATTGACGAAGCCGCCGCGCCCCATGATGCGGCGCGTCATTGCCACCATTGTGCCAGCGCGTATCGGGTCGCCACTGGTAATGCCGACGCTCTGCACATTGCGCCAATGCACGTCGTTATTGAAATCTCCGACATAGCGGAAAACGTGGAAGACCGGGCGATTGATCAGCACTTGCGTTTCAAATTTCGGCATTTTTTTACCCACTTTCGCCGCGAGATGTGTCTTGGGCTAGGAAGCCCCGCCTGCCAAAGATTCGCCTGCGCCAGGAGAACGCAGCCGCATCATTATAACTTATTCTTTGAGGCGCTTCAAAGATGCTTGCTCATCCCGCAGAGGTCTTTGCGCGCTATAAGACGCCTATTGCAAAGAGGTAGAGGAAGACCCAACTAGCGACCCAAACCAAAGCGTCAATGCGATCGAGGACGCCACCGTGCCCCGGGAAAACATTGAAGCCGGCGACATAACTGTCCTTTACCCGGAAGAAACGCTTGAGCGCTGATTCAAACAGATCGCCGCTAACCGCCAGAAACGGGCCGGCTACGATCATCGGGATTAACCTTGGCTCGAATGTGCCGGTGAAAGCGAGCAGGCAGAAGGCGGGTATCCAGGCGCCCAGGATGCCGCCGATCGCGCCCTCTATCGTCTTGTTGGGCGAGATCAGCGGCGCCAGCTTCGTTCGGCCAAAGGTCTTGCCGAAGACGTAGGCGAATGTGTCCGTCCCCCAGGTGATCGCATAGACGACGAACAGCCATATCAAGCCGTCCGGCGACGCGCTGCGCAGGCTGATCAGAAAGGCGGCTGGAAAGGCGATATAAAATACGCCGCATAGCGTCGTGCCCACCTGTTTCAAGGCGCGGTCGGGTTGCTGCGACTGACGCGACAATTCAAGAATGAGGGTGAGCACAATGCCCACAGTCAGCGCCGCTTGCCACAACCAATCCAGGTTGAGGAAGAAGCCCAAAAGGGCGACGACGCCTGTGGGGATGCCCGTAAGCGAGCTGCCCTGCATCGTCGTGTCTTTCTCCATCAGGTAGAATTCCAGCATGCCGACGCACATGACCGGCAGCACCAGGAGCAGAAAAAGCCAGCCGCCGGCGAGCGAAGCCAATATCGCAATCGGCAGCAATACACTCGCTGTAATTAGCCGTTCGCGCAAATCTTTGGAGGTCGTGGAATCGGTGACGACTCCGTCCCGCATGTCATCCGCCCCCGCCAGCCTAGTCTTGCCTGATTCACCTATTTTCGATTCAGACCGGTATTCTGTCAAGTTTAACCGGCGCCAGCGCGGGTTGACGTGGCGGCGAGCCGACTTTTACGGTCTGTATTGGGTGTTCTAGCGCTAGTTGAGCCTGGCATATAATCGAATGCGCGGGGCCAAGTCGAATGGATCCGCATGATGTTGGCTGCGCACCTTGCTGTCAATGGCAGGCATAATGGCCTCAGATCTCATCGGCAAGACAGTAAACGGATACGAAGTCCTTAGCCGGGTCGGGCAGGGTGGCATGGCGACGGTGTATCTCGCTCGTCAACGCTCGATGAACCGGAATGTTGCGCTGAAATTCCTGCCCAGCGTCTTCATGAATGACGAGGCGTACCTGCAGCGATTCGAGCGCGAAGTAAAGATTGTCTCGCGGCTGGAGCATCGCAATATCGTACCTGTATATGATCATGGCGAATTCGACGACCAGCCTTATATTGCGATGCGTTTCATGCCGGCCGGCTCGGTCGAGGAGCTTCTGGCAGAAGGTCCGATCCCGCTGGCGCGCGTCAATAGCATCATTGAACAGGTGGCTGCCGCGCTCGATTACGCCCATCAGAAGGGCATCCTGCATCGAGATCTTAAGCCGAGCAACATTCTGCTTGATGACGGTGGCGGCGCGTTCATTACCGATTTCGGCATCGCCCGCATATTGGGCGAAGGCAGCGCCACCATTACCACACAAGGCGTTGTGGGCACGCCCAGCTATATGTCGCCAGAGCAAGCGCGCGCCGAGACGCTCGATGGACGCAGCGACGTATACTCCTTGGGCGTCATGCTCTTCGAGTTGGTAACGGGCCGTCGTCCATTTGAGAGTGTAACGCCATACAGCATCGCCGTAATGCATGTGACGCTGCCTCCGCCCACGCCGCGGAAGTTCGAGCCGAAGATCAGCTTAGCGCTGGAAAAAGTTGTCATGCGCGCATTGCGCAAAGCGCGCGATGAACGCTACCCCAGCGCGGGCGAGTTGGCGGCGGCTTTGCGGCTGTCCCTGGAAAGCGCCGATTGGGGCCGCTCGCAGGAAGGCGTCGCCGCGGTTGAAATCGAAAATGCGCCCTCGCCCAGCATGAAGGAGGGATCGTCCGACATCGTATCGGCGCCCGGTACAGCGCCAGCGCCGGCGACATCGCCGACTAGCGATACATCGCCGGTGGCGAGTGTCATGCCCGGTTTGCGGCGGGGCGGGAGCCGCGGGCGGCGGAACCTGTGGCTGGGCGCTGCGGCCGGCGGCGCGCTGGGTTGCGCGCTGCTCGCGGGCGTACTGATTCTGGCTTTGTCGCTGTTCAGCGCATTCTCGCGCGATGAGGGCGTCTCCGCTTCGGCAACCGCGCTCGAGATAATTGGCGCGGCGGCGGCGGGTATCGGCTCGCCCGCGTCCCTTGCCACGACGACGCAGCTGCCGCCAGAAGCAACGAGCGATCCGCTTCAATTGACGCTTAAGGCCTTGAAGGCGGCTGCAGACGCGACTTTTATCGCCGAGGCTGACGCAGCCGCCAGGCGATCGACGCCGACAAAGCCGGCGCTCCAGCCAGTTGGCCTCCGCGAGCGCCCAACCCTGATCGCGGAATTGGCGGCGGTCGTTGGCGATCTGGTCTATTTTGCCGAGCGCCCGGCGGCAGATGATGAAGAGCCGCGCTTTGATATCGTCGTCCTGGATTTGGCGACCTGGGAAAGGCGTCGCTTTGGCACCGGCGAGGGCAGCAGCACCTATCCCATGCCATCGCCAGATGGACGCTGGATCGCCTTTCAATCCAATCATGATGGCGATTTCGAGATAGTCCTGGCGAATCGATTCGGCGGGCAACTGCGGCAGCTCACCCACAATACGGTTTGGGATCGGCTACCAGCATGGTCGCCCGCTGGCGATTGGATAATTTATTCGTCCGACACGCGCCGCGATCAGACGCTCGACATTTACCGGGTGCGAGCGCTGGATGGCGAGGCGCAGCCGGTCTACAGCGACCAGTGGCGCAACAGCCATGCGCGCTACAGCCCGGATGGCAGACATATCGTATTCACCGCGGGGCCATCAGTGCGCGACGCCAGCAGTTGGGAAATACGCTTGTTCGACCGCCAAACGGGAACTTCGAATCTGCTGACGGAAAACGCGGTTCGCGACGCATCGCCGACCTTCAGCCCGGACAGCCAGCGCATTGCTTTCGTAACCACCGTCGGCGGCGCGCAAGCCTTGGCGAGCATGAATCTGGAAGGGGGCGATCGCCGCATCCTGTACACGGGTCCGGGCAGGGTCTGGTCAGCCAATTACAGCGCGGACGGCCGATTCATGGTGGTGACAGCCACGGTCAATGGAGACGATCAGCTATTTCTAATGGATGCCGCTGGCGTAAACGTACAGCAGATTACATTTTCCGGGGGCGCCTATGCCTCCTGGATTCCGCAAGCCGCCGCCCGATGAGAGCGCGTCTCATACGCCGCTAAAGGTATCGCGTCAGTAGCACCGGTATAACTGCCCATGCAGCCGAGCTGCCGGCGCAACCGCTGAGACCGAGCGGGGGACGATGCCTGGCTAGCGCGGCCAGCATCGCCTTCATTCCGCATACCCGGTCTGACAAATGGCGATATAATGATGGCAATCGGTGGCAGGGCCAACTTCCAGCCGACAGGTCGCGGACGCTCAAACATACGCCCCAATCCGTTGCCGGTGCGAAATCACGGTCAATTGAGTGTCGCCGCATCTGGCGGCGGCAAAATCAAGAGGCGGGCACGAACCGGCGCGCGAAAAAGGAGCAGCAGGATGATAGACGACATACTTGAAGAAGCGACAAGTAAAATGGAATCGACCCTCGCGGTCTTCCGCGATGAGCTAAGCCTGATGCGCAGTGGGCGGGCGAGCGTCGCACTGGTTGATCGTCTGATGGTCGATTATTACGGACAGGACACGGAACTGCGGCAGATCGCCAATATATCCACGCCGGAAGCCATGCTTATCCTGATTCGCCCCTATGACAAGGCGGCTGTGCGGAATATCGAAAAGGCGATTCAAAAGTCGGATATTGGGGTGAACCCAAACGTCGATGGCGAGAATATCCGCCTGAATATGCCGGCTTTGACGCGCGAACGGCGACAAGAGTTGGTGAAATTCCTCAATCGACGGATGGAGGATACACGCGTCGCTATTCGCAATATACGCCGATCGGCGAACAGTGATCTGCAAGAATTTGAAAAGGAAAAACTGATATCGGAAGATGATCGTAAACGGGGCGAAGACGAAGTTCAGAGACTGACGGACAAGTTTGTCGCGCGGATTGGCGACCTTGGCGCCGACAAGGAAAAGGACATCATGGAAGTGTAATCGCTGGCGGGTTACCCGCGGTTGCGAATAAACGAAGCTATTGCATTGAGGAGTAAAACGCGAGTTCGTGTACACCAATGATGACGTCTTCCATCGAGTACCGGCGTAGCATACACGGGAACTAGACATGACACTTTTGACGAAAGAGCGTCCGCTTGAGCGCCTCGCTTTACCGCCGCTGGACAAACCGCCGGAACATGTCGCTATCATTATGGACGGCAATGGGCGCTGGGCGAGGCAGCGTGGTTTGCCGCGCTCGGCCGGTCATCGCCAAGGTACGGAGAATCTGCGCCGCATCATCCGCGCCGCCGCTGAATTCGGCGTTCGCATCATGACCATTTACGCCTTCTCGACCGAGAATTGGTCGCGGCCCCGGCGCGAGGTCAGGCTATTAATGCGCATTTTAGAAATGGTGATCGACCGTGAGTTGGAGGAACTTAATAGAGAAGGCGTACAGATTCGCCATATTGGGGAGTTGGACGGCATTCATGAACGGCTTGCAAGCAAGGTGGTTGACGCTTGCAATTATACGCGCCACAACCAGCGCCTCATTCTTAACGTCGCCTTCAATTACGGCGGGCGCGACGAAATCGTGCATGCGGTCCAGAATGTCGTACGAGCTGGCATCGCGCCTGAAGAGATCACCGAAGCCACCATCAGCAAGCATTTGTACACCAGTGATTTGCCCGATCCCGACCTGATCATCCGCACCAGCGGCGAATTCCGACTGAGCAATTTTCTGATCTGGCAGGGCGCCTACAGCGAGATTTATACCACCGATACTTATTGGCCCGACTTCGGACGAAGCGCGTTTTATGAGGCGCTGATCGAATATGGCAATCGGCGGCGGCGTTTTGGCAAAACGGATGATCAAATCGACGCCGAATTCGCGCGGCAATCCCGCATTGAGGGGCGTACCGTATAATGCGTAGCAAGCGGCTGGGGCGTACCGAATTGCAAGTGCCCGTTGTCGGGATTGGGACGGCCTTCGTCGGTGTGCCGACGCAGAACGACGCGGTCGTCGAAGTCGATGTTAAAGGGCGGCGGCTGGACACGGAACTGGGTGTGAAAACGCTGGTTCGGGCGATCGACGCCGGCTGCGAATTCATCGATACAGCCGTGCTTTATGGACGCAGCATGAGCGAGACAATGATAGGCGAGGCGCTGCGCCTGCGGCCAGCGGCAAGGGACAAGGTCATTATCACCACCAAAGCCGGACGCAGTCACCAAGGCTATGATTTCAGCTTCGACGGGATTCTGCGGAGCGTAGAGGGCAGCCTCGAGCGTATGGGCTTGGAGCGCCTGCCTATCGTTTATATTCACGATGCTATGGGCCAACCGATTGATGAAGTGCTTGCCGAGCGAGGCGCGCTGGGGGCATTGCGCCGCTTGCAGAGCCAAGGCATCATCGAGCACATTGGCGCCGCTTGCAACAATCCGCCGACAAACCTGGAATATATCCGGACGGGCGAGTTTGACGCCGCCGTCATCGCCGACTGCTGGAGCCTGATCAACCATATCGCCGAACGAGAGATATTCGCCGAAGCGGCTAAGCATGATGTGGGCTTGATCGGGGCGACGCCGTTAGAGCGCAGCCTGCTAGCTACTGGCCCGCAAGCCGACACCTTGTATCTCAACCGCTTGTTTTCGCAGGAATGTCTCGACCATGTCAGGGAAATACAGCGACTTTGCCAGCGCTATGATGTGCCGATGGTGGCTGTTGCGCTGCAGTGGTGCACGCGCCATCCGCAGGTCGCTTCGGTGATACCCGGCGCGCGGATTCCCGAAGAAGCGGTATCAAGCATGGCGGCGGCCGAAGTGTCGATCCCGGACGAACTCTGGGACGACTTGAGTCCGCTCTTGAGACATTTTGATACGGCGGTTGACGTCTAGCCGGCTTCAGCGCCCCGAGTTTCCACCCATTCAATCTTTGCAGCCCGCACGATATCAGCCCATGCCCTGTTTCAGCAGCAGGGCGAGGCGCTCTTGCGGCAAGCGATTCACAGCGGCAGCAGGGCGTCGGCGGCGAGATAATCCAGCGCGCGCTCCGCCTCAAGGTAATCCAATCCGAAGGTATCAGCGACGGCGGGATGGGTGCAGCGCCCGGCGGCTGTATTGAGGCCCATGAGCAGGGCGGGATCAGACCGCAAGGCATCGGCGGCGCCCTTGGCAGCGAGTTTGAACGCGAAAGGCAAGGTCGCGTTAGCCAGCGCTAGGCTTGATGTTCGCGGTACGGCGCCGGGCATATTGGTCACGCCATAATGCAAGACGCCATCAATGACGAAAGTCGGTTCGCTATGCGTGGTCGGGCGTGTCGTTTCGACGCAGCCGCCTTGATCGACGGCGACATCGACGATGATGCTGCCATTTGGCATGGTAGGAAGCATATCCCGCGTAACCAACATCGGGGCGCGCGCGCCAGTGATCAGCACCGAACCGATCAGCGCGTCCGCCGTCTGGATCGAGCGTTCGATGTTAATGTGATTGGAATACAGGGTATTCAAGTTGCCAGCCAAGACGTCGTCCAGATATCGCAAGCGATCCAGGTCAATGTCAAGCAGGGTGACGCGCGCGCCCATGCCCAGCGCGATTTTTGCCGCATTGGCGCCTACTGTGCCGGCGCCCAGGATGACAACATGCGCCGCGGCCACGCCGGGCACGCCGCCCATCAATACGCCGCGCCCACCCTGATGCCGCTCCAGGTAGTGCGATACGACTTGCGCCGCCATGCGCCCGGCGACTTCACTCATCGGCTCCAATAAAGGGAGCCCGCCCCGCCTGTCCTCGACCGTTTCGTAGGCGATGCCGGTCACGCCGCTTTCGAGCATGGACCGGGTCAGCTGCTCGTCCGCGGCCAGATGCAGATAGGTGAAGAGTATCAGGTTCGGGCGCAGAAAGCGGTATTCGCTCGCTTGCGGCTCCTTCACCTTGATGATCATGTCCGCCGCAGCCCAGACCTCCGCTGCCGAATCCACTATGATGGCGCCGGCGCTGCGGTATTCGTCATCGGTGAAGCCGCTGCTCAAGCCCGCGTCCCGCTCCACAAAGACGCAATGCCCGCGCTGGACAAATTCGCGCGCTCCGGATGGCGGGCTCGCTACGCGGTGCTCGTCGACTTTGATTTCCTTAGGGATGCCGATGTTCATGGTCGCGCTCCTATATCATGACTCTCTTATCATTGTACACGATGTAGGAATTAGTTACAGCAGATTCGTACAAATTGCCTAGATTTGGGCGGGCTCGCCTAAGAGCGGCAACATTGCGTGGGATTTGGCGCCTTACAAGAATTTGTCGCCTAGCATGCTCATGATTAGATCGACGGCGAGGATGCCGGTGCGGTTGTGGTCATCCAGGATGGGGTTGCACTCAACCACATCCATCGAGCGGACTTGGCCCGAGTCCGAAATCAGTTTCATCAGGAGGTGCGCCTCCCGATAGCTTAAGCCGCCCGAGACTGGCGTACCGACGCCGACGGCGAATTGCGGGTCGCATGAGTCCATATCAAGGCTGACGTGAATAGCGTCCATATCGGCAAATTGCTGCAGGATCTCTTTCGCCAGACGCGGGATGCCGCGCTCGTCGACATCACGCATGGTGTAGACGCGAATGCCGCTCTGCTTGACGCGGATCCGCTCCTCGCGGTCGATGTCGTGCGCGCCGATGACGATGATCTGTTCTGGCGAAAGTTTGGCGCCGTCGTAGCCGATATTCACTAATTCCGGCGGTCCCTCCCCGAGCAAACAGGCGAGCGCCATGCCGTGGATATTGCCCGAAGGCGAGCTCGCCGGCGTATTCATATCGGTATGCGCATCAACCCAAACGACGCCAAGCTTGCCGCGCTGCGCCGCCGCCGCGACCGTTCCAACGCTCATGCTGTGGTCGCCGCCAAGGAACAAACCGAATTCGCCCGTTCGCCAGGTTTCGTGGATCGCATCGTATGTTGCTTGGCAGATGCTCGCCACCTGCGGCAAGAAATGCGCGTTGGGGTAGGCGCGCATCAGAGCGGGAGTCTGCTCGGCTTGGGCGACATGAATGTTGCCTTCGTCCGCGGTATGGAAGCCAAGCGTTCGCAGCTTCTCGTGCAGCTGGGCGTAACGAATCGCGCTGGGTCCCATATCGACCCCGCGCCGACTCTGCCCCAAGTCCATGGGGATGCCAAAAATCCGTACTTGTTTCAAGTCCATCATGCGCGCGCCGTCCTTCACTCTTCCCTAATAACAGTATAAGGGCAGTTTTGAATTGGACGAGTGGGCGCGCCGCTCAGATGACGAAGCGTTGATATTCGTTATCAGCGGGGATGCCCCAGACTGACCAGAAGTCGCCGGCGCTCGGGCTCATAATGGCGGCGCCACAGCTCTCTACATGCGTCGGTGGCTGCGGGCGCGTGCAAATCGCCACCTCGTCGCGAGTCAAAGCCATGAGGTCGTCGATAGTGATGTCGTCTTTCGACAAGAGTTCGTCCGCGCGGCGCAATCGATTCTCCGAACTGTTCTGAGAGTCCCGCGGCCGTTGGCGCGCCACATCGAGATTCTTTTGTATGAGGCAGTGGTTGGTATGGCTGATCGTATCGTCGGCGAGTGCATGCACATGATGCGTGGTGGACATCGCCTCGACTTCATAACCGCGCCCGGCGCCGTCCATCAACATGTAATTATGGGCGCCTGCCAGTTTGGCGCTGGTCAGGCATTCGAGCGCGGCGGCGAGATTATCCTGCTGCAAGATCTTGCGCACGACGAAGGGCCAGGTGACGCCGATTTGGCCGTCAGTCGCCATCAAATTATTGACGCCGACGGTGATGCCGGCGCTGTTCATTCCGATCATGCCGACGCAGCCGGTGACGGTGAAGGTCAAGAAGCTGGGATCCGCGTCCGGCTCGCCATGGATCATGATAACGTAGGGCGTGGCTGACGCGTGCATATCCCAGGTCTGGCCGAAGTAAGCCGCTCCGTCCGCGCTCCGGCTCGCTGGCACCATGAAAGCGGTGCAGTTGTCGGCGACCAGTGGCGGGGTAGCGGCGGGCACGGCGATATCGCCCAAGTTGTAAATCGTATCGATGAAGTCGGTGAATCCATTGTTGATGACCAGTTCCGCCAGCGTCAGACCGGTCGCGGCGGCGATGCCCCGCAGTTCTTCCATAAGGTCGGGGGCATAAGCTTGATGCTCGGCGACGCAGGCTTCCGCCAGGGCGATGACGGCTTCGCGCGATAAGTCGCGGCCCGTCCAATCTGGCGAGCTGCAAAGTCGGACGCGCTCCTCGGTGAAACGGTGGATTTCGTCGTGGAAACGCTCGCCGTGAGCATAGCCCATTTGGTAGGGAGAGCCGGCCAAACTCAAAACCTTTATTCGACTCATCTTAAGACTCCAAGATTGCGGATCCCAAGTATCGTATCGACTTTTGAACGAATTTGCGACAACGGTTGCCAAAACCATCAAAAGATAAATCAGTGACCAGAAGTTTCGCCAAAGATAATCTGCAATTTGCCTGTGCATAATATACGAAGATATTGCGAAATTGCGTTGTTCTCGTATATGATAAAGATGAACATAAATGCAACTAGAAATGATGCCTTAGGAGCAACTTATGCCTGAATCACTATACTTGGTTGAGCTTCGGATTCTAGCGATAATTGCCATCATCGTGGCGGTTGTCTGGCTAATTTTCAGGCGGTTCTAGTCGGGTCGTGTCTACAAACAAAGTCCGAGCAAAATTTAGAAGTGGCGCGGAGATTTGCTTCTTCGCGCCACTTGCATTTGTTATGGGGCCACCGCAATCTGTATGAACCTCTCTAGGCTGGCCTGAAATGATAATTGTTGTCGCCTCTTAATATCTGACTTTCCACCATCCCGGTTCAAGACCGTTGAGCGCAGCCATCGGCTTATATCTTGTCCATTTCGGCGCGCACAGTATCCAAGAGGCTGTCGGCGTGTATTTGCGCCAGTGTATAGCAGGGACCACCCAGCTGATCGGCGAGGCGCTGCGCCAAGCCTTGGTCGAAAGCGATATGCTCCATGTTGATGGTCACCGTGCGGATTTCGGCTTCGTGGATTTTGCGGGCGATTGAATGCGCTTCGTCCTGCGGCGAGACCGAGTCGCTGATGGAGACATTGCCGGCGCCATCGGTCAGCAAGATCATCATCGGCATTACGTCCGGATTGAGATTTTTCTCGCGCATGACCGCTTCATAGGTCAGCAGCAAGCCAGCCGATAGCGGCGTCTTGCCGCCGACCGGGATATCAGCCATTGCCTCTTTCGCCAGGACGACCGAGTTGGTTGGCGGCAGAACCAGCGAGGCTCGGTCCTTCTGAAAGACCACCAAACCGACCCGGTCGCGCCGCTGGTAGGCATCGGTCAGCAGCGACATGATGGCGCCCTTGGTCGCCTGCATGCGCTCGGAGACCGCCATGCTCCAGGAGGCGTCCACGGTGAACATGATCAAGTTGGCCGCTTTGCGCACGCGCACTTTCTCTTGCAGGTCAGTCTTGCGCAGGGCGTAGGCCATGCCAGTTTCCTGCTTCTGTTCTACGCGCTCCACCTGAAAGGGGGCGGCGGCGCGCAAGGTGGCGTCAAAGGCGATGTCGCTTGGTTTCTCGCCCGCTTGCCTGGCGCGGACGTAGCGCCCGCGTTTGCGGTCGGTGCGGGTGGTGGAGCGCCGCCCGGATTGCCGGCGCGTCATGCGGTCGAGCTGGGTATTGAGTTTGCGCGTTTCGAATTCGGCTTGCGATTGGACTTGCTGCCCGCCTTCCCACCAGCGCGCGTCCGAGCTGGGGAAGACATCTTGGGGGGCGGCTTCGGTCTGCCCGAGTTCTTGATCTTGCGGCTCGCCTTCGCCGCTTACAGTCTCACTTTTTTTTTAGTCTGCGCCGCCTGCTCGTCGCTGTCTTCGGTAAATTCGCCCGCTTCTTCGCCTTCGCCGATTTCTTGCCGCTTCTCATCGACCGCCGATTCGACCGCGTTGAGATCAGCTTGCGCGTCGTTGAAGGGACCGCGCTTCAGGCGGTGCGGGATGGTCAGGCGGATGGCGATGGTGATATCACGGTCGCTGATGGCTTTACGTCCTTCGAAGGCGGCATGCGCGCGCGCGGCTTTTAAGATGACCAGGTCGGCGCGATGCCCGTCGATGCGCAAATCGCTGGTGATGCTGGCGATGACGCGCAAGTCTTGCGTCGTGTGAGTGACCTCGTCAATGATCTCTCGGGCTGCCGCGATGCGGTCGGAGAGCTGCGCATCGACCGGGTCCCATTCATCCTTGAAACCGAGGGGACTGTTTTCGTAGGCGATATGACGTTCGAGAATCTCGATACGATCCGAGGCGTCTTTGATGCCCGTTACATCAACGGAGAGGGCGAAACGATCCAGCAGCTGCGGCCGCAGGTCGCCTTCTTCGGGATTCATCGTGCCGACCAGGATGAAGCGCGCTGGATGGCTAAAGCTGATGCCTTCGCGCTCGACAATGTTCACGCCCATCGCAGCGCTATCGAGCAGCAAATCGACGATATGGTCATCGAGCAGATTGATCTCGTCGACATATAGTATGCCGCGGTTGGCATTGGCAAGGACGCCGGTATCGAAGTGGCGCTCGCCGAATTGGATCGCTTTTTCAATATCCAAGGTGCCAACCACGCGATCTTCGGTGGCGCTTACCGGCAAATCGACAAAGCTGATGCGTCGGCGCGCAGTCGGGACCTCGTCGCGGTCGGCGTATTTGCCGCGCGAAAAATCGGACCAGGACTCGCGGCGGAATGGATCATCGTTGAAGGGCGAATCGGCAATGACATTGATCTCGGGCAAGAGGGCGGCCAGGGCGCGCGCGGCGGTCGACTTGCCGGTGCCGCGTTCGCCGCGAATCAAGACGCCGCCGATGCGCATGTCGATGGCGTTGAGGATCAGGGCGAGTTTCATCATGTCTTGGCCGACGATGGCGGTGAAGGGATAGACGGGCGGTCGTTTGCTCATGAATCTGATAATGTCCTCGGCGCTCGCTCCAACTGAATGCGCCATTATAGTCCAGCGCTATCGGCGTGACAATTGCGAGCTTGCGCCGCCTCTGTTCGCGATCGCTGGACCGCGGCTTAGGGGCTGCCGCCGCTAGTGCTTGCGGTTGGCGGCGGTGACGCTGAATTGGTCGGCGATAGACTTGGCGTTAATGACGGCGTTGGCGCTCCCGATGCGGTAGGCAGCTGCGGGATATCGCCGATTACTCTTAGGCTGTCCGGCGCGAATCCAAGGCAGCGAAAGTTCGTATGGAAGCCCCAGCCGAGTTTGCCGCTGGCAAGCTCCACCTGCAGCCAATCCCCCGCCGCGTTGCGGCCCTTCGCCAGTACGCTTACATTCTGGATGGCGTAGCCGGCGAGGATGAAGCGGGAGTCGGGACCGGCATATAGCCGGGTATCGTCGATCGGCGTACATTCTGGATCGCGAATCGTGATCGGCAGCGCTCGCGTCGTCCTGCCCCCAATTTCATCTTCCGCCGTAAGCGTAATTTGGAAATCGTCAGCCACTGCTCCTTCAATGACGATCACGCCCGCGTCTCCCGAAACGGTTTCGTGCTGGGTTTCGAAGCCGGCTGGCAGCGCAATATCCAGTTGGACGGCGCCTTTCACGCGCCAGCGGATGGATAGCTCGCCAGAAATTCCGCGCGGCAGCGAAGTCTTATCAGCCTCAAACGCTATGACATGCACAGGCTGGTAGACATTGAGGCTCAGGGATTTAATAGCGGTCGCTTCGCCATTGCGGACGATCAGGGCGATATTGATCGGGTCATCGTAGTCTTGAGTATCGAGAAGATAGCTCGAGACCTCACGAGAGAGTTCCGCCACTGGCGCGCGATTAACCTCAACAAAGAAGCGCTGCGCCTTCTCGGATGACCATGTCAACTTTACCGGCGTCCCGGACGCGATCTTTGCTTCTGACGCGGAGAAGGACAAAATCTCCGGTTGCGGCGGTTGATGGAGCATGGCGGCGAGAGCCAGGACCAAAGCGACGACGGCGATGACGGCAGCGGCGAACCTGCGCCGCTCGAGAACGGGTTTGACGCTGACGGCGGCGGGCAGCGCGACAATATAATTATTCGGCTCTTGCGCCTGCGCCAGTACCGCGAAAGATATGTCGGCTCGTTTGCCGAGCAGCGGCCGGCGACGCCATTCGGCGACTCCACGGACAGTCGCGCGTTCGCCAGCGCCGAGCTGCAGGGCATCCTGCGCCAGCGATATCTTGAGTTGGCGCTTGGGATCATTGGCGCGCAACTTTAACGGCAGCTCTTGGTTGCCCAGATTGAGCAGGTGGAGGTCGAAGGGGCTGCCCGATTGCAGGCGGGGCGGATCAAGCGCCGCGCTCAAACCGCTCACAGCGCCCAGCTGGACGCGCAGGACGAGATGTACAGCGCGCGCCGGCTCGTCGAGACGGCTGATCGAGATGACCAATGGGTATTCCCCTGGTGCGCTGCCAGCGCGTCTTGTCGGTTTAATCTGGAGCATTAGATCGAACGCGTCGTTGCCAGCAAGGGAAAACGCAAGCGTTTCCGGGCTAGTCCACTCCTTAGGCAATCCCGATGTGTCCAAGCGAAATAGACAAACGTCAGCTTCAAGGTTTGTCACGTTCAGCGCCACGGAAGCGCTGAAATACTGCCAGACTTGCAGCGCGTCAGCTTCGAGTTCGGCGCGGAATCCGGCCGCCGTCGGCCGCGTCGCCTCGGTCATGGCAGCCATCGCCAAGGTCGGCTCGTCGCTGCTGCGGTTGAAGATGATTTGCAAATCGCCCGCTCGAATTTGCGCGACATTTGGGAGCTGCTGTGGTTCGTTGGCGAGCGCCGGCGTATCATTAATTGTGGTGGCATGACCCTGCGCCAGGCTGGTCAGGAAAAAGGCGCCGCCGCTTTGAAAGAATCGGAGGTGGCGCGGCGCGAGCCTGGCACTGCGCGCGCGAACGGTATTGGCGGGCGCGCTGCCAATCGTGATCGCGTCGTTTCCGAGGCGATAGGTTTCGCTGCGCCCACCGGGGTAATGAATGTCAATGCGCCCGAGTATTGTCAAAGAATTTTACACCGTCGGTTGTTCAGAGTGCCTTAGCTGATTGTAGCTTTGCCTTTCAAGCAGGCATAGGCGGAGGCGTCTGGGCGGCGCCAGCGTCGGGCAAGCGTCGCCTTGATGAGTCAAGGCGCTTGGTGTAAGTTTTGACTGTCACACTTGTGCCAGGACATTGCGATGACACGAGAGACCATTGTTTGTGTTACGCCTAACACCGCGCTGGATCGCACGATGGTGGTGAAGGATTTCGCCATCGGCAATATATCACGAATCGACGGCGCTATAGCTGTGCCAGGCGGCAAGGGCTTGAACGTCGCGCGCGCGGTTAAGATTCTGGGCGGCAAACCGCTGACGATGGGCTTGCTCGGCGGGCATACCGGGCGCATGGTAGAAGCGCTGGTCGCCGACGATGGCTATGACGCTGAGTGGACAATTTTCGCTGGGGAAACGCGGACCTGCACAATAATCGCGAATCAAGACGGCCTGTCCACCGTGATCAACGAATCGGGACGCATCAGACCGTCGGACTGGCGGGCGCTGGCGGATGACATCTGCCGCGTCGCCGAACGCGACGAGGTGGCAACGGTCTGTCTATGCGGCAGCTTGCCACTGGGCGCGCCAGCCGAAGCGCCTTTCGAATTGATCGCGCGTTTGAACGCGATGGGGGCGCGCGTCTGGGTTGACAGCAGCAAGACGACCTTGGCGAATTCGATTAAAGCGACGCCATTCGCCATTAAGGTCAACCGGGAAGAGATCGAAGCGGCGCTTGGGATAAAGCTGAAAACAGCGGGCGACATCATTGCGGCCGCGCGACGATTGATCGCCGATGGCCTAAGCCTTGTAGTCGTATCGTTGGGCGCGGAGGGCGCGCTGCTGGTGACGGAGCGCTTAATTGCCAAAGGGACGCCGCCCGCGATTCAGCCGGTTGATCCAGTCGCCAGCGGCGATTGCCTGCATGCGGGAATCGTCACCGCATTGGCTGATGGGAAAGGCTTGGCGGAGGCGCTGCGCTGCGGCGTGGCGGCGGGGACGGTCAACGCTTTATACGCGGGCGGCGCGCAGTTTAGCTATGAGCATTATCAGGAGATTCTGTGCAAAACGCGGATAGATGCGCATTCCGCCTGAAAGCTGCGGAATTTACAAATTGGTAAAAGACTCTATCTGGATTTACGGCGTCGGATTTCTATCATGGCTGATAATATGGCGGGGCAATTGTGTGAACTCTTCGGCTAGGACGAGAGGAAAGGAGGGGACCAGTGATTCGTGTGCGAGATATCTCCAAGCGCTACGGCAACATTCGCGCGCTGCATCAGGTCAGCTTTGATATTCAGCCGGGCGAGATCGTGGGTTTGTTGGGTCCCAATGGCGCGGGCAAGTCAACGGCGATAAAGATCATCACCGGTTTCTTGCATCCGGACGAGGGCTTGGTCGAGATAGACGGATTGAATGTATTGAGTGAATTGCATGGCGTGCAGGCGCGGATCGGATATCTGTCTGAGGATACACCGCTTTATCCAGAGCTTTCGGTGCAGGCATATCTCTCCATGCTGGCTGATTTGCGCGGCATTCGACCGTCCGATCTTATTCCACTGCTTTCGGACGCTGTTTACGGCGCCGGCTTGCAAGATTATTTGACGCGCCCGATCGCTTCCTTGAGCAAGGGTTTGCGGCAGCGCGTCGGTTTGGCGCAGGCGATTTTGCATAAGCCGCCGTTTCTCATCTTGGACGAACCGACAGTGGGCTTGGATCCAACTCAGATCGTCGAGATTCGCGCCTTGATCAAATCGCTGGCGCGTAACAGCACGATCCTCTTTTCATCGCATATTTTGTCAGAGGTCGAAGCGATCTGTGACCGCGTTGTCATCATCATCAACGGCGAAGTGCGCGCCGATCAAAGCCTGCGAGAATTAAGCGCAAGCAACGACGCCACGCTGGTGCTCGAGGAGGACGATGAAGATGTGGCGCCGGCGCTGGCGTCATTGGAAGGCATCTCGCAGGTACAGCTGACGCGCTCGTCCGATGATTATCCCGCTTACCGCATCGTCAGTTCGGACGATATCACGCCGCGAATCTACGCCCTTGCGCGCGAGCGAAACTGGCGCTTGCGTGAACTGCGGCGCGATACGGTCACGCTGGAAATCTTCTTCAATCAACTGGCGACCACGGCTTAGGAGACGGTAATGAAGAAGATTCTCTCAATCGCGGGCAAAGAGCTGAAACTTTATTTCGGGTCGCCGATGGCGCTGATCTTCGTCGGTGTTTTTCTGGTGCTGACCCTGTTTGTCTTCTTCTGGGTCGATTCATTCTTCGCTCGCGGCGTCGCCGATGTGCGGGCGCTTTTCGAATGGATGCCGCTGTTGATGATTCTGCTGGTTGCGGCGCTGACGATGCACCAGTGGAGCCGCGAGGAGGAAAGCGGCAACCTGCAAGTGCTGCTGACGATGCCGGTGCGCCTGAGCGAATTGGTAGCGGGCAAATTCCTCTCGGCAATGACCTTGGTCGCGCTGGCGCTTGGGCTGACGCTCTTCCTACCGCTGACGGTGCAATCGCTGGGCAATCTCGATTGGGGACCGGTCATCGGCGGGTATCTGGCGGCGCTGCTGCTGGCTTCGAGTTATATCGCGATTGGATTATTCGTTTCATCACGGACGGACAATCAGCTGGTGGCGCTGATCGGCACGGCGGTCATCTGCGGCGCCCTGCAGGCGATCGGCTCGCCGGTCATCACCGATTTGTTTGGCGCGGCTGCCGGCGATTTGCTGCGCAAGTTTGGCACGGGCAGCCGCTTCGAGAGCATTGAACGCGGCGTCATCGATCTGCGCGATCTGCTCTATTATGGCTCGCTCGCCATTTTTTTCTTGGCGCTCAATATCCTGTCGCTGGATAGCAAGCGTTGGAGTCGGGGCGCGCATTTACGCTCGCATCGGGTGAATGCCGGCGTCGGTCTCGCGCTGATTGGCATGAATCTGCTGCTCTTCAATATGCTGGTCGCGCCGGTTAACGCCGCCCGCCTGGACTTGACGCAGCACCGCGAATACAGCCTGTCCGATGTCACGAAAGATCTGTTGATGGGATTGCAGGAGCCCTTGTTGATCCGCGGATATTTCAGCGAGCGGAGCCATCCGCTGCTGGCGCCGTTGGCGCCGCGCATAAAAGACATGCTGCGCGAATACGAGCTTGCGTCGAATGGCAGGCTGCAACTGGAATTCGTCGACCCGCTGACGGATCCTGAGATGGAACGCGAGGCGAATCAAATCCATGGCATCCGGCCGACGCCTCTGCAAACCAATGACCGCGGCGGCTTGTCCCTGGTCAATGTGTATTTTGACGTGCTTATCGCTTATGGCGACCAAAGCGCCGCGCTGAACTTCTCCGAGGTTATCGAGGTCGTTGATACGCCGCTGGGCATTGAAGCGCGCCTGCGCAATCTGGAATATGATTTGACGAGCAATATCCAGCGCGTCGTCTATGGCTTCCAAAGCCTCGAGGCGGTGCTCGCTTCGCTTGAGCAGCCGGCGAAGCTGACGCTTTATGCGTCGTCGGCGACCTTGCCAGGTTCGATGGCGGCGGTCAGCCAGACGATGCAAGACGTGACGGCGGAAATCGCAGCCGGCAACCCAGACTCTGTGGACTTTGTCCTGGTCGACCTGTCGGCGCCCGATGTCGGCATCAGCGAGCAGGAGTTATTTGACCGCTACCAGATTCAGCCCGTGCCAACGAATTTCTTTTCGGCCGACAGTTTCTTTCTGCATCTGGTTGTCGAGGCTGGCGGCGAGACCCAGGTCATTTACCCCTCGGGCGATTTGAGCCAGGCGGAGATCCGCAGCGCCATTGAGGCGTCACTGAAGCGCTCGTCGTCCGGTTTCTTGAAGGTGATTGGTCTATGGACGCCGCCGGCGCAGGCGATTGATCAGTTTGGGCAGCAGATGCCGAGTCTGCAGCAGTACAGCATCCTCGAAGGGACGCTGCGCGATTCTTACGAGCTGCGGCGCGTCACCCTGGAAGAGGGGCAGATCGGCGCTGATGTGGATGCGCTGGTACTCATGTCGCCCCACAGCTTGACGGATGCGCAGCGCTATGCGATTGACCAGTACGTCATGCGCGGCGGCTCGCTGGTAGTCGCGGCCGGGCACTATCGGCTAGGCGTTGATCCCTACGCCGGGGCGCTGCTGCTTGACCCGAACGAAAGCGGCATCGCAGATCTGCTCAGGAGCTACGGCATCATCATCGGCGAAAGCCTGGTGATGGATTATCAGAACGCGCCCTTCCCGATGCAGACGCAGCGCGATGTTGGCGACATGATCGTCACCGAGATTCAAGCGCTGGATTATCCATTCTTCATCGACGTGCGCCCGAATGGTCTGGACGCCGACAGTCCGGTGGTCAATAGCTTGCCGCTGGTGACCATGAGTTGGGCCTCGCCGGTTAAAGTGGACGAGTTGCTGCTCGACGATGCGCGCGTCACGACCTTGATTCGTTCCAGCGACGCGTCTTGGGAGACAACTGTGGCTGATCCGCAGCCGGATTTGGAGCTGTATCCCGAATTCGGATTTCCGATGGGCGGTGAATTGTCGTCCTTCCCGCTGGCGGTCGCAGTCGAGTCGTCCTTCAGCAGCTACTTTATAGACAAGCCATCGCCATTTGAGGCGGGAGAGGCTGATGCGGGTCTTGATCCCGAGGGCGCCGCGTCAGAGCCGATCGGCTTAATTGAACGCTCGCCAGCGGGCACACGAATGGTCGTGCTTGGCAGTTCCGAGTTCGTCAACGACACGGTTTATCAAATTTCAGCCAACTTCGCCGGCGATCGCTTCGTCAGCAACTTGCAATTGATTGCCAATGCGATCGACTGGTTCACCGAGGATGTATCGCTCGCCTCCATTCGCAGCCGCGGGAGTGTAGCGCGCATTCTGCCGCCCATTAGCCAGGAGGCGCAAGACCGCTGGGTATTGATCAATTACGCGGTCGCGATCATCGGCTTGGTATTGATCGCCGTCGTCTGGCAATTGCAGCGCCGGTCGGAGAAACCATTGGCTCTGATTCCGCCGCCGGACGCGATCGAGGCGCCAGCAGGCGAAAGAGCCGCCGCTGAATCCGCCGCGCAAGCTAGCGAAGGAGGCGAATAATGTTGAGCCGCAGCAATGTTCTGCTCCTCGTCCTTTTGGTCGTTCAGCTAGTTCTGCTGGCGATTTCGGTCATTACAACTTCCGGCACTCAAGCGCCTACAGTTGAGCCGATCGTCTTGGGCATGAAAGTCGCTGATATCGAGCGCCTGTATTTCACTGACGATTTGGGCAACGAGGTAACGGTCGCACGCCGCGAAGATGGCTGGGCGCTGCCCGGCGCCGATGACTTCCCGGTCGATGGCGACAAAGTCGAAGCGATCCTGGAAAAGATCGCTGGCATGGATGCGCGGCGGTTGGTGGCGACCAATCGGGCGAATTTCGTCCGGCTGGAGGTAGGGGATAACGATTTCCGGCGAAAGATCATGCTCGAAAGCGGTGATGCCAGCGTCGACATCTATCTCGGCGGCAGCGGCGGCGCCGATTCCGTCTACGTGCGGCGCGCCGGCGAGGACGAGGTTTACCTTGGCCTGGGTCTGAATTCGTGGGAGCTCTCCACCCAGATTTCCACCTGGCTTGATTCGAGCTACGTCACCGTGTCCCAAGATGACGTGCTGGAGATTACCGTTCAGAATGCCGAAGGCAGTTTCACTTTCGTCCGCGCTGACGAGGGCATGATCTATACCGATTTGGGCGAAGGCGAGCAATTCGAAGACACCAAGGTGCCGATTATCCTGCGTAATGCAGCGACGATTCGATTGCTGGAACCGCTTGGATTGGCGGCGCTGGACGAGTACGAGATGGCTGCGCCCCAGGTCACGGTCGACGTGCGCTACCGTAAGCTCGTGGCGGTTGATGAAAGCGCCGAAGTGGCATCGGAGAGCCAAGTGGCTGAAGGCGATTCGGAGACGTCCGCGGACGAAACGGTTGACGCCGAACCTGAGTACAGCGAAGAGACTTACAGTTTGGCATTTGGCGCTGTTTTGGACGATGGAGTCGCGCTCAAGTCGTCTGATGCCGAATACTATGTGCTCGTGCGCGATACGGTATTCAGCGCGTTCAACGACCTTAGCCGCGCTGATCTGGTAAAGGCGCCGGAAGCTGAAGGCGAAATGATTGGGGAGAGCGGCGGGTAACGGAACTCCATCCCATCCCGCGGCTCCTCTCCTCAGCGCGTCAAGAAGGCAGCTGCTACGCGATGTGGTGACATGCGGGCGACCCAAGCCGCGCGTAGACACTGCGGGGCGGTCGCCCCTACAGTTCTCGCCAAATTTGACGCTCGTGATTGTTGTCCCGCCGCAGCCCTCGTTAATTGAAGCCTTCGCGCCTATAATGCTCGCCTGATAATCAGCCGAAGTTACAGTCAGGAAGTTGAATGGCATCCCCTCTGACGTTTCAGCAGGTTATATTGAAGCTGCATGAATATTGGGCGGCGCAGGACTGCTTGATCTGGGCGCCCTATAATGTGCAGGTCGGCGCTGGCACGGGCAATCCGGCGACGACCTTGCGCGTGTTGGGGCCGGAACCCTGGCGCGTCGCTTACGTCGAGCCGTCAGTTCGTCCCGATGACGGTCGCTACGGTCAAAACCCCAATCGCATGCAGAAATACTATCAGTATCAGGTGATCCTAAAGCCGGATCCGGGGAATCCGCAGGAATTATATCTGGCGTCGCTGGAAGCGTTGGGCATTAAGCAGCGCGAGCATGACATCCGATTTGTCGAGGACAACTGGGAATCGCCGGCGCTTGGCGCTTGGGGGCTGGGATGGGAAGTCTGGCTTGATGGGCAAGAGATCACGCAATTCACCTATTTCCAGCAGGCGGGCGGCTTGAATCTCGATCCCGTCAGCGCCGAGATCACCTATGGCATTGAGCGCATCGCGCTTGCGTTGCAAGGGAAAGAATCGGCATGGGACATCGACTGGCTGGACGGCGTCAATTATGGCGATGTCATGTTCGGCGATGAAGTCGAGCATTGCCGTTACTACTTTGATGTCGCCGATGTGGAGGCTTTGAAGACCGTCTTCGACACCTACGAGCGCGAATACGCGAACGCGCTGGAAGGCGATGCGCTGATCGCCGCTTATGACTACGTGCTCAAGTGCAGTCACTTGTTCAATGTGCTGGATACGCGCGGCGCGATTGGCGTCACCGAACGGGCGAATTATTTTCGGCGCATGCGCGAGATGACGCGCGCGATCGCCAAAGAATATGTCGCCGGACGGGAAGCGCTGGGGCATCCGCTAATGAAGACGGGGGAGCGCTGGCGTGGCGCGCCGGCGCAAACGGCGGGCGAGATGCCGCCGCCGCCGACTGAAGCGGCTGACGTCTTGATCGAGATCGGCGTGGAAGAGATGCCGGCTGATGATGTGACAGCCGCGCTTAAGCAGGCGCAGGCAGCCGCTCCCGCATTATTTGACGCGCTGCGCTTGGCGCATGACGAAATCGAGATATACACAACGCCGCGCCGGATTGTCGTGATCGCGCGTGAGGTGGCGCCAAAACAGGCCGATGAAGAATTCGTCGCCAAGGGTCCGCCGGCTGATCGCGCTTACGACGCCGATGGCGCGCCGACGCGCGCTGCCATCGGATTCGCGCGCGGCAAAGGCGTCGATGTGGCTGATTTGCAAATACGAGAGCTGGATGGCGGTCGCTACGTCATGGCAGCGGTGCGCAACCCGGGGCGCCCGACAACGGATGTACTGGCGGAAGCCTTGCCGGGATTTATCGCCGGCATCAAATTCGAGAAGTCGATGCGCTGGAATGAGAGCGGCGTCGCCTTCTCGCGTCCGATTCGCTGGATTGCGGCGCTGTTTGGCCAGACGGTGATTCCCTTTGACTACGCCGGCGTTTCCAGCGGGAACGCGACCTGCGGGCTGCGCCCATACGGATCGCCCGAGATCAGCTTGAATGACGCGGCCGCTTACAAGGGGGCCTGCGCAGCAACCGGGATCGTCTTGGATTATCATGAGCGCATGACGCGGATCCTTTCTCAAGCGCGGAATCTGGCCGCTGACGTGGGCGGCATCGTGCCTGAAAATGACGACTTGCTCGCTGAAGTGACGAATCTCGTCGAAACGCCAGTGTGCTTTCGCGGCGAGTTTGCCGAGTCGTATCTCGACTTGCCGCGCGATGTCTTGGTCACGGTCATGCGCAAACATCAGCGCTACTTCGCGTTGGAAGACAGCCGCGGGCAACTGATGAATGCATTCATCGGCGTCCGCAACGGAGACAGCCAACATATCGACAAGGTTATTCACGGCAACGAGCACGTTCTGCGCGCGCGCTTTTCTGATGCGCGCTTCTTTTATGAATCAGACATCCAAAAGCCTTTGCGAAATTACCTGCCGCGGCTGGACACGCTGACGTTTCAAGCGGAACTTGGCTCAATGCGCGCGAAGAATGACCGGGTTGCCTCGACGGTTGAAATTGTAGGTCAGCAGCTTGGCTTTGACCGGGCTGACATCGCCACAGCACGCGAGGCGGCGCAGATTGCCAAAGCTGACCTGGCGACCAGCATGGTGGTCGAGATGACATCGCTGCAGGGCGTCATGGGGCGCGAATACGCGCTGCGGGACGGCGCTGAGCCCGCCCTTGCGCAGGCGATATTTGAACATTGGCTGCCGCGCGGCGCTGGTGATAATCTGCCGGACAGCGATGCGGGCCGCCTGCTGGCGATCGCCGACAAACTGGACAGCCTCGTGGGTTTGTTCGCGGTTGGGCTGGCGCCGAAGTCCACTTCAGACCCCTACGGTCTTCGGCGAAATGCAATGGGCGTCATTCAAATTCTGCTGGATCAAACCATTTCTGTTGACCTGCGCAGTCTGATCCGGCAGGTTGCGGCTTCACAGCCAGTGGCGGTGGAAGCGTCAGTCCGGCAGCAGGTAATCGATTTTCTGCGCGGACGCCTAAACAACCTCTTGAGCGAGGATTACGAATTTCGGCGCGATGTCATCAATGCGGTCTTGCGCGAACAAGCGCAGGATCCCGCTCGCGCTTTGCAGGGCGTCAGACAACTGGCCGCCTGGGTCAGGCGCGAAGATTGGGAAGCGATTCTGGACGCCTTCGCCCGCTGCGCGCGCATCACGCGGGGCGAGGAAGAACAGGCGTTTTCGCCTTCGCAATTGCGCGAGGATCAGGAAAAGTCGCTGCATGACAGCTACCTGCAGGCGTCGGCATCTTTGCGCGATTGCGCCAATGTCGACGGATTCCTCTGCGCCTTCGAGCCAATGGTTCCGGCCGTGACTGCCTTCTTCGATAACGTGCTGGTGCATACGGATGATGTAGCGCTGCGCAATAATCGCATCGCGCTCTTGCAAAAGATTGCCGCGATGCAAAAGGGCAGAGCCGATCTGAGCGAGCTGGAAAACTTCTAGCAATTTTCCTTCCAAATCGAATTATCGAATGCGCGAAGATTTTGACGCCAAATTGACCCAATTTTCATCAACGGTTATAGTCAAGCAGAGTTGGGCGCATTCGTTTAATTTTTCCAAAGTTTCCGCGCAATTGTGGTATTAGCTGGAGGACATCTTTATAATTGATGGTCAATCTCATCAGGGAGTACCATCATGTCTGTGACGGATGAGATCAAGGCTCGCATCGACCTCGTCAGCTACGTGCAGCGGCACGTCCCTTCGCTGAAAAAAGCGGGGCGTAATCATAAGGCTTGCTGCCCATTTCACAACGAGAAAACCCCTTCTTTCATCGTCAATCCGGAGCGGCAGACCTGGCACTGTTTTGGCGCCTGCTCCGAAGGCGGCGATATATTCACTTTCGCGCAAAAGGCGAATGGCTGGGATTTCAAGGAGGCTCTGCGCGAATTGGCGGCTGAGGCGGGTGTGCAGCTGCGCGCGCAGACGCCGGAGCAGAAAAGCGAAAGTGATCGGCTAGACGCCTTGCGCGGTCTGGTCAATACGGCGTCGGAGAATTTTCAGCGGCTGCTTTTTGACGGCGATGCTTCGTCCGTGCTCGATTACGTCCGCGACGGGCGCGGGTTGAGCGACGAAACGATTCGGGATTTCCAGTTGGGCTTCGCGCCCGAAAGCTGGGATTGGCTGCTCAATTCGCTGCGCCGGCTTGGTTACCGCGATGACGACATTGTCGAAGTTGGCTTGGCAGTGCGCAGCGAAAAGGGACGGGTTTACGATCGCTTCCGCAATCGATTGATGATACCGATCCGCGATGGGCGCGGGCGGGTCGTCGGTTTTGGCGGCCGCGCGCTTGGCGCCGACGAACTCGCCAAGTACATTAACTCGCCTCAATCCGCGCTTTTCGACAAGAGCCGTCTGCTATTCGGCTTGGATATGGGCCGGCGCGCTATTCGCGAGTCGGGCACGGTGGTAGTCGTCGAAGGCTTTATGGACGTCATCCAGGCGCATCAGGCGGGTTATCTCAATGTCGTGGCGCAAATGGGCACGGCGATGACGGCGTCGCAAATCCAATTGCTCGCGCCACAATTGGCAAGCAAGATTGTATTGGCGCTGGACGCGGATGAAGCCGGGCAAAACGCCGCTCGCCGCAGCCTTGAGGTGGCGCGTGAGACATTGTCCCAGGATTACGCTGGGAGGATGTCTGTTGATTTGCGCGTTCTGCAAATGCCCGATGGCAAGGATCCGGACGACTTTCTACGTCGATCGCCGGCGGCATGGGACGCCCTGGTCGCCGGCGCGCCGGACGTCGCCGATTTTGTCCTGGATTCGGAAACCGTTCTGCTTGCCGACGATGCCAGCGTGCTTGAGCGTGAGGCGGTGGCGCTGCGCTTGCTGCCGATCTTGATGGCGTCGGAGAACAACATTTACCGGCAAGAGAATATACAGAAACTGGCGAGGCGACTACGTTTCAGCGAACGCGACCTTATGGCGCTGGCGCAAGACAGGCAGCCGATCCAGCGCCCAGCGGGAGCGCAAGCGCCGCCGAGCGATGCGCCGCCCGACTTCTGGGCCGACGACGGCGGGACCCTGCCGCCGGAAGCCAGCGAATCCGGCGAGCAATCGGTTGGCGCCGAGGCCGCTTCCGCAAGCGACCGGCCGGCTGAGCGCGCTATCGAACCATACTGCCTTAGCCTGCTGCTCAAGAACCCCAATCTACTCTATCTAGTCAATCGTAGACTGCGAGAGCTGGCTGGCGGCGATGACGATCTTCTGCGAGGACCGCTGCGCGCGCTGGGCGTCGAAGATTTCACCCAAAGCGAATATCGGATATTGATGGCGCATCTGCAAGATTCGATAGCGCAGGACGGCCGTGAGACGCTCGAGTATCTTGAGTCGGTAATTGGAGATGATCTGCAGGCGAAATATGAAGCGCTGCTTGTCGAGCCGCCTGAGGCAGTGTCTCAAACGCTCAGACGCAACTTTCAAGTGGACCTAAACGATATATTCAGAAGGCGTCTGTTTCGCAGCGGCGGGCGAACCAGCGAACGCGACGACTTGATCAGCCGCGCGCTGGAGCTTCGTCTGGCGCGGCTGGAAAATGAACGCATGGAGATGCAGTATCTGCAGGAAGAGGCGCAGGCAGGCGGCGACGGCGATCAGCGCCACAATGATCAGCTCAACGCCAAGATAATTCTGTCGATGCGCGCGAAGGCGCGGATCAACCAAGCCGTTAGCCGTCGCTCGCTGCCAACGAAGCAGGCATCGATTTCATGAGCAGGAGTCCACGATATGAACAGGGATAGCGAAAAGCGAATCGGCGCGTACATCGACTACGAGGACGAAGCGAACGGCGATGACGATTCTCGGCGGAACCGCTATGACGCTTCCGACTATGATACTGGCGAGCTTGGCGCTGGCGATGCGCAGTCCGATGTGATTGACAGCCTGCCGCCGTCCGATGATCCGGTCAAGATGTACCTGAAAGAGATCGGCCAGGTCCCGCTGCTTGATAGTAATCGGGAGATGTGGCTGAGCGCGCAGATTGCGGCGGAGCGCCACTTGGAGGCGCTGCGTGATGAGTTGATGAGTTTGGAGAACGGCTCAACGAAAACGCGCCAACCCGACTTTCTGGATGTCGAGCGCTTTGCCTACAGGCGCCTGCGCGAAGACTGGATAAAACTGCAAGCCAGCGCCGCCGAACGCGATGTCGATGAGCCCGACTTTTTCAAGGTTTTCGCCGAAGTGCAAGAGACGGTCAACGATTGGGATCGTGACGTGGATTCATACATTCGCGGCTATTTGAATCAGCGCAAATGGGGCCGTGATGAAAAATGGACCACACACGCGCAAGCCTTCTTCGAGGTGATTCACGCGCTATTCTTGTTCCCCTTCGAGCATCAGATGCAAATGCAGCGCTATTTCCGCCGCGCTCATGAGCTGCCTTCGCTATTGGAATACGACAGTTGGATTGAAGATACAATTGATCCGATTCAGATGGCGAAACAGCAGCAGGAGCAGGTCGAGCAGCACGCGGCGCAAGCATCGGAAGACCTGACGCGCGCGAATCTCCGCCTGGTCGTCAGTGTTGCCAAGCGCTATATGGGGCGCGGCATCAGCTTCCTTGACTTGATTCAGGAAGGCAATATCGGCTTGCTGCGAGCGGTCAACAAGTTTGACCATACCAAGGGCTACAAGTTCAGCACTTACGCGACCTGGTGGATACGGCAAGCGATCAGCCGCGCAATCGCCGATCAAGCGCGCACCATTCGCATCCCAGTTCACATGGTGGAAACCATAAACCGCATGATGCGCGTCCAGCGCGACCTGATACAGAAGCTTGGCGCCGAGCCGATCACGGAACAGATTGCCCTCGAGATGGATTTCCTGAATGACGACGAACGCAATGTGATCAAGCGGCATCAAAGCGAGGGCACGGCTTTGGATCCGGGCTTGAGCCGAAAACTGCGGCGGGCGTCGCAGAAGGTGCGGCGGATAATGCGCATCAGCCAGGAGCCGATGAGCCTGGACATGCCGGTCGGGCAAGAGGACAGCAGCTTGCTGGGCGATTTCATCCCGGACGAGAATCTGCTCGGGCCAGTGGACGCCGCCGGCCGGCAATTGCTCAAAGAACAGATTCGTTCCGCGCTGGGCGTGCTTAGCGAGCGCGAACGCCAAGTGCTGGAGATGCGTTTCGGATTGCTGGATGGGCACGACAATACGCTGGAGGAGGTCGGCCAGTATTTCAATGTGACGCGCGAACGCATTCGTCAGATTGAAGCGAAGGCGCTGCGCAAACTGCGGCATCCCACCCGGTCGCGTGAATTGCGCGATTACCTGGGCATGTAAGCGCGCCAGTTGCCGCAGGCCGCGCGGTCAAATGAAGATCGACCAGCTCCACGATTGGAATCTCAGTCCCAAGGCGGCGATTGCGCTTCAGCGTGAATTGGCGCCGCTTCTGATTGACAATAGTCCCCTTGCGCTTGAAACGATTGAAACTGTCGCTGGCGTGGATGTAAGCGTCCGCGGCAAGCTATCGAGAGCGGCGGCGGTCCTTATGCGCTATCCAGAGCTTGAAACGGTCGAGATCGTCCGCGCTGAACGCGCGACAGATTTCCCGTATATTCCGGGATTGCTTGCTTTTCGCGAGGGACCTGTCGTCCTGGATGCCTTGCGCCAACTGCGGCGCGCGCCCGATGTCTTTATTTTTGACGGCATGGGACAGATGCATCCGCGCAAGATGGGCATCGCCGCCCATCTGGGCTTATGGCTGCGCCTGCCGACGATCGGCTGCGGTAAGCGGCGCTACATCGGCGAATACAGCGAGCCAGCTGAGGCGAAAGGCAGCCGTAGCCGCTTGAACTATCGCGGCGAGCCAATAGGCGTGGTACTGCGCGCGCGAGCGAAAGTTAAACCGATATACGTTTCCGTCGGTCACCTGGCCGATCTCGACAGCGCCGTGCAGCTGGTTCTAATGGCGACCACTCGATACCGCTTGCCTGAACCAGTGCGCGCCGCGCATAAAGCCGCAAAACTGGCGCCGGCGCCTTAAACGCTGTTAATGCCTGCGGACGCGGCGACTCAGCGTGAAGGACTGTCAAGCATGTCGGCATAGAGCGCGAGCGTTTCATCTATGACTTGCCGCAGCGTGAAACGCTCGAGGACGATTTGCCGCCCAGCCGCCCCCATTTTCATGCGCTCGCCCGGATTTTCGATTAAACGCTTCAGGGCTTGCGTCAGCGCGTCGATGTCGTGCGGTGGAACAAGCAGACCGTTAAAGCCGCGCCGCACAATTTCGCGGCATCCAGGCGTATCGGTGGTAACGCAGACGCGCGCGCAAGCAGCCGCTTCGATCAAAACTTTCGGTACGCCCTCGCCATAGGTTGACGGCAGACAAACGATATTGCTCTGGGCATAGACCGCGGGCATGTCCGCTCGGGCGCCGAGCCACTCAATCAGTCCCTCAGCAGCCCAAGATTGCAGTTTGCCCGCGGATACATTAAGCGGGCTTGTCGGTTCCTCATAACCGGCCACTTGAAAGCGCGCTTGACCGCGCAGCCGCCGCGCCGCTTCGACGAATTCGCTGATGCCTTTTTGCCAGAGCAAGCGCCCGGCGAAGAGCACCACCGGCAGCCCAGCGACGTTTTCTTGGCGCGGAAAGAATACGTTTTCGTCAACGCCGGAGCCGCGAATCACCAGCGCCCTTTGACGAGTTATCAGCCCGCGCTCGACGAAGAGTTCTAGGTCGTCCGGATTTTGAAAGATTGCCCGCGCCCGCTCGCCGCCCAGCGCCAGCTTGAATGCTGGACCGCTTATCAGGTTCAGCAGCCGCGCCCTAGCGCTTCGGTTGACAAAGACATAACCCAAGCCGCTCATCGCCTGCGCCACATTTCGACAGCCGCTGAATCGGGCGGCGATACCCCCATAGATCACCGGCTTGATGCTGATATGATGGAGCAGATCTGGTTTGAGCTCGCGATAGAGCGCTCGCAGCGCCCGCAGCGTATGTAGCTCCAGAACGGGATTCATGCCGTGCTGCCGCAGCGGCAGACCATAAAAAGGGAGCCCGCTTTCTCTGATGGACCGCTGAGCCGCGGTATCCGAATCCGATGCCGCAACCTGGACATTGAAGCCGGCGTCGCGCGCCGCTAACGCCAAGGGCAGGCGATGCGAAAGGAAAAAACGCGGGATATTCGCCACGTACAGCAGGCTTGGCGCCTTGTTCCTCGCCGAGGGTCGCCGTCCGGGCGCGCGCTGAAACGCGGTGGTGGATTGCGGCATGGAATCGTTCAGCAAAGCCGGTTAAGGCGTTTCTTCCGTTTCTGGCAGCTGGATTTCTCTCGTATCATCGACCCCGGCGATGCTGTCGCTAAGCGCTTCAACCGGCGCCAGCTTGGCAATACTCGCGCCCGCCAAGACGTAAACCAATACGCCAAAAGAAGAGAGCCCGAAGCTGGCTAAAATGCCAATCATTTGCAGCTGACCAAAATAGAGTTCGCTCGTGTCATCGCGGATATGCGTGCCGAAGCCCAATATGTCAGCCATGCCGGCCAGTGTGGCGAAGAGAACGCCCGTCAGCGCCAGCCGCGTGCCAATGTTTTGGACCAGGTTGGCCGACACATCCAGGAAAAACGTGAACTTGAGATAGGTCAATGCCCCAAGGATTAAGAGGGTATAACCGAAAAGCACCATCACGACCTGCACTAAGCCAATGCCGACAGTTGGCATAGCGCCGGTAACGCCCGGGAACAAGCCCATAAAGCAGATCATGCCGCCCAAGGCGCCCAAAGCAATGCCGACTTGTGAGAATCGCCACATAAGCGTTTATCCTTCCGGCAGCGACTCCTCCAGTTTGCGCAGCATATTCCCGCCCAGAATCGCCGCCGCATCCGCTTCCGCGAATCCGCGATCCAGCAATGACCGGCGCAGCAGCCATAAGTCGCTGGAGGTATCGATCTCGGCCGGCAGTGATGAGTGTGGATGCCCGCCGTCGATATTGCTGCCCAAGCCGACATGAGCGACCGAGCCGGTTAACTGGCATATATAATCAACCGCATCCACCCAATGGGCGATGCTCACCTGTCGATTGCGGTCACGCGGATGCCAGTCTTTTCTCAAGAACTGATTATACACCATGACGCCCATCACTCCATCGCGCTCGGCGAGGCGTCGGATCAATTCATCGGGAAGACAGCGCGGGCTTGGATAAAAGTAGCGCGGGTTGCTGTGGCTGGCGATGATGGTGCCTTCGTAACGTTCCAGCGCGTCAGCCGCCCCCCGGTCCGAAAGCGACGATATATCCAGCAAGACCTCAAAGCCGGCCATGACTTCCAGCAATTCGTAGCCCAGCCGCGTTAGACCGCCATCGGATTCCGCTGACCCGGCATATCGCGTTTGCCGCCAAGCCGGCGCGACGATGCGTATGCCAAACTCCAGCCATTCTTCAAGCTGCAATGGCTCGGAGATTGGCTCGGCGCCTTTCATCTTGACAACTATGCCTTGCAGTCGTTTGTCGAGAGCGTTCTCGTCGCGCCAGGAGTCGACGACAGCGGCGAGGTCGTCCCGCGTCTGAATCAGTCGGATGCGGTCGTGGTCATCGGCGAGGCGGCGATAGCAATCCATCTGCCAGAGCGCCAAATGCCGGGCGTCGGCGGCCGTTCGGTAGCTGTATCGCTGCCAAGGCGCCAGCCCGGGCGCCGACTCGGGCAAGACTTGCAGGCTGCCGAATACAATCGCCACACGCCCGATCAAATTGTCGCGCAGGCTGGTGACAGGCGGCGGGACGTCCGCGCCTGGCGCCGCTTCGCCTTGACGCCAAGCCCAGCGCGTATAATCCAGCCCCAGTTGCTGGGCGTTGAAGGCGATGTTCTGTTGGGCATCGATGATGAACATGGTCGAGGCGCTGTTCGCCACGCAATCCGCGTTGCATTAGGACTTGCCTGCTTCAGATGATACACGATTTTGTCGTTGAAGGCACTGTGGCGGGTAGGGGCGTCAAAGCGCCGCAACCATGTGCTATGCTCATTGCGGAATACGACGAGACGGCCCAACAGGCGAAGCGGCGATGCAAATCTTGCGCGTCAACAATATTGCGGTGAGTTATGCTGATCGCGAGGTATTTCGCGATCTGTCTTGGGCGATCGGCGACCGCGACCGCGTTGCCCTGGTGGGCCCTAACGGCGCCGGCAAGTCGACGCTTTTCCGCGTTTTGCTCGGCGAGGTCGCGCCCGACCGCGGCCATGTCGCGATCCAGCGCGGCTTACGAATCGGCTGCCTGCCGCAAGACGTAAACTTGCCGCCCGGCAAATCGCTAATCGAGACAGCGATGATTAAACCGCCGGCGCTGGCCGAGACTGAAGACAGTCTGAGCGAAATCGAAGCGCGCCTGGCCGACCCGTCTGTCTACGGCGATGCGTCACGGCTCGCTCAAACACTGGAACGCCACGAAGCGCTGCTCGCCGATTATGAGCGGATGAACGGCGGGCGCCACGCCAGCCATGTGCGTGAACTGCTGGCGATGCTGGGCTTTGAAGCTGATGATTACGACCGGCCAACCCGGTCGCTTTCGGGCGGGCAGAAGAAGATGGTGGCGCTGGCGCGATTGGCGGTGGCCGCGCCCGAAATCCTGCTGCTTGACGAGCCCGATAACCATCTCGACATGGATGGCAAAAACCAGTTGGAGCGTTTCATCCTCAATTATCGCGGCAGCGTCGTCATCATATCGCATGATCGCTATCTGCTGGACGAGGTTGCGCAACAGACGGTTGAGTTGGAGCGCGGCAGGCTGACAGTCTATCATGGCAACTATTCGTATTATCTCAACGAACGGCAGGCGCGACGTCTGCGACAACAGCAGCAATTTGTGACGCAGCAGAAAGAGATCGCGCGCATTGAGGCGATGATTGAGCGTTTTGAAAGCTGGGCGAAACAGGTGCTGAGCCGGAAGCATATGCTGGCGGCGCGTCAACGGCGGCGCATGCTGGAAAAGATGGAAGAACGCGGCGAGATTATCGAAAAGGTCAGCGACCAGCGGCTCATGGACCTCAAGCTGGATGGCTGGCGCGGCAGCAAAAAAGTGTTGGAGCTGAAACGGGTTTCGATGGCTTTCGATGACGATCCGCTCTTCCTCGATGCGAGCGCGCTGCTGCGGCATGGCGAACGCGTCGGCTTGATCGGTCCTAACGGCGCCGGAAAGACGGTGCTGCTGAAGCTGATTCTGGGCGAGCTGCAGCCGGCTGCCGGAGACATAGTCGTTGGTCCAAGCATCCGCATCGGCTTTTACTCGCAAGAGCATCAGACGCTGGATGCCTGGCTGGCGCAGACGCCGCTGGAATTGGTCCGCAATATGCAGAATAGCAGCGAATCGAACGCGGTGAATTTCTTGCTGCGCATGGCTTTTAGTTATGAACAGACGCGCCAGCCGATTCGAACGCTATCCGGTGGCGAGCGCAGCCGCTTGCAATTGGCGCGCGTGATGCTGCAGCAGCCCAATTTGCTGCTGCTGGACGAGCCGACCAACAACCTCGATATCGCGTCGGTGGAGGTGCTGGAAGACGCGTTGGACGAATTCAACGGGACAGTCCTTATCGTTTCACATGATCGTTATTTTCTCGATCAGACGGTGGATCGATTGATCGAGATTCGCGACGGCCAATTGCGCGAATATGTCGGTGGCTACACCGAGTATCTGGTGGCGGCGGGTCGCTTGAAGGCGGGCTAAGCCCGGACCATTGTCCCGCGAATGACCGCGCCGGGGATGACGAATTCGAAGTCGTCGTTTGTTACGCGAGCCGGGGCGCCGAAAGCGCGCCTGATATCGGCCGACGCGCCGTTGAATAGCGTCTTGATCATGGCGGCATTCTGGCGCGGCGTATCCATGCGGCGCGTCCAGGTTTCGAAATACAGCGCCAAGTCGAAAGTCATGATGACTTCCGCGGCGAAGCCGGCGCTCGCCAGCAGCGCGCGCCACTCGGAGATTCTGTAATCGCGTACATGAGATGGATCGCGGAGGAGTTCTATCGTCTGTAAGAACGTGTCCTGCGCGTAGTCTTCGCGCGCCATGATATCGCTGATGAGCAAAGCGCCGCTGGGTTTCAGCAGGCGGCGAAACTCAGCCAGCGCCCGCTCCGGACGCCGCCAGTGATGAGCGCTGTAGCGGGTCGCGACCAGGTCAAAGCTGCCACTCGAGAAGGGCAGGTTCTCCACATCAGCCAGCTGCGCGCAGACATTGGTCAGCGCGCGTTCCTTGGCGAGCCCTTCGAGTTGTTGGAGCATCGCCGGCGTGAAATCGCAGGCGTAGACCTGGCGCGCGCTCGCCGCGAATGCCATGGCCGTATGCCCGGCGCCGCAGCCGGCATCCAGAACGCGCGCGTCCTCGTCGAGCGAAGCCGCCGCGATCATTCGATCAAGATCAGGACCAGCGGCATGCACCGCGCTCGTTCGGTAATTGGCGGCTACATTGGCGAACTGCTGCCGAACCTGACCGCTGACGTCTTGCGCTGGGCGATTGTGCATGTCGCGCTGGCTTTCTCTTCCGGCACTTTTGCGAATGTGCTTGCATTCTATTGATATTCTGTTAGACTTTGGTCACGCTACTCCGAATAACGGTCTGATCAAAGGTTTGTCTTGACAAGACCCCTGTTATTCTATTACACTGCGGGCTTGCAGTCCTCTTGCTGTCACAATTTATTGGATGCGTGAAAACTGGTCAATTGCGCTGTTCGTGTTGGTTGGGCTTTGTCTTGCGCCCGTTTTGCCTCGCACAATCAGTGTAGCAGTTTTTGATTTGCCGAATCGCTAATCCATCCGAGCCAACTAATCATCCAAGGAGCCGCGCCTTGAAGCACTATTATAATGTCAAGAATTACGCACGTACTCCGGAGATTCAAGAGCTGCCTTCGCTGATCGACATTCAGTTGCGATCTTTTGAAGACTTCCTCAATGGCGGAAAACCCTTGGATTTTCCCAAGGAAAAGAACTTCATCACCGAGGGCAAGATTCTGGAACTCTTTGATGAAATAAACCCAATCGAGAGCTTCAATGGCAACTTGTCGCTCTACTTCCCGGGCAATCACCCGCAAGCGCAAGAGTTCGGTCTTAGGCCTTACTTTGAAGCGCCAAAATACGATGAAGACGAGTGCATAGAACGTGATATGTCTTATGCAGCGCCCTTGTATGTTGAGGTGGCGCTGGTAAACCATGAGCAGGGCGACGAGATAATCCGCCAGGATATTTTCCTGGGTGAATTCCCCTTGATGACCGAAAAGGGCACCTTCATCATCAATGGCACAGAGCGCGTGGTCGTTAGCCAGCTCATCCGCTCGCCGGGCGTTTACTTTGATGTCGAAGAAGAACGCGCGACCGGGCGCCAGCTATCCAACGCCAAGCTGATTCCGGATCGCGGCGCCTGGATGGAATTCGAGACGCGCAAGACCGATTACATCACCCTCAAGTTCAATCGCAAACGGACGATACCGGTGACGGTGCTGCTGCGCGCGCTGGCTGCTGTCGAGGATGGCTTGCCAGAAAGGTTCTCCCCCATCAAGACCGGCGAAGACGAAGAAATCCTCGAGCTCTTCGCCGATGTCGACAATAGCGAGACGCACCGATTCATTGAGAGCTGCTTCAAGAACGAACCGGTTTGGGATGTCAAGAAGAAACAAACGCTGGCTGAGGTCGCGCTAATCGAGTTTTACCGCCGGATGCGCCCGGGTGATCCGCCGACGCTGGACAACGCCAAAGAATATCTCGAGGGGCAGCTTTTCGACCAGCGGCGCTACGACTTGGAACGGGTGGGACGGTACAAGCTGAACCAGCGCCTTGGGCTTGTAGACGCGATCGCTTTGTCCCACCGGACGATCACTAAAGCCGATATCGTCAAGCTGGTCGAGCAGATGATACTCATCAACAACGGTCAGCGAACGCGAGATGATATCGATCATCTGGGCAACCGGCGCGTCAAAACCGTCGGCGAACTGATCGGCAACAAGCTGCGCATCGGTTTGCGGCGCATGGAGCGCGTGGTCAAGGAGCGTATGTCGATCCGCGAGGCCGAGCAATTGACGCCGGTGTCGCTGGTCAATATCCGCCCGATCGTGGCCGCCGTGCGCGAATTCTTCGGTTCGTCGCAATTGTCTCAATTTATGGAGCAGACCAATCCGCTCTCCGAATTGCGGCACAAGCGTACGCTTTCGGCGCTGGGTCCCGGCGGGCTGCGGCGGGAACGCGCCGGCTTTGATGTGCGCGATGTGCATCACAGCCACTACGGGCGCATCTGCCCGATTGAGACGCCGGAAGGTCCCAACATCGGGCTGATCGGCCGCTTGGCGACCTACGCGCGCGTTAACGAACTGGGCTTTATAGAGACGCCCTATCGTAAAGTTTCCAACGCTCTGGCAGTTGACGACCCCGCGTTAATCGGTCGCGTTCTGCGCGATGATATTGAAAACTCCCGCGGCAAGGTCATAATCGAGGAAGACACGGTCATCGACAAGAAATTGGTGACGAGGCTGAAACGAACCAAAATCAAAGAAGTGCCGATTGTGCCTTTCGCCACCCATGATATTGAGTACCTGTCGGCCGATGATGAAGACAGGTACATCATCGCCCAGGCAAACGCCCGCTTGGACGAGAAAGATCAATTCCTTTCCAATCGCGTTTCGGCGAGATTTGACCAGGGTTTTCTGTCGGCGCCGCCCCAGCGCATCGATTATATGGATATCGCCCCGCGTCAAATCGTGGGGATCAGCGCAGCGCTGATTCCTTTCCTGTCGCATGACGCGGCTAACCGCGCCTTGATGGGTTCGAATATGCAGACGCAAGCGGTGCCCTTAATTTCGCCGGATGTGTCCGTCGTCAGTACCGGTATGGAAAGCCAGGCCGCCTACAACAGCGGGCAGGTTCTGGTCTCCGATGTTGAGGCGGAAGTCGCCAGCGTACAAGGTCATCGCGTTATCGTCCGGACGACGGACGGCGAAGAGAAAGCTTTTCAGCTGCGTAAGTATGAGCGTTCGAATCAGTCGACCTGTATTGATCAGCGTCCGCTGGTGCGTAAAGGCGATACGATTAAGCCGGGTGATGTCATCGCCGATAGTTCATCCACGTACAATGGGCAGTTGGCGCTCGGGCATGATGTCTTGACCTGTTTCTTGTCTTGGGACGGCGGCAATTATGAGGACGCGCTCCTGGTGAGCGAGGACATGCTGCGCTCAGACAAATTTACCAGCATTCACATTGAAAAACACGAGATAGAAGCGCGCGATACCAAACTGGGCGCGGAAGAAATCACCTACGATATCCCTAATGTCGGCGAAGAAGCGCTTAAGGATCTCGATGAACATGGCATTGTGCGTATCGGCGCCGAGGTCGGTCCCAACGATATCCTTGTCGGCAAGATCACGCCCAAGGGCGAGAAAGAATTATCGCCGGAGGAGAAATTGCTGCGGGCGATTTTCGGCGAGCAGGCGCGCGAAGTGAAGGATTCGTCTTTGCGTTTGCCACACGGCGATCGCGGCAAGGTTATTGATGTCAAGGTCTTCACCCGCGATGAACACCCGGATCTTTCCGCTGGCGTGGAGAAGATGGTGCGCGTGAGCGTGGCGCAGCGCCGCAAGTTGACAGTTGGCGACAAAATGGCGGGGCGGCACGGCAACAAGGGCGTCATCTCCAAGATCGTCACCGTTGAAGACATGCCCTATATTGATGGCGGGATACCGGTCGAGATCATCCTCAATCCGCTTGGTGTTCCCAGCCGTATGAATATCGGTCAAATTCTGGAGTTGCACTTGGGCTGGGCGGCCGATCGCTTGGGCTTCCGCGCGATTACACCCGTGTTTGATGGCGTGAATGAGCAGGAGATCCAAGCGGAATTGGGACGCGCCTGGATGATAGACTGGGCGTGGAGGCTGACCACCGAGCGCGCCTGGGAAAGCCATGAACGGCTGGCGGAGAGCGCTGGCATCGCGCCCGAAGACTTCGATGATGATATGCATGTCATTTGCGCCTATCTGGTTGATCGCGTGAGCGAATCCGGGCTCTACGACAATGAGGCGATCATCCTTGAGCGCGACCCGATCTATGTGCGGCGGGTTGCCGTTGCCGAGATGCTGCGCGAATACGGGCATGACCCCGATGCGGTAATGGTGTACGACAATAGCGAGCTTGCGCTTGAAGAACGCGACAATCGTGATGCCAATGCTGTCCTAGTCTCGATTCGACTGTGGATCCAGCACAACGCGGCTGACGAGATTGAATTGTCGGACGATCTTGCCTTGCGCGATCTGTTTGAAATCGCAAATCGCGTGATGTTCGAAAGCGGAATCCCGGTGCCCCACTATGGCAAGCAGACACTGTATGACGGGCGCACGGGCGAGCCTTTTGATCGCCATGTCGCCGTCGGTTACGTCCACATGTTGAAGCTGGCGCATCTGGTCGAGGATAAAGCGCATGCTCGCTCGACCGGTCCCTACAGTTTGGTCACGCAGCAGCCGCTCGGCGGCAAAGCTCAATTTGGCGGGCAGCGTTTCGGCGAGATGGAGGTCTGGGCGCTAGAGGCTTATGGCGCCGCCCATATTCTGCAAGAGATGCTGACGGTGAAGTCCGATGATGTGCAGGGGCGCGTCAAGACCTACGAGAGCATTGTCAAAGGCGAGCCGATTGAAGAACCTGGCATCCCCACCAGCTTCCGCGTTCTGGTCAAGGAATTGCAGAGTTTGGGATTGTCGGTGGAGGCGATCACCGGCGCTGGCGATGTCATCCGCTTCGGCAAATACGACGAACAGTCGCGCAAGCCGCAGCCGGAGACCGGTCTGTTGGGCTTGGGCACGGGGTAAAGCCAGCCAGCTACCAGAACGAGATTAAGGGCGCATTGAGGATTATGCGCCCTAGTTTTTCTTAGCGGTCTTGCTTTCCTTAGCTGAAATAGGCATCGCGCGCCGAGTCCAGCACTTCCCAGACGATAGAGCGCAATTCATCCTCAGGATAATGTTGCGGTAACAGCGCCGAACCGGGACCCTTTGCGGGGAAGTGTTTGTACAGCGCTTTGGCAATGAGGGCGTGTCGCTTTCCATCGTGAATGGGAGTGCCCAAGAATCGGCGCACTTTCCCGTCTTGATGCTGAATCCAGTGCAAAATAGCTCGACGCAGCTCAACTGAATGTAACGACGTACGATCGAATAAGTCATTTGCGTTGCTGAACTTCCAGCAAAATAGCTCGCCAACCTGCTGCAAGGAATCTTCGCGCACCCAATATCCGATTTCGAGAAAACGATATGCGTCAATGTCTGTAGGCTGGGTCAGCCACTTTCGTGATTTGCTTGGGATGAGTTCTCTCCAGCGCTGGTCACGCGTCGAATCACTGCGGATTCCGTACCAAGCTTTGGCTGTTAGCGCTTGCCAAAGCAGGATTTTCCGCTCACCGATCATGCCGCGGCGCCGCATAACCCCTAAAACGTGAATGGCGCGTCCCCACACCCAGGCTTGTTCCAATGTGTCAAAACGCGCTTTGCCGTTTTCGCGTCGCGTAATCAAGGTCAGCGCATGCCAAGCCATATCTAGCGCTTCGTCCAGCTGCAAATCGAGGGCTTCGGCTTCGGAGCGGTATTCTTCGGCGCTAAGGGCGACGCGCCGCCCACTGTGGATGCTATTGCCGAGGATGCCGTCGCGCTCGCTCCAGACGAGGACGGCCACTAGTTGTTCTCCCTGGCGAAGATATCCAGCATCACTGCGACAGTCTCGCGCCAAGTCTGCGCGAATTGGATCGGAGATTCCGCTGTTCTGCTCAAGTTTTCGAGCCCTCGATTTAACGCGTCCCACAAGTCGTGGCTGCGGCTCTCATCATACAATTGATCATAGTGGCTGTCATCCCCAGTTTCCTTTGGCTTCAGCGCCCATTCGAGCAAGCCGTTGGCGCTGATTTCGGCGATGAAGGCCAGCCGCCCCTGAAGCGCGCTCCGCTGACTCTGAACCTCCTTCATCTGTTTGTACAGCGGATAGTCGCCCGAGTATGTAAGCAGGTCAAGGTCCTCATTCATCAGCCACATAGCCTTTTGGTCTTGCTGCTCAATCTCGAAGGGCAGATTGTTTCTAGCATTGCCGGGGTCGCGCTGGAAGTAGACTGGGCAGCTGGCATGGGCGACCACATCGTCATTTTCGTCGTGGAGATCTGCGCTTATAGTGTATTTCCCGCTTGATTCTGGCATGTTCAGCGTCGGAACCCCGTCAAGCGGCAGCGGCACATTTTGCTCCGGATCAAACAGGCGGCGCTTCTCGCTCAGAATAACTTGCCTGATCGGCAATTCTCCGGCCGGTGTGCCTTCTAATGTGATGGGCTGCCTGCGTGCGATTGCATGATCTTCAGCGTTAAAGGAGGCAGTGAAACAATAATTGACGTCTTCTACACTCCTATTCTTGGTGTTGATTTGCAACTGCAATACTTCGCCATGGTCAATGCGTTTCTTATCGTCCGCGCTGATGTTGACGGCGCTGATGGAGAGCGTGACCGGATTCTTTTCGGGCGGTGGCGGTGGTTCGGATTGCACGTAGACTGTCCGCGATGCGCTTTTCACCCGCCCTGCGCGATACAGGACAACTGCCCGCAGCTTACACTCTCCTGGAACTGAACATTCGATTTGCTGCTCTTGGCGAGCTTTGCCGCGCAGGATCTGCCAATCTCCAAGTTCAAATCGATTTTGAACGCGGTCTTTGCCCCATTGCTTGCTAACAGCGTCCTCGCGCCTGCAAAGCTCTTGCGCTTTGCCGCTTTCATCCACCCATTCCAGTATCACGTCGGCGCTGCCAACCAAATCTTCGCCTGGTTCAAACCCCACCTCGACATTCACATGTCGGATAGACTGCCCCCAATCGACGCGAGTGCTTTTCGGATCGGGATAATCCAAATCAAGATTACAATCCCAGAGCAGTCGGGTTCCTTCCTGTCCACCCTTTGTCGAGGCCTGTCCCAGTTTACGTCCATTCTGGTTCAAGAAAGTCTCCACGAATCGCGTAAGCGTCGCCTTTTCGCGCTGAGATACTTGCTGCGTTGTGATCGACGGCGCCGTCTCCCAGCCCATTTCCGCGCTGAACTTGCGCGTGCAGGCATCTAGCTGCGCGCGCAACTCACGCACAATTTCGCCTTTGGAACCCCTTGCGTCAAATCCGTCGTGCTGCGAGTTTTCCGCAGCGCGAAGCTTGCTGTTGGTGCGTTTGTCAAATTCGACATAACCGCGGAATCCAGGTCTTTTGTCTGGCGGAATGTAGTCACCAAAATCCTGCCGGGCGCCACGGGTTTCAATCCACTGCAGGCCGCGCATAACTTGGATACCGGAATACTCTGGATGATCTCTGACGATTTCGTCTTCGGTCAAGGAATCGCTATGAAGCATTACCAGTCGGCGGAATTTATAGTCATTGCCAAATGCCAGATCGCCCCAAACACAAGCGCGGCAGCCATCAGGCAGGTCATGCCATCTGCCTTCGGGAGTAGGACTGTTTTCGCGGGGCAAATCCCGCCACCACTTTGGCACTCCTATTTCTGTTTCGCTTTGTTGGTCTTCATCCACGACCCGTATGCGCAATTTGCCTATCTGGATTGCGCGCCACCAGCTGCGTTGCAGCCAACGCTCTAATTCGCTACCGGGCCGAAATTCCAGAGCGTCTTCTTCCGCCACAAAAGGGATGATTACTCGGGTACCGACTTCGCAAAGCGGCTTTAGTCGAAGAGGGACATTCAAGTCGCCAAGCAGGAAGAAGTCCCTTTGAAGAGCGGCTTGAGCTTCTGCATTTAGGAGTGGCGGCGACAAGATCTGATCTACTGGTCGGGCGTAACGCATGCCTAGGCGGTACTCGCCACATTCTAGAAGAGTGTCATAAAGCATCGCCATGCGCCGCGTCTCGCCGGGCGGCACATGCGAATGATACAAAAAGGCGGCTTTGCCTTGCCCGCGGGAGCCGAGCGCATCTTCATTTTCTTTAGTATAGCCTTGCGCTTCAAATGCCGCCCAGTTTTCTTCGGGCTTGAGTTGATAATTCCGCGCTTCCAGTTCTTTGTTGCTCACCATGTCACCCCTCAAGCCGGTCGTGCCTTTGTCAGATACGGTTAGCAGGAAACATGGCTTGCCGTCATCGTCACGGCGACGCAGTAGGCGGTATTCTACCTCCACGGTGCTGCATCCCTCGCGAACAGCATCTAAAGCGTTTTGCACGGGCTCTTGTGCCAAAGCGCGCATTGAGCCCATTTTGTAACCATCAATGATATTCGTGACTTCCTGCACCATGTGACTTGAAGTGTTCGTGAATTTCATTTCGCGTATCTCCGTTCGATTCAATTTATTCATCGCTAGATTAACTCGAATCCCGCTTGCGCCGCCGCGCGCCGACATTGCGCGCATTCGGATAATCGACCCGCAGCGCATAGAAGCCTTTGCTGGTGGGGCGTATGAAGCGCTTTTCCTCATCAGCCCGACGATTGTCATCTTGAGTCATGCGCGACACCAGCGCTCCGGCAGGGTCCTGTCCGCGGATTACCGCACCCCGCCGCAACACTTCATCGGCCAAATCCCGATAGTGCATGGGCTCACCCTGGCGCTCGCGCAAGACCTCTTCCGCCATCTCGAGCAGCTTTGGAGTCGGCGTTGAAGTCGCGCGGGACTCCAATCGCTTTGGCGCTGGCTTCGCAACTGATGAAGAATCCGTGGATAGCAGAGCCTGCACGTGACCGAGCCGCTCTATCTTCGCGCGGGTCAGCAATTCCTTCTCTTCAATCTCTGCGCTCAATTGCTCTATTTCCCGCTGAAGTCTGTCTCGCTCGCCGCGCAGTGAGCTTTCTAGGCACCCGTTACTGTTGTCAAACGACTGTGGCAAATCCATAAACTAGATCCTGTCCAATGTCTATAATAGGACAGTATAAAGTACTTATACGGCATGTCTAGTACAATTTTTATGAGTATATAGGCTGATTATTGAATCAATACGTCTTATGTGAAATGGATTTGCCAGAAATGGGCTGATGTCCAAAATGGT
>JAPPFH010000082.1 GCA_028875185.1 Chloroflexota bacterium | reverse complement strand
CCGCCTCAGCATTTCGTCGTAGACTGCTGTAATCTGATGCGGCAGCGGCTCGATGAGCGAGGTATGCACGGCCAAGAGCGGGTCGAAGAGATGTCCTAGCTGAATGCGGTTCGCCTCGAATACGAGACTCAACAGCCGTCCGTCCCCATCAAATGGCCATAGCCGTTCATCCGGCGGTGTAGAGAGCGTCGCTTCATCCGCCCGATAAAGCACCCTTTCGCCCAGTCCGCCGTCTGCGCGGCGGTAGGCTACCGATACAGAATTCGCTCCGCTTTGCTCCACAGCGACCAGTTGGACCGTTTGATTCGGTAAGATGCCATTGACTCGCATCTTGCCTTTCAGTTCTTCAAGTTTAATCACGCGCTTCTCTCTACTTCTTCGCAGCGATCTTGGCTCATAAGACTACTTGATTAACAACCCATCGTTAACTGCCGAATCCAATGGAAAGATGCTTTTGGAAACGAGATGCAAATGGATGCGTCCAGCAGCGCTAGTGCGCATGAGATTGAGCGCATATCCGATCTTTGCCGATATCCCGCCCTTTAACCTATTTATGTAAACCCCGTCGCTCAAGTGACGAGGCGGCTTACAATTTTGCGTGACCGAGACATTCCTGTGACCTTTTCGCCGGTTACGCGCCGAGCGGCTCTTGACGGTTCCATCTTCCCTATAAGTCATCATGCCGTAGAATCGTCTCCGAGACGAAGCCGGTGATCAAGTCGCCTGCTCCAGGCGACGGGCATGTCGAGAAACATGGCGCAATCCAAAACATAGACGAAATATCGGAGACCCACATGCCAGACCAACAGCGCGTGGCGCGATCCCTGGAATTTTACCGGCAAGCGGAAGCGCTCATTCCCGGACGCAACTGATAAGCCGGCGCTCAAGTCAGTTCGCGCATGGCAACAGCCCGATTTATGCTAGCCGAGCGAAGGGCGCGCGCTTCATTGATGTGGACGAAAACGAGTACATCGACTGGGTAAACGCGGTCGGCGCCATCATCCTCGGGCACGCCGACGCCGCCGTCGACGGCGCGGTCAAGGCGCAAATCGACCGCGGCAGTATCTTCACGCTTAACAGCGCACTGGAGATTGAACTGGCCGAATTGCTCAACGAAGTCATCCCCAGCTCCGAAATGGCGCGTTATACCAAGGGCGGCGGCGAGGCGAACGCCCTGGCGGCGCGCATCGCCCGCGGCGTCACGGGCCGCAACCCGATTCTCTTCAGCGGCTATCACGGCTGGCACGACTGGTATCAGTCGGCCAATTATCTGGTCGATCCCGAAAGCGGCGAGTTTCCCTTCGCCGGCATCGAGCCAATCGGCGTGCCAGCGCAATTGGCGGGCACTGCTCTGCCCTTCGTCTGGGGCGATTTGGCGGGGCTGCGCGACTTGCTGCGCGCGCATGAAGGCGAGGTCGCCGCGATCATGATGGAGCCGATGCGCTCCCAGCTGCCGCCGCCCGGCTATTTGGCCGGGGTCAAAGAACTGGCGCGGGAGTATGGCGCCGTGCTTATCTTTGACGAAGTCTCCTGTGGTTTTCGGCCCCGGATCGGGGGCGTGCAAGCCTACCTGGACGTGACGCCCGATATGACAGTGCTGGCAAAGGCGATTTCAAACGGCTATCCGATGGGCGCGGTGGTGGGTTCGCGCGCCGTGATGGAACCGGCGGGGCGCATGTTTATTTCTAGTTCGTATTGGAGTGACAACCTCGGTCTGGCAGCGAGTCTGACGACCATCCTCGAGCTCGATCGGCGCAATTCCGCCCAGCGATTTGAAGAGCTTGGTACGGCGCTGAGCGAGCGCATCAATCAAGCGCTGAGCGATGTTGGCTTGCCGGGCGCATGTGAAGGCATGTTCTGGAATCCGGTGATTCAACTGGATTTGCCCGACGAAAGCCTGCGTCCAGCTGTGAACACCATTTTCATCCAAGAAATGGCGCGCCGCGGCGTTCATTGCAACATGAGCTTTAAGGCGACCCTGGCGCACACGCTGGAAGATATCGAGCGGACGGCGCATTGCGCTGCCGAAGCCTTTGCTCTGATCAAAGGCGGCTTGGAGAGCGGCGATCTGCAGCAGATGCTGGACAGCGACTTGACCAGAGAACCCTTCCGGCGACTGGTTCGCTGAGGCTGGCGAAGAGCGATAAATTGTGAGACTCGTTGACGCCGGGCGGCACTGGGCGCGATTGCCGAACGCGCTGTCTATACCTTTCCGACGCTGCTGGCCTGTCGCGATGGAGCGCTGCTGATGACCTGTCGCCGCGGGTCGGACAAAGACTGCGCCGATGAATGGGTCGAGTTGTACCACTCTCTTAACGGCGGGAGGGGCTGGGCGCGATTGCCGAGCGACTTCCCGCCGGCCCGCGGGGCTGGCTTTCAGCGGCGGCCGCCGGCGGAACAATGACTTCGTCGCCCGCGAAGTTCGCAATTCGCCGCGGGCAGGCGACTTCGCGCAGATGATCATCGCGCCCGACATGACCGCGAAGACGATTTACCAGATGGTGAAAGCCGAGGGTTTCGTCGGACTGAAGTGCTATCATACCATGGCGACCGGCTGCGAGCGAACCTGGACGGCGCCGATAGAAACCTACCTGCCGGAATCTCAAGTCGCGGTCGCCGGCGAGCTGGGGCTTGCCATCACCTTGCACCTGGTGCGGGACCGCGCCTTGGCCGACCCGCTTAATCAAGCGACCATCCGGCGCTATTGCGAGCGATATCCCGATATGCGGTTGCTGCTGGCGCACGCCGGGCGCGGCTTCAACCCCTGGCACACCATTGAAGGCATTCATAGCCTGCGCAGCCTGGACAATGTCTTCTTCGATACATCTGCCGTTACTGAAGCGGGGGCATTCGAGGCGATCATGGGTGTCATGGGGCACGAGCGCCTGCTCTATGGATCGGACTTCCCCGTCAGTCACAGTCGCGGTCGCTGCGTGGCCATCGGCGATTCTTTCCACTGGATTTATGCCGATCAAATCAACCTGACAGAGAAGCACGCCGAACTGCGTCCCGTGCTGGTCGGCTTGGAGTCGCTCCGGGCGCTGCGTCTGGCTTGCTGGCGGATGCGCCTGCGCGACGGACAAGTTGAGGATATCTTCTACAATAATGCCAAGCAGCTCTTCATGAATCAAACTTAGCCGGGGAGGACCCCATGCCGGTATCCGAACGCGATGTGCATAGCTTGATGGACCTAAGCGGGAAAGTCGCTATCGTGACCGGCGCGGCCGGCTGGCTGGGCTCGGCAATGAGCCGGGCGCTGGCGGAAGCCGGCGCGCGTTTGGTACTTACCAGTCGCGACGCCGCCCAGGCGGAAGCTTTCGCGGCCAGCTTGCCCGGCGCTGGACATCTGGGACTGGCCTTCTCCCAAGGCGACACCGATAGTATCCCCGGCTTTGTCGCCGATGTCGTCAAGCGCATGGGCGCGATCGACATCCTGGTCAATAACGCTTACGGCGGTCCGCCGGCCGATATTGATAGCGCCACCGCAGACGATTTCGACCAAGCCTATCACGTCGGCGTCACCGCCTGCTTCTTGCTGGCGCGGGATGTCGCCCAGCACCTGCGCGGGCGCGGCGCTGGCGTCTCAATCATCAATATCGGCAGCATGTACGGCGTGGTCGCCAGCTACCCCGAAGCCTATGAGGGCTTGGGCATCAACAGCCCGCCCAATTATCACGGGCTGAAAGGCGGACTGGTGCATCTGACTCGCCATCTGGCGGCTTATTGGGCCCGCGACAATATACGCGTCAATTGCATCAGCCCGGGTCCTTTTCCCAAGATGCCGGCTATCGACCAGGCGCATCCCGGTTTTATCGCCCGCCTCGAGTCGAAGGTGCCCCTGGGTCGGATGGGCAAGCCGGAAGAACTCAAGGGCGTCGTCCTGCTGCTGGCGAGCGACGCCGGCAGTTATATCACTGGGCAGAACATCCTGGTTGATGGCGGCTGGACCGCTTGGTAAGCCCTCGGCGGCAGCGAATCGTCCAGGCGCGCTCGCAGCGAATAACAAGCCTTCTGCTGTGTGAGCGACGCAGTTTATCCAATATGGGAGCGCAACTATGCAGATCGTCAAGCCCGCTGAACAGGTCGATATGGCACGCAACAAGCGCCTGCTGAATCGCTACCGCTTCATCGAATATGAGACCATTCGCATTCTGGCGGCTTGGCTGCCGGCGACCGCGCGCATGGAGTACAAGCTGGCGCTGGGGCGCTTCTTATGGGAGGAGGCGCAGCATGTTCAACATCTGTATCAGCGGCTGCGCAAGGTGCAGACGCCGGCTTTCCGCCCGCCCGGCGATCCCGCGCTGGAAGAACTGATGGCGGAGGCAATCCACGCGCCCGATGAGCGCAGCCTGCTGGCGGGCTTGTTTCGCGTCATCAAGCCGGCTTTGCTGGAAGCTTATCGCTGGCATAGCCGGCAGACCTTCGCCAATCCCGATGCGCCCACGCTCTATGCGCTGAAACATATTGTCTTGGACGAGGAGGAACATGTCGCCTGGGCGCGAAGGGAATTCGCCGGGCAGCCGACCGGCGACTGGGAACGTTACATCGCTGAACTGCTGGCCTATGCCGGCGGTGTCACGGGTGATGAACCCCGCGCCGAGAAACCCGCGGGACCGGATGCGCGCAGCCCGTTCAGCTCGCCGATGACCGCTGCCCGCGACGACCGTTTCATCATCCTGGAGCGGCATTGGGGCGATGCCGAAACGCGGCGGAAGACGGATGAGGCGGCGCGCCGACTGGACGAGTTCGAGAATTACAGCCAGGAAATGCTGGCGGCGGAAACGGTAGCGCTGATCATTCATTTGTCGCCGGATATGCCCTGGGGATTCGTCTACGATTCGGCGCGGCATTGTTACGACGAGACGCGGCATTGCTTGCTGGGCATCGAATGGCTGTGGCGGCACGGGCTTGATTACACCACGGTGCCGCAGAATACGCGCATCTACGCTTGGCGCTCGCAATATGACCCATCCACGCAATATTGCCTGTTGACGCGCGGCAACGAAGCGCATGCCTTTCCCCATCGCCGCCGCAGCCTGGAACAATATGAGGCGGCTGGCGATCGGCTTTCGGCGCAATATGTCAGCTACGATATGGCGGACGAGCGGCAGCACGTGGCTTATGGGACCAAGTGGCTGCCGGAGTTAATGGCGCGGAATAGCATCGACATGCCTGTCGAACAGTTCATCGAGGAAACGGTCGCCCTTTGGCGGCGGGAGTACCTGTCGGGCCATCTGCCGCTGCGCAGCGAAAGCGAGGCGGCTTCATGAGCGCTTCACAGACGCGCTACCCTCAAGCGATTTTGGTATCATGCGAGATTCCCTGGGACCAAAACGAGGCGCTGCTGGAAGATGACTTCCGGGGCTCGCTGCGGGCGAACTTGCGGCACTTCAATCACCTGTACATCTTTGGCACGGCTGGTGAAGGCTATGCCGTGAATCAAGCGCAGTTTCGGCGCATCGTCGACATCTTCTATGAGGAAACGCGCGGCGAGGATATTCATCCGATGGTTGGCGTGATCGGCCTGTCGACGGCGATCGTGCTGGAAAAACTGCAATATGCCTACGAGCGCGGCTTCCGCGCCTTTCAGATTTCATTGCCATCCTGGGGCGCGCTGACCGATGCCGAGGTCTTGACCTTCTTTCGTGATGTCTGCGGCGCCTTCCCCAAGGCGAAGTTCTTGCATTACAACTTGCCGAGGGCCGGGCGGGTGCTGGAAGCGCGTGATTATCGCCCGCTGGTTGACGCTCTGCCCAATCTGGTCGCCACCAAGAACACCGGCGGCGGTCATCGGCGGGCGGCCGAACTGGTCAGCCAAGTCGGTGAGTTGCAGCACTTTCTGGGCGAGGGCAATTTCCTGCAGGGCTGCTTGTACGGCGAATGCTCCTTGCTGGCGACCTTCGGTTCGCTGATCCCGCACAAAGTCAAAGCCTATTTCGCCGCGGCTTGAGCGGGTGATTTCCCAACCATGCTCGTCTTGCAGCGGGGATTCCACGATCTGCTGGCGGATCTTTTCCAGGCGCTGGCGGACGAAAGCAAAATAGACGGCGCCTATGACAAACTGTGGGTGCGCCTAGGCGGATTCGAGCGCATGCCCCTGCGCTTGCTCTCGCCCTATCACGGGTTCAGCGAGGCGCAGTTCCGCGCCTGTCAGCAACTGCTCGAAAGCAAATACGCGGACTGGCTGCCTTACTGATCCCCCTGCGACGCTATTCCGCCAGCATTTGATCCAGATCGGCGCTGGCTTCCCGCAAGACGTTCATCAGAGCGAAATCGCCACCGTAAGGGATCATCAGCGAGCCGCTCCGGCGGTAGCGGTCGACCTCGTCAATCGACGAGGCCGTTCTTCCCCAGACTTTGCCGTGCTGGTCGCAGGCAGCCGCGACCTGCGCCACGGCCTCGTCGAGGGTCCGGCCGATTTCAGGATAGGCATCGAGGCGCAAGCCCAGGTCGCCCGGTCCCACAAAGAGGGCGTCTATGCCGGGCACAGCCGCAATTTCCTCAGCTTTGGCGACCGCTTCCGGCGTTTCGATCTGCGCGACGATGAAGGTCTCGCGGTTGGCGTCGGCGATGTAGCTGCTGTTGGGCGCCCAGCTGTCGCCGCCGAAGTTGCAATCCAAGCCCGCGCCATCCAGCCCGCGATTGCCGAGCGGCGGGAACTTGGTCGCCGCCACGATCTGCCGCGCCATTTCGGCATCGGAGACGAAAGGAATCATCAAGCCGGCGGCGCCGTCTTCCAGGTAACGGTAAAGTCGCGTGCGCTGGACAGTCGGCGGGCGGATCATGCAATCAATATCGTAGAGATGGCAGAGCGCTTGCAGGTGCTGCACTTCGCGCGCGTCGAAGTTGCGATGCTCCAGATCAAGCCAGATGCCGTCATACTTGTAGTGCGCGGCGTAGCGGATGAAGAAAGGCAGCACGTGCCCCATCCCGCAAAAACGCGCGAATTGATTGTTCCGCCACTGCGCCAAAACTTTACTTTTCCTCATGTGTTGTCTCTCCTCAATGCTGCAATCAGCCCGCTGCGGCGCTCCTTGACAGGACGCTGCCCTTGCGATGGATACGATAAACTGTCAAGCGTCTTTGTGCATGTAGCCGCCATCGACGCGCATGATGGTTCCGGTGATATAGTCGGCCTCCGCCGATGACAGAAAGGCGGCTGCGCTGCCGATGTCCGCCGGGCTGCCCAGCCGCTTCCAGGGCAATGCCCGCCCGCCCTCCGCAAGCGCCTCCGCGCCGAAAGTTTCATGTTCGCCCGGTGTGTCGATCCAGCCCGGCTCAATCACGTTGACGTTGATTTTGTGGGGGACGAGTTCGCGCGCGATCGACAGCGCCATGTGATTCAGACCAGCTTTGGCGGCATTGTAGGCGATGGCGTTCTGCAGCGGAATAGACGCGTGGACGCTGGAGATGAATACTATCTTGCCGCCCTTTCCCCGTGCTGCCATGTGGCGCGCCACCAACTGGCCTATGTGAAAGCCGGCGACCAGGGTCCCTTGCAGGACGCGCTCAAAGACCTCGGGATCATAGTCCAGGAATGCGCCGCGGACGCTATACGCGGGATTGCTGACGAGAATATCAATGCCCTCCACTTGCTTGAGGGTGCGGTTAACCAGAGATGCGCAGCCGTCGCGGCTGAAGACATCGGCTTCCACAGCCAGCGCCTCGCCGCCCGCGCGCTTGATTTCGGTGGCTGTCCCAGCCAGGTCCGGGCTGGCGGGTCGATCATTGACGACAACAGTAGCGCCGCGCCGCGCCAATGCCAGGGCGCAGCCCTTGCCGATACCGCGCCCGGCGCCGGTAATTAGCGCCGTCTTGCCAAGTAGACTCATATCGAAACTCTCTTCACTCGCTTATCACAACTCGCCGTCCGGTGGCGCTACTCTCTTTCACCGCGTCGAGGAGGTGCAGAATCTGAACGCCATTTCCTAGTGAATGATACCACTCCTGCCTCGAATCCAAGGCGTCGAGGAACAGGCCAAATTCATCAATATAGGCTTTCTCGAATGTGTAGCCGGCGGGGGGAAGCATCTCGTCGAATTGCCCGGCTGCATTCAGATAACGCTGGGGGCAGGCTTCCGGCAATAGCTTGACTTCTATCACGCCGCGCGCGCAGACAAGGCGATAATCGTAGGTTTGATGATCTTGCAAGAGATCGATCTGCAGCGTGACGGCTGTGCCGGCGGCGGTCCGCGCCAAGATTTGCAGGTTGTCCGGTCCCTCGATTTGCAAGTCGCCGGAATGACACGACTGCGCGTAAAGCTCGCGCACAGGCGACCCCAACAAAGTGTAGAGCGTGCCGAGCTCCTGCGCGATAACGCCCATTATTTGCGTCTCGTCGTAGAAATCCTGATATGGTTCCCAGGGATGCCAATTGGGCAAGTAGTTGCCGAAAGCCATCTGATAGGTCAGCGGCGCGCCGAGGCGCTCTTCACCCAGCCAGGCTTTTGCCTGTCGCATGACGGCGTGACAAGGATTTTTGATGCCCAGCGCGGCGACAAGTCCATGTTTCTCCATCAGCGCAAGCAATTCATCGGCGCCCTGCAGCGTATTGGACAGGGAGATTTCGCAGAAAAAATCTTTCCGGGCGCGGGCGGCTTCCAGGCAATAGCGCATGTGAAACTTCGTTGGCGTAGACACGATAAGCACATCGGGATTCCAAGCCCAGCCGGCGACGAAGATCGCTTGACGCTACAATGACGGTGGCGCCTTGCCCCGACGCGAACTGACTGAACAAATGGCG